>CAZXCE010000125.1:0-16412 GCA_964639175.1 uncultured Clostridia bacterium
GGTTGAACATACCAAAGCTGTGACAAGTCACAGCACTCCAAAATGTATTACATTGCCTGCAAAATCGTTTGCCAGCGGGTGAGGGCATCCTGGTCACGAAGCACGATTTTGATCAGTCGCACCGACGGAAGTTGCAGGCTGGCGAAGGTGCGAATGGCTTCGAGCATCAGTTTTGCCACCAGATCCATTGGGACTTCGCCCACGCCAGAGCCAAGTGCCGGAAAGACAATCGAGGATTGTAACCGGGCTTCGGCACCGAGCAACGCCCGCAGGGTACAGCGTTGCAAACAAATCGCACCATCAATCGCCGCCACGGCGTGGGCGACCCAGGCTGCGCGGAGATTCCCGGCTTTCGTCCAGACGACTTCGCCCATTGGAACTGGAGCATGGGTTTGAGCTTCCTGTTCAATTTCGGGTCCTCCGGCGCGGTGCAATGCACCGGCAACACCAACGCGCATCAACATCATGGTATTGGCGGCATTGACGATGACGCCGGCTTCCTGGGTTGCGATATCGCCCACCTGAAGGACCAGTCGAATTTTTCCGACAACGGCTTCCGATGAGGTGGCCAGTGTATAGCGCGGCATCGGCTCGGCAATCACTTTGAGCATCCGGGCCGTGGTTTCAGCCGTCTGGTAACGGTCCTCTGGTTGATGCCTGAGCATTCGGGAAATGACTGAAAAAAAGTAAGCTTTGCCTGGGTCATCGGTTGGAGGCGGCGTGTACGGATGACTCTGGGCTTTGGCGAGTTCGACCAGATTGTGGGCTTCGACGACAAATTTGCCTGTGGCAAGGTAATGCCCGGTTGCGCCGAGCGAATAAATATCACTCCGCCGGTCCAGATTACTGCTCAGCGCCTGTTCGGGCGCCATAAACATCAGTGTTCCAGCAATATTGGGTTGTTCGTGGGAAGCACTGGTGTCAACCGCAATCCCGAAGTCACCCAAAATCGTCGTACCGTCACCGCTTAAAAACAGGTTCGGTGGTTTCACGTCTCGATGGACGACCCCAGCCTGATGAATCGTGTGTAAACCCTGGGCCGCATCAATGACAATGCGCGTGACGACACTGGTTGGAAGCAACCGCCCAAGACTCATCACACGGGTGGTCAATTCCCAGAGGTCAATCCCATCTACATAGCGCAGAACCGTAAACGGGAGACCATTTTCAATTCCGGCATCAAGCACGCTTACCACATACGGAGAGGCGACGCGGGCTGCCAGATGAGCTTCTTTGAACAGGTTTGCCTCTGGTGAAGACTTAAAGGTTTTGATAATTAGCGGAGACTTCAAAACTGGATGGCTGGCCAGATAGGCGGCACCCATCGCGCCCTCGCCAAGCTGGCTATGGACGAGCAATCCGTGAAAGACCTGGCCCACAGTCAGAGTTGGCAGCCTTAAAACGGTAGTTTCGCCTTTTCCAAGCAGCGGTTCAGTGCTGGCATAGACTTCACGACCAGCCAGCGCCCGGACGGTATCTTCGTCCAGGCGTCCTTTGAGAATAAAAAAGTCAATCCGCCGTCCCCATTTGGATGGCGTCTGTTGGGGAAGCTGGGCGAGGGTGTCCATATCACCAAACCGATTGAGGTCGGCTTCGTTGAGTAACCCCTGTTCCAGCGCCCGTTTAATGATGAGATCTTCCTGACTGTCGAGTTGAGGCATAAAGGGAGTGAAAGAGTCAGTACCGCCTGCGTGAGCGGGTGGGCAAATGGAGAATGAAGAATTGAGAATGAAGAATAAAGATTTTATCCACTGAATTTCTCAATTCTCAATTCTCAATTCTACATTCTGCAAAGTTTCTCAATTCTTCATTCTTAATTCTACATTCCAAAAAGGTTGACACCTGTCACTGTCAAAAGTACCGTCTTTTGGAATCCTCACTGTTCTGTTTTGTTCCGGTCAATCATAGGTCGTTTTGACAGCCATTGCCCAGCTTTGGCTCACGCATTCTCTTTGCAAGGAATTTGAACTGATGCCGCGTCAGAGATTCCCCGAATTCTGCTTCCTGTTTCTCATTGGTTGTCTTGGGATTGTTGCCTGTGGTGTGCCGGTATTGGGTAATGTTCCGGCCCAGGCGCGGTTCCAGCGGTATAGCCTTGAAGATGGACTGTCGCAATCCACTGTCTGGTGTGTCTTGCAGGACCGGCGCGGCTTTTTGTGGGTTGGCACTAACGATGGTCTCAACCGCTTTGACGGGTATGGATTTACCATTTACCGCAATCAGGCTCGTGATTCCTTTTCGCTTGCCAATAATGATGTCATGGCGCTGTGTGAAGACCGCCAGGGAACACTCTGGATTGGAACGCACCAAGGGCTGTGCCGGTATGACCGCGAGCATGATCGGTTTGAAACGTTCCAGCATTCAGCGAATGATCAACAAAGCATCAGCGGAAACAATATTCGCACACTGTATGAAGATCGGGCCGGACGGTTATGGATTGGAACATTTGATGGTGGATTGAGCCGGTTTGACCCACAAACCCAGAAGTTTGAGCGGTTTCTTCAGGATGACCCTAAAGCGGAAATTGTTGATATTGTTGAAGATTCATCAGGAAATGTGTGGCTTGGCTGCTCTGAAGATGGAATCCGCATCTTCAATCCGGTGACTCACAGGGTCACTGTGTATCGTCCAGAGGTTCAAAATCCAGCTTCACTCAGTCACCTGAAAATAACTGCTTTGTGTGCTGACCAGGCAGGGAATATCTGGGTTGGGACAGACGGTGGTGGTGTCTGTCGTTTTGACCAGGCAACACAACAGTTTCAGGTATATCGGGCAAAGGCCGGTGAGTTCAATTCCATCAGCGTAGATCGCATCTGGACGATCTATACAGACCGAAAGGGGCAGGTATGGGTTGGAACGTGGGGCGGAGGATTGTGCCGGTATCTTCCTGAGCAAAATGGATTTATTGCCTACCAGAATCAGCCGCAGAACCCTGGCAGTCTGAGCAGCAATATTGTGTGGGCTATTTATGAAGATCGGGCGGGGCTCCTGTGGGTTGGGACATTTGGCGGCGGATTATGCTGCTTTGACCCAAACCTGCAGCGGTTCTCGACCTTTTCCCATGATCCACAGAATCCAAAATCACTCCCCTCAAACAACGTGTTTTGCTTTGCGGAAGACCGCAATCAGGGAATCTGGGCGGGGACGTTTGAAGGTGGACTTTCGAATTTTGACCCCATAACCGGCAATGTGACGACCTATCGGCACAAAGACAGCGACCCGCGCAGCCTTCCCAACGACAATGTCTGGTCAGTTTGCCCGGACGGGCAGGGGCATCTCTGGATTGCCACGTTCAATGGCGGATTGTCGCTGTTTGATCTGACCAGCCGAACCTGTACCAACTTTGCCAGTAACCCAAAATCTCCCAATGGGCTACCAGGAAACGACATTCGGCTGGTTTTCTGTTCGCGGGATGGTACGGTCTGGGTTGGTGTTCGTGGGTTTGGACTTGGGCGATTTCTTCCGGAGCGAAATGAATTTATCCCCCTGGCGTCAGAGATTCCAGGACTCCCAGGCTTGAAAGAAGCCCGTGCGCTCTATGAAGATCAGGCTGGCAGGCTCTGGCTTGGATCAGAGCTTGGGTTAATCGTCATTGATCGAACCCGCAAGACGTTTGAGAATTTTTTGCATAACCCCAATGATTCCTTGAGTTTGTGCAGTAATCTGGTCTGGTCGGTAACCGAAGCGCCAAACGGGCTACTCTGGATTGGTACCAAAGATGGCCTCAGTTGCTTTGATCGAGCACAGCGGGTTTTTTATTCCTTTCGTGAGACTGAAGGTCTCCCCAATAATGCCGTTTACGGTATTTTGCCAGATGATGCTGGTAACATCTGGATTAGCACCAATGTCGGACTCTCGCGCCTGACGCCGAAACGGGAAGCTGGTCGCTGGACCATCCGTGTGTGGAATTTCGACGTCGGTGATGGGCTGCAGAGCAATGAATTCAATATGGGCGCTTCGCTCAAAACCAGTGATGGCACAATGCTTTTTGGTGGTGTCAATGGGTTTAACCTGTTTGACCCGGCCAAAATCGTGAAGAGTGAGTACCTGCCGCCAGTGGTTGTCACCGGTTTCCGGAAATTCAACAGTCTGGTCAAGCTGGAAACCGCGATTTCCGAAACCAGAGAACTCGAAATCAATTACAAAGACAACTTCATTTCCTTTGAGTTTGCCGGACTCAGTTTCTCCAACCCTGGTAAAAATCAATATCTGTTTAAACTTGAAGGATTTAACGAAGATTGGATTCCGGCTGGCGGCCAGCGCGTCGCCACCTATACCAATCTGGACGGCGGCGACTATGTCTTTCGGGTCAAAGCGAGTAATCACGATGGCGTCTGGAACGAAACTGGGGCGGAGATTCGAATCCGCGTGATCCCTCCGATTTGGAAAACGAAATGGGCCTATTTTTTCTACATTTTTGGTGGTTCATGGCTGATTTATGGCGGTGTTCGCTATCGCCTGAAACGCCTGGAGCGTCAAAACCGCGAACTCGAACACAAGGTAGCCGAGCGAACGGCTGCGCTGGACCAGGCCAACACCGAACTGGCGCAAAAAGTTGATCAGTTGGATCTGGCCAACCAGGAAACCGAACGCAAAAACCAGGAACTGGATCAGAAAGTCATTGAACTCAATCGCAAAAATGAGGAATTGATTGCTTCTCAACAACGGGCAGATCGAATTTTCTCCGCTCTGGCTGAAGCGTTGCCCGGAACGGTACTGGAAGGGAAATATCGGCTGGAGGAAAAGATTGGTTCAGGTGGGTTTGGCGCTGTCTTTCGGGCGACCCATCTGGCCTTAAATCGAACCGTTGCCGTCAAAGTCTTTCGTCCAAGTCGCGGAAATGACTCTGCCGAAGCTGTTGAGCGGTTTCGACTTGAAGGTGTGTCAGCTTCACGGGTTAATCATCCAAATGCAATCTCAGTACTTGATTCGGGGATTTCAACCGAAGGTATTGCCTATCTGGTGATGGAGTTGCTTAGTGGCCATTCACTGGCGGCTGAGTTGAAACGAAACAAAATACTTTCACTCCAGCGCACTGCCCAAATTTTGACGCCGGTCTGTGCAGCCTTAGCTGAAGCCCACCGGATTGGCATCGTTCATCGCGACATCAAACCGGACAATATTTTTCTCCATCGGGCACCGGAAGGCGAAATCGTCAAAGTGGTTGATTTTGGCATTGCCAAACTGGTCGAGGAAGACCCAGGCGGCGAGTATCAGCATCTGACCGCAACGGGTGGGATTGTGGGAACGCCGGTGTATATGGCGCCTGAACGATGGGGAAATCGCCCCTATGACGGACGCTCTGATGTGTATAGTCTTGGAATTATGGTGTTTCAGATGCTGACTGGGAAACTGCCCTTTGTTGCGGAATCCAACAGCATGGTCAATCTGGTCATGGCGCACATGAACAAAAAACCGCCGATGATCCGGGAATACAACTCTGCCATTCCCGAAAAAGTTGAAGCGATTGTGATGCAGACCTTAGTGAAAGATCCTGATCAGCGTCCCACTGCGAGAGAATTTGCCGAGCGCTTCGAAGCGGTTCTTGAGACCCTTGCCAAACAGCAAGATGAAGCAACCCGCAAACTCGATAGTGGATTTCAGCAGGTCTGGGGGATGGGCCACACTACGGCGCATGAGTTTGGCCAGCGGTCAACCGCGCCAGACGTTCCAAAAATCCAGACCAGTGCTTATTCAGAAGTGACACTGGCTGAAACCCAGATTGAGAATCCGATAGAGAGTCCGACGTTTGTGGAGCTTCCTGGTGACCAGCAAACCGTGGATGACATCAGGCATACGGGGAACGGTGGTGATTACCCGACAGTTGTGGATGGTTCAGATATACCCGTGCCACCTGGGGATAGTGAAACCATTGCCGAGAAAATCGAACTTCCCAAACCCACCGCCAAACCGGTGTTTTCCCACGGCTCTGAAACGGTCGAAGGCCCAATTGAAGGTTTTGCGTCAAAACCGGCTAAACCACCATCATTTGATACCGTCGAAGGTCCAGTTGAAAACTTTCGCGTTCAACCAGTTGCACCGCAAACGTTGAAGCCCGGTCACGGCATCAAACGCGACATCCAATCGGATTCCTCTCTGGAATCTCCATCTGATTTTCCCACAATCGGTTAATGTCAGTCCCACCTGCGTCAGCAGGTGGGTTTTCAGAGCAGATCCAGGCCGACAACTGCTGAAAGGAATTTCCACCTATGCAACGCAAATGCCTCTGGTTGATTGTTTCCCTGTGTCTTTGTTTGGGAATGGTATGGTTTCCGGTTGATACTCAGGCACAGAAAAAGCGACTGATTGCCCACGAATGGGGCACGTTTACCACCCATGTCGAACCCAATGGCACGGTCAAAACCTGGAACCCGCTCAATGCACCCCGCGACTTACCAGGATTTGTGCGAGTGTATCATCCGAAAAACGGTATCCAGGGAACAGTGCGGATGGAAACACCGGTGATTTACTTCTACACCTCGAAGAAAATGACTGTCTCCGTGGATGTCGAGTTCCCCAATGGCCAGATCAGCGAATATTATCCAGACACCGGCTTTCGTGGGCATGGCATTAGCTGGAAAAATTGCGTGATTGACCCGACGGCTGAGCCAAACTTTTTGAAAGAACCGGAAGAAAGTCACTATTACCCGGCTCGTGAAACCGATGCGGTGCCAGTTCGGGTGAAAAAAGCGAGCACTGGCGAACAGCTTGAAAAATTCCTCTTTTACCGTGGGGTCGGCACGTTTGATTTGCCGCTGGGCGTCAGGCTTGATGGCCGCCAGATTGTGGTGAAAAACAATGGCTTAGAGCCAATCACGAAAGTCGCTGTTTTTGAAAATACCGGAGGAAAAGTGGGATTTGCCATCCACGATCTGGCTATGGAAGAGCTTCGAATCGAACGCCCTGCACTTGAAGCTCAGTCACTGGAGGTATTTAAAACAGAAATCGAGACGCTTCTGGTGGCAAATAGTTTGTATGAAAAAGAAGCCAAAGCCATGGTCAAAACCTGGAATGATGTCTGGACTGCCGAAGGGTTGCGGGTTTTCTATCTGATTCCCCGCGAGACAACCGACAAAATTCTGCCGCTGAAAATTACACCCGCGCCGGTTGAGTTGGTTCGCGTTATGGTCGGGAGGGTTGAGATTCAGGATGCAGCGAAGGCGGAATGAACCTTTAAAAGTATGATTGAGCTGGGTTAGAGGAGAAATCATGTCAACAAGAATGATCGAGACCATCAAAGAACAATTAGCAGCTTTAACCCGACAGGAACAGGCGGAAGTTTGGCAATTTCTGACAGAGCAGATGAAGGCCGCCGACCAACCCACTCTACCAACCCAACCTGAAAAGAATATTGTTGAGGTAGCTGAAATCCGCCGCCAACAGCATCTGGCCTGGCTGAAAGCGAACCGTGAACAATACGGCGGTCAATATGTTGCGCTAGATGGTGACCGGCTTGTAGCGACTGGTAGAAACTTTCCTGAAGCCGCGACGGCAGCCAAACGCGCCGGTGTGAACAATGCTTTTATATCGTTTGTTCATCCGCCGGATTACGTCGGTTACACGGGAGGCTGGTAATGGGCTATCTTGTGGAATATTCGCACCTTTACGAGTATGACGCCGGTCAGCCTGGCATCAGTCTTCCAATTACACTCAGCCTGGCAGGCGTATCGGTCATCACCAATGCCAAACTTGACACCGGCTCAACTGACTGTATTTTCGCCCGGCAGTATGGCGAACAGTTAGGGCTGGTCATTGAAGATGGCTACCTGGTTCGCATCAGTACCGCTACGGGGATGTTTACCACCTTTCGCCATCCTGTTACCTTAACGGTTTTGGGATATTGTTTTGATGTCGGAGTCTGTTTTGCCGCTGATGAATCCTTTCAACGAAATGTGCTGGGCAGGCATGGTTTCTTAGAGCAGATTGTGCTTGGCCTGGTTGATTATGAAGGCAAATTGTACCTCCGTTCCTACGATGAATAAGCTTGGGGATGAATGACTATCTGGACTCTCAGATCAACGGCGTATGGGCTGGAAAACTGACTGGTTGTATTCACTTGCTTTTGCTGAAGTTCGCCGCCTGTGGAATCGTGCCCGGCAAGAGAGTGAGCGAATGGGCCCTGACTTCGGTCCACCCCCAGGCACCTTGATCATCTCAGAATATTCTGATGGTAATTTCACAAACGCAACCTGCCGGGGATTTCGAAAACGGCAATGGCGCTACTCTGGTGATGAACACCTGATTTTGATTGAACCGGATGATCCAGGCATCAGTCACGTTTCAGAAACTCCTGACCAAATGTTTTTCTCCGTGGGAGAAGTCAGGTTTTCTATCAGCGCAGACCGTAAGTCTCTGATTTTCGAGTATGCGCTTGGCCCACGCTATGGGTGCGGGCAGGTGTTTCACGTTCACGGCCAGGGAAAATCTGGACGCCTTGGTCAGGTTGAGCATTCAATTTCGTGGCGGGCATAACTGGCGCCACCGATTGTACTTGACCGCCTAAATTCATGATCATATCAATACAAAATAAGGAGAACCTGTTGATGACGGGTGAAATTGACCTGGAGTATGAACCTGATTCATTTGTGGGTCCGCTGAACCTCCAAAAACTGAAGTCCATTGAAGCCTGTTTGGTAGATGAATTGCCAGGAAGGTCTTTTGACCTGTCCTACATAAACCACATCTCCAAATACCACGGAGGTATTCCAAAGAAACAATGGTTTAGGTCGGTCAAAGGGATTCCCCACAGAGTTGGCAGATTTCTCAATTTTGCAACTGAAGAAACGCTACCACCGCCATTTCAAGATTCCTGGCTTCACCCAGGTCAAGACATTCGACTGGATTGGAGTTGGGATCATATCCAGGGCATTGCCAACATCTCAGAAGGGTGTGGGGTTTTTCTTCAGCCATTTGCCATTCTCTATTCAGGCCCACACCATCCTGATGAGATGCAGGTGAACTATGCCGATTTACTGTGTTTCAGTTTTAAGGAAGAAGGTTCTCCCAGAGTCGTTGTTTGGTACAATGAACAAGCATTGACTGAACATTTTCGATGCAAGGCAGCAGGACTCGATACAATCTGGGACGTAGAGTTGTCAAATTTCACGGAAGAAGTTGCCACAACCTTTGATGATTTTCTGGCACTCCTGCGCGAGCACCGGGAAGACCTGGATAAATAAAGCGTGTTATAGAACCCCAGTTTGTAGAGAAAGAACGAACGGCAACCCCAGATTCTGTTGATATTTAGGGATTGAGCCGCAAATCAAATGGACATTGATCAACTCATCACAAAAACCCAGCAACGGCTCTTTGTGGGTCTTGTGCACCACGCGGCGCTGGTGACCTCTGAGTGTTTGCAGCGGAAACAATATAAGTCGAGCTTCGAATTGCGATTTTTTCTTCGTCCTCCAAAACCAGAGCACATTATCCAGGCGTGGAAACGTGGTTCTCAGGAATTGGAACCCTGCACACCGGAAGAATTCCTTGCCATGTGTAAGGAAAGGAGCAAAGCCCAGCTAAGGGAAAGAACCCAGCTCCTGTTTTGTTTTCTGGAAGAAAGGAACCTGGTGTACCTGACCTGGGCTTACAAATTGCAGGGATTTTCGCTCGGTGGCTCGGGCGGCACAGAGGCATACATTTGGACTCCGAACGGTTGGAAATCGGTTTCAGCTCCAGGATGCGGTCGGTGGATTTCCTGATTGGTCTGAGATTGTCTTTGAAAGCTTCTGAGTTTGATGAGCCGCTTGACAATTTATCATCCCAAGCCACAATGCCTCCGATCTGGCCATGGTCCAGGGGCTTCATTTGGGGGTGTATATGAGGGGTTATGATTCAGGCAAAATTTAGTCTTGATCAATCACAGTTGGAATTTGTTGGCCAGTATCACAAATTTGGTTTTAAGGACAAAAGCGCTCTGGTTCGTGCCGCACTGGCACATTTACAGCGCGAACTTGAACAGCAACAACTTCAAGTCTCCGCCGATCTGTATGCCGAAGTGTATACTGAAGAGCCTGACCTTCAGGAACTGACTGAAGTTGCACTCACAGGGTGGCCTGAATGACAGGAATCCTTGAGCGGAGAAAGCTGATCCAGATAAAAATAGCTCAATTGGGTTAACACTATGGCACGTGTAACACTCCATCGGTATCACGAGAGCGGAGGCGCTGGTGAGCGCCAACGCCACCTCGTCGAAACACGCTTTGTCGAAACAGCATCAACCAAACCAGTTACTGCGAGGCGAGCCGGGCAACTTATCGCTCGTGAATTTCCCGCATTTTATTCCATTGGTCGGACGGTTATTAAAACTGAAGAGGGGTACTGGGCTTCACGGGCTTTGAAACCAACACCGGGATGCGCATTTCATTATATCTGGGAACATGTCTATCTGACGGAAGATTCCTGACTTGGAGCTGTAACTAAACTACTATTCTAACCCTTCCAAAATACTCAAATTTGTTTTTGCAAACCTTGCTCTGACAAGCCTTATATGAAAATTCCCTCAAATCGCTTGGCCGTCTCGATTGAAATCCTTCCAGCTTTGCCCGAGCAGAAACCAATTCTTGCAAACTTGCTTGAGTTGTATATTTATGATTTTACTGAGTTTATGGACCTGAAGCTTGATACCGTCGGGCGATTTGGCTATCCGCAGCTTCCGTTATACTGGACAGAACCACATCGGTTTCCGTTTCTGGTTGCCGTTGATGGTCACTGGGCTGGATTTGTCTTTATTCACAAAGGTTCTCGAATTTCCGGTGATGAAAATATCTGGGATATGGCGGAATTTTTTATTCTGCGTGGCTATCGTCGGCTTGGCATTGGAAAACAGGTGGCAGCAGAGATTTGGAAAAAGTTTCCAGGAGCGTGGGAAGTTCGGGTGATAGATCAAAATCAAAAGGCAATTGCTTTCTGGGAACGTGCGATTGCTGATTTTACCGGTACCGCCGTTGACCCAACCCCTTTCAAGAATGATGGGAAAATCTGGCATGTCTTTTCATTTGACTCGAAACACGCTGCGTGACATCTCATCCAGAACCCAGTTACAACAAGGAGCGTCCACGCTATGCACATTCTTGATGCCATCGGAAACACGTCGCTGGTTCAGCTTCGCAAGATTGTTCCTTCCAATGGAGCGGAAATTCTGGTGAAGCTCGAATGGGAAAATCCAACCGGCAGTATGAAAGATCGGATGGCCAACGCTGTGATTTCGCAGGCTGAGGCTGATGGACGACTCAAGCCCGGAGGCACCGTGATTGAATACACGGGCGGCAGTACCGGGGCATCGCTGGCCCTGGTGTGTGCCGCAAAAGGCTACCGGATCAAAATTGTGACTTCTGATGCGTTTAGCCCAGAGAAGCTCAATCAAATGATGGCATTGGGCGCAGACCTCACACTTGTTCCGAGCGAAGGCGGACTCACAACCAAAAAGCTGATCCTCGATATGATCGAAACCGCCCGTCAATTGAGCCAGGAACCGAACACCTGCTGGACCGACCAGCTCAACAATCACGACAGTATTGCGGGCTATTTTGCATTAGGCGAAGAAATCTGGAATCAAACCGAAGGGAAGGTAGACGCTTTTATTCACAGCGTCGGAACAGGCGCGTCTTCGCGTGGTGTGGCGACAGTTCTGAAACGCTACAATCCAGATATCAAAATCGTTGTGGTTGAACCTGCTGAATCAGCCGTGCTGTCAGGTGGACAACCAGGACCGCACAAAATCGAAGGCGTCGGAATTGGCTACACGCCGCCGCTCTGGGAGCCGTCGCTGGTGGACGAGATTATCCCGGTCAAAACTGAGGACGCCAAAGAGATGACGCGACGGCTTGCCCGTGAGGAAGCACTCTTCGCGGGGACATCCTCGGGTGCCAATGTCATTGCGGCCCTTCAGGTGGCAGAACGGCTTGGGCCCGGCGCCAAAGTCGTCACACTCATGGCTGATTCGGGCCTGAAATACCTCAACACGGACGTGTACCGAAGGAAATAATGCCAGTTTGTAGTCAGTAATTGACTAAGTTCATTTTAATCAAAGGCTTGACTGTTTTTAAGTGCTGAAGGCCGGCATAACTTGATTCAAAATCATCACGGTGATGGCGGGACCAGCGTCCCACCACCACCGGTTGCACTTTCCAGGAATGGTTGAGTTTTCCAGGCTGTTCCTGATTTCACAAAGCTCATTTCTCAACGCGAGACCAGGTCCGCCAGCCAATGTGTGGTTGTGTCGTTTGCTGAAGTGGTGATGCTCCGTCCAATCGTGAGGCACTCGGCAGCCGTTCGATTTGCATGCGGGTGCCCTGCAGCGTGTAAGTTGCAGAGAAAACAACAGTTCCTTGGGGATCAAATACTTCGTAAATACCTCTTCCAGAAAATGTTTCGCCGCTCTCGTTAAGCGTTATTGTCTCCCTGAATTTTATCGCGAACCCTGGGCTCTGGGATTCCGGGTCAAGACAGAAGGCCCCGTGTGTCAGTGCAAATTCTCCCCGACCAGTTTGGTTCCACACGCCTTGATCGGTGCCGCAGGGCGGGATGGCATCAACTTCATTTGAAAAGATCAGACTCCCTTCCTTTCTGGATTTACCCACTATAAATGTATAGCGTTCTTTTTCCTGAAAGCCTTCTCCGTCTGCGGTCAGGATGACGTTCCAGGTGCCTTCTGGCCTCTGTTTGAGATTTTCCTGGGCCAGTGACTGACTGGGGAAGAGGCTTACCGCCAAAGCAATGGAAAAAGCCAGGAAAATACTTTTCAAATCCATAATATGTACTCCTCATAGACTGGTGGTTTGTAAATTTTGCATGCCAGTAAAAAGCCGGTTGCCACTATCGAAAAAATGTACCGTCACATGGCAACAGGTATTGAAAATATTGAAAAAATTGGGTTTATCCGTTTTTGACTCCAGGCTTGCTTGCTGTTTTGCTCAATCTGTTTCCTTTCTGCCGATAGATATTTCAGGGAGGAGTTGAGGTGTATGAGCCGTTATTGCGCCACCCAATTCAGGATGGTACATTCAGTCTCTTTGGTCAGGGCTGGCTGAGAATCATCAACTCAACCTGTGACGGATGATGGATTAGGGGCGGTGAAAAAATCTTCAAGACACTGCTCAAGAATTTCTCAAGAATCTCTCAAGACACGCATGAATAAGCAAATAAAGCACTTCTATGAGTTCGGCTTGTTTTCGATAGACATTGGGAACCGCCTTTTACTCAGAGACGGAGAGCCCGTCGCGTTGCAACCAAAGACGTTCGATACCCTTTTGCTGCTGGTCGAAAATAGCGGAAAGGTGCTTGAGAAAAATGAAATCCTGGACAAAGTCTGGCCTGACACGGTGGTGGAAGAATCCAATCTCACTCAAAATATTTACATTCTGAGGAAAGTTCTGACTGACCCTTCCAACCAGCAAAAATACATCGAAACGCTGCCGAGACGAGGCTACCGGTTTATTGCTGGTGTCGAGGAGGTCTGGAATGAAGAAGGGGTTGACCTGCCCATCGAAGAACCCACTCGACCCACCCTTGTCATTGAAGAGGAACAAGACAAGGTCAGGCAGGAAATAGAGACTCAAAGTGATGGCACAGAAAGGGTTCTTCTTGTTGCCACCCCTGAATTAGGCCGCCCAGCCCAGCGTCAAAAAATGCTGGTCGCCATCTGTGTTGTGATCGGACTAATGATCGTAGCTTCCTGCCTGCGGATGTTAAGTAGACCAAACCAGCCTGCAGGTTTACAGGTTACGTCAATCGCTGTTCTTCCATTTAACTCGCTGACTTCAGATGGCAAGGATGAATACCTTGGATTGGGGCTGGCTGATGCCTTGATAACCCGGTTGGGGAATGTCAGGCAAATCACTGTGCGGCCAACCAGTGCCGTGCGCAAATACACCAGTGCCGAACAGGATCCGGTTGTGGCTGGCCGGGAGTTGAAGGTTGAAGCCGTGTTGGATGGAAACATACACCGCGTAGGCGAACGGATCCGAGTGACAGTGCAGCTTGTGAGCGTGGCAGATGGCCATCATCTTTGGGCTGACAAGTTTGATGAGGAATTTACAAACATTCTGTCGGTGGAAGACTCAATTTCAGACCGACTGGCAACGGCGCTTGCACTGGAACTTACGGGAGAGGAACGTAAGCTACTGGCACGCCGATATACCGACAATGTTGAGGCATACCAGCTCTATCTAAAGGGCCGTTATTCCTGGGATAAGCGGACCCTGGAAGGAGTGAAGAAAAGCATTGAGTATTTTGAGCAGGCAATCGAAAGTGATCAGAACTATGCACTGGCCTATGCCGGGCTGGCCGATTCGTATTCAATGCCTGATCTCTCTGGACTTCCGCCAGTTGATTCCTACCTGAAAGCAAAAACAGCAGCCACGAAGGCGCTTGAGATTGACGAGGGGCTGGCTGAGGCTCACCTCTCGCTGGCATACCTGAGAATGCGGCATGAATGGGATTGGAGGAATTGCGAAACCGAACTCAAACGCGCCCTGGAACTCAACCCCGGCATTGCCAGGACTCACCATTTATACTCGATCTATTGTGAATTAATGGGCCGGCCAGATGAAGCCATTCGAGAAATGAAACGTGCCCAGGAGCTGGATCCACTTTCACTGGTGATGAATCAAAACCTTGGGGCTCGTTACTATTTTGCGCGTCAGTTTGATCAGTCCATCGCGCAATTACATACGACGCTTGACATAGACCCTGGCTATGGCGAAGCCCACATTGGGTTGGGCCAGGCTTACGTGCAAAAGGGAATGTACTCCGAAGCTATCCTGGAGTTTCAAAAGGTAACCCAGTCAAACGAAAAGCCATGGGTTTTAGGGTCGCTTGGCCACGTTTATGGAGTCTCAGGAAATCGGGCTGAAGCGCTGAAGATACTGGAACAGTTAAAAGAGCAATCAACGCGGAGTTACTTTCCACCAGAGGAAATCGCAAAAGTCTATATTGGGCTGGGGGAAAAGGATCAGGCGCTGGCATGGCTTGAAAAAGCCTTTGAGAAGCGTTCTGACCATCTGGTTTTTGTTAAAGTGGACCCGGTCTGGGACAGCCTTCGTGCCGATCCACGATTTACCAACTTGATGAAACGTATCGGCCTTACATTCTGATTTGGTCAGTATCCAGGAGGTACAATGGACATCTCGCCAGTAATTCTCGAAGGCCGGCACGTTCGACTGGAACCCCTTTCACCAGCCCATGAGGAATCGCTCATTGCGGCTGCCGGCGATGGCGAATTGTGGAACTCGACGGTGACCATCGTGCCTGACCAAACCAACATGGCGGCCTACATTGCGGAAGCGCTCCACGGACATGCCCAGGGGGTTCAATTTCCGTTCGTCATTGTCCGAAAATCATCAGGTCAGGTGGTTGGAAGCACCCGGTTTTACAATATTGACCAGAATAACCGGGGCGTGGAAATCGGATACACCTGGCTGGCGGCGAGTGCCCAGCGCACCAGCGTGAACACCGAAACCAAATTGCTGTTGTTGACCCACGCCTTTGAGGTCTGGAGGTGCATTCGGGTCGCGTTCATTACCGATGTGCTCAATCAGCAATCGCGGACAGCCATTGTGCGGCTTGGTGCCAGGGAAGAAGGCATCCTCCGCAATCATATGATCATGCCCAATGGTCGGGTTCGTGATTCAGTCTCTTTGAGCATCATCGAATCTGAGTGGCCGGAGGTCAAAATCCGGCTTGAAGCAAAATTGAACTCAACCGAAACTGCCGCCACCTGACGAACGGGTGCTTGAGGAAAACAACCTGCCTTCCATGAATGCCTTCCCTTTGATAGAAGCAGAAGATCCAAATACTTCCAGTGTTCGATTGCGTGAACTGGCCCACAGCGCCTGTGAAATCGTCCGCCGGAAAGTTGCCCGCAATCCAAACACTCCGGGTGAAACCCTCCGGGCCTTGCTTGATGACCAGGATGGCTGGATTGCCTGGAATCTGGCTCAGAACAAAGCTGCGTCAGCCGAATTGCTTGGCGAACTCGTGTCGCGTCGGCTCTTTTTGGCCGAAGTGGCGGGAAACCGAAACACACCTGGCCGTTTGTTATCGCAACTGGCTCTTGAACCCGGCGAACAGGTTCGGACGGCGGTGGCCGGTAATCCTGGAACTCCTGAAAGCGTGCTCACCAATCTGGCTGGGGATCGCGAACTGGGGGGCCGCGTGTCTGTTGCCCGCAACCCCGCAACCCCAGCCAGTTTACTTGAAAAACTGGCCCTGGACTCGGAAGAGTCGGTGCGCCGGGCTGTCGCCCGGAATCGCAACACACCCAGGCCGCTCAAGCTGTCACTGAAACGAGCCCTCGAAACCGGCAAAAAATGAACCGAATTGAGCCTTATGCCTTCATGGGTTACTCTGAACCGAAATCTTTTCTTAGGATAGGTAGGTGCATTACTGCACTTTCCCCCCTTCAGAACCGTGCG
>CAZXCE010000126.1:0-10214 GCA_964639175.1 uncultured Clostridia bacterium
CTCTCCGCTGATCGCCACCGAATTCCCAAACTGGTCAAATGCCATCCCGTCCGAAGCCGTTAACTTCTGCTGCTCGCTCCAGGTCGTTCCACTCCTCACAAACACGTAGGCTGATCCCTGTTCGGCGTTAGCGCCGGTGTCGTCATAGGCTGCCCCGACCACCACCGTCTCTCCGCTGATCGCCACCGAATTCCCAAAATTGTCGCCAGCCGCCCCGTCAAAGGCCCTCAACTTCTGCTGCTCACTCCAGGTCGTCCCGTTGCGCACAAACACGTAGGCTGATCCCTGGCCGACGTTGGGACTGAAGTCAACAGGTGACCCGACCACCACCGTCTCCCCGCTGATCGCCACCGAGTATCCAAACCGGTCATTGGCCGCCCCGTCCGAGGCCATCAACTTCTGCTGCTCACTCCAGGTTGTTCCGGTCCTCACAAACACATAGGCTGATCCCTGGTAGCTGTTGGCGCCGATGTGGGCCAGGTATGCCCCAACCACCACCGTCTCCCCACTGATCGCCACCGAAAACCCAAAAAAGTCCTCCGGCAACCCGTCCGAAGCCGTCAACTTTTGCTGCTGACTCCACGTCGTCCCGCTCCGCACAAACACATAGGCCGACCCCTGGTTGCTGTTGGCGCCGATGGCGTCAAAAGGTGCCCCGACCACCACCGTCTCCCCGCTGATCGCCATTGAAAACCCAAACAGGTCCCCTGCCGCTCCATCTGAAGCAGTTAATTTGGTTTGCTGCCCAAACGTCGGATCAATCGTCACTGGATACTCAGCGTCGGTGTCATCAATTTCCAGCACCACCTGGCCCGATGCCACCTCCATTTGGGCCGGTAATTTCTGCCCCTGAGCATCAGTCACCACCAGTTGGCTATAGCTCAACACCTGGTCACCGGCCCGGTTGAAAAAATTGATGGCCTGCCCATCTCCTGTTCGCCGGGCTTCCAGCGTTCCCTCCAGATCGAAGGCCACCCGCAACCGGTCGGTCCCGTTTCGTTCCTCTGGTGGTGAGCTGATAGTCAGTCCCTGTTCCAGTCCCCCTGGACCATTTTCATACCACTCAATCAGGGCTGAGGGCTTGGGGCTTGGGGCTGAATTCAAAGCCAGGGCTGAGGGCTGAGGGCTAAGCGCTGAATTCCGAGCCAGTTCTACTCGATTGTTCATCACTGCTGGTGTACCGGATGAGACGTCTCCCAACTGGTCGCCATAGCCGACTCCCGCTAACTTCATCTCCAGAAACCACGCGGGTGTCCCTTCCCCGGCTGCCGCCAGATACACCCCTTCTGGTGTGAAGTAACTCGTAAACCCCTGCGCTGGATTATCCGCTTCATAGGCGCCGTTCAGGTACGGCAACCGTGGATTTGTCACCCAGTTCACACTGTAGCGCGCCGCCGCCATCGCTTCCGCCAGCGAATCATATGATCCATCTTGTTTGAGATGCTCAACCGCTTTTTCTCCGGTTAAGTTTGGAAACTCAGTTGCAACCTTTAGCCTGCTGGAAGGAAATGTCTTCTCACTCTGAGTCCGACCTGGACCCGGCTTTAAACATAGAAGGCTTCCCACCACCACGCAGACCAGTATGATTCTGATCCATCCGGAATGATACAACATAATGCCCCCAAATTATTATTTACAGGCATGCTGATTCGTTACGGTTGGATCAAAGGCCGATTCATTGGCCTTTTCGGTTCCCCAATTTCCTGGTCTTCAATTTTCAGGTAGCGTTTCAGATGCTGGATAATGAGGAGTTTGGTATAAAGGCGGGTACGTTCATTAGTTCTTATAGCACATCTGGACAAATATTTCAATTCAACTGGACAGAACCGCACCGTAAAAAACAACACAGTAATTACCTGACAATTTGACAGGTGTTTTTAGGTCCCGGTTTGCAGTTTGAGTTTGGCCGGGCTGAACCCAACCAAAAACCTGCAGGTGAAAAATCACTGGAATCCAGAACACATTGGAAGTTCGTTCATTTTTCGCTATGATAAGCGGCAGTAGAAAATACTCCCTTCCCTTTTAAACTATTGTTCATAAAAGAATTATCTCAGTATCTCCGTTCTTTTCAGACAATATTCGGGCAAGGAGCTTGAGCATATGAATTTTGTTGAGTACATCAATTCGTTCGTTCCATTATCGCCGGCAACGGCGGAGGAACTCTTCAGCAAAACTCAAAAAGACTATTTGCCCAAACACTACCGGCTCCACAAACAAGGCGAGATTTGTCAGAAACTCTATTACCTCGAACAGGGGCTGGCACGCTGGTACTATTACAACCAGGATGGCAAAGATATTACCGACTCCTTTGGGTTGGAACATTCATTTGTAACTGCTTTTGATAGTTTCTTTCAACGGAAGCCAAGCCGGTATTCGATTGAGCTGCTGGAAGATTCCATTGTGTTTTCTATGACATATGCCGATTTGGAAGCATCGTTTGAGAAATTTCCTGAAATCCAGAAAGTCAGTCGCCTGATTTTGATTCAAATCCTCGAACAAACACTTGATAAAAATGCAGCATTACAATTCAGCAATGCCCAGCAACGCTACCGGTACATCACCGAAAAACATCCAGACCTGCTTCAACGGGTATCGCTTGGGCACATTGCGTCTTTTCTTGGCATTACTCAGGAAACATTAAGCCGAATCAGAGCCAAAAAGTAGTTTTTTGATTTTGGTCAAATGCGTTTTTGATTTTGGTCAAAATGATTTCCAGCGGTTGTCGGTATCCTTGGTCCAGAAATTTGTGGAAAGGGGGACCTCCGGCATGAGAATCACAGTTGATTCGCTCATCCCATTCTCAATCAATCTTCAGTCAGGTGTTTATAACCTGAGCAAGTTCAAGTACTGCATTGTCCTGGCTTTACCGGTTTCAGCCTGTATTGCCTTCCTGACAACTGGAGTTTCAACGCTCCTGCCAGTGCTCTTTTTCTTTGGGGTTGTTCCAGCGGTGGAACTCATTCTCAAACCCGATCATCACAACAATGACCGTACAGAACGGGCAATTCTGGCCAATGAAGTCTTCTTCAACTGGCTTTTGTACATTCTGGTTCTGGTGCTTATCTCCGTAGCCGTACTTTTTGTTTTTACAATCTCAATTCCCAGTTTAACTATTCCCAACTTGATTGGCAGGATTCTTTCAATGGGAATAATGTGCGGCGTGGCCATCAATGTAGGTCACGAACTTGGGCATCGTTCAAATCGAATGGAGCAGTTGCTGGGTGAAATGGCGTTGCTGATTTCTTTGGAAAATCAGTTTTTGCCCTATCACAATTACTGCCACCATAAAAATGTTGCAACGCCGCAGGATCCGGCAACAGCGCGTCGAAACGAATCGGTTTACTGGTTTTGGGTGCGTTCCCAGGTTGGAAGTTACGTTCAGGCGTGGCAGGTTGAAATCAACAACCAGCGACGGAAACACCGCCACCCCTTTTCAGTACAGAATCGAATGGTCTGTTACACGGCAGCCCAAATCTGTCTGTTGCTGGTGTTGTTCTTCAGATTTGGACTCAAGACAATGCTGGCGTTCATAGCAGCCGCCATCATCGGAAAACTTGTGCTCGAAACGGTAAACTATATCGAACATTACGGGTTAACCAGAAAAATCAATGCGGCTGGCAAATATGAACGGGTACTCCCGGTTCACTCGTGGAATTCTGACCACCTTTTTGGCAGAGCCTTAATGTTTGAACTGCCCCGTCATTCTGATCATCATTTTAAAGCGAACAAACCCTATCAAATTCTGGATTCCTTCCCAGAAAGTCCTCAGTTGCCAACTGGTTATCCAGGGATGATGTTGCTGGCGCTCATTCCGCCACTCTGGTTTCGGTTGATGAACCCAAAAATTGTGGAATGCCCCGGCTTGACGGAGCTTTCAGGAATGAAAAGCGGCGTCAAGCCAGAGCACTCCACATTATCTGATTTTGCTCGGTGACCGGAACTGTCCAACCCCCGAGCCGATGCCGTTGGGGGCTCCGATCAAGGTCCAGCCACCCGTCGGCAATGACCTTCCCTGGATGCGGTTGTTGCCAGTATCACCGATCACCAATATCTGTCCCCCGGCATACGGTCCGGTAATAAATTGGGTGACGCTAACACCTTCAGCCCCCCTGACCTGTCCGAGTCCTGAACCGGTCAGCGCCATGGCCGAACTGTTGGCTGTGGTTGGATTGGCATTCTTCCATTTCAAAATCCGGCTGTTGCCAGTGTCCGCCACATAGAGATCGCCGTTGCCGTCAATGGTGATTCCCTGTGGAGCAATCACCTTGTTGAGCGCCGTTCCGGCTGTGGCAATTGCCACGCCTGAGGTTGCAAGCGCCGTCGTATTGGCGTTGGCAATCCGCAAAACACGGCTGTTGCCGGCATCGGCGATAAAGAGCTGGAAGGTCGAATCTATAGCCAGTCCCATTGGGCTCCCAACCTGGCCGCTCGCTGTCCCGTGAGAGGCCAGTACCGTGGCCAGTCCCGGCATTCCACCCGCAAACCGGAGCACTCGCCCGTTTCCGGTATCCGAGACATAGAGGTTGCCATCCGAATCCAGCGCCACTCCTTGCGGGGCTCTCACCTGGTCAGGTCCGGTGCCGTTGGTGGCAAAATCTGCCCAGATGGATCCGCCATCAGTTGAGAATTGAATCCGGTTGTTGCCCGTATCGGCCACAAAGATCCGTCCACCTGCGTCGTAGGCCACAGCTTCGGGCTGGCGGAATTGACCTGGTCCTGAACCGATTCCTCCCGTCCCAATGGTGAACCAGTCAATCCCGTCAAATCCCTGAATCCGGTTGTTGGTCGTGTCTGCCACCATCAATCCGATGGTGTTACATTCGACAAAGGAAATCGTCATCGAGTCAGAGACTCCCGGACAGGCTCCGACCGGAGTGTAGGTCAGGGTCACGCTTCCAGCGCTGATTTCCCCGGCGGTCGGCAGGTAAATGGCGTCGGGGGCGGTATTGTCGGGGGTAAATACCCCGCCGCCACCGCTCCAGGTGCCACCGGTGGCGCTTCCTCCCAACACTGCCGCCAATGTCACAGGTGCAGAAAAGTTGCTGCAGACAGTTTGGTTAGGTCCGGCATTGACGGTTGCCAGTGGAATGATGGTGACCGTCGCGCTACCGGTCATGGTCGCGTTGCATCCACTGGCGGATGCCGTCACGGTGTAGGTTCCAGCACCAGTTTGATTGCCAAACGAAACCGCTGCGCCAGTTCCGGGCACTGGACTTCCGACCGGTGTGGCCCCAACCAGTAATTGATAATTCACTCCGGTTTGGGAACCGGATAGACCAACCGCCACGCCGCTGCCACCCGTACAGAAACTCCCTCCGCCGGTGACTGTAAACGCCGTCGGTAACGGAATGACCGTCACCATCGCGCTACCAGTCATAGTCGTATTACACCCACTGGCGGATGCCGTCACCGTATAGATCCCCGCCGTGGTTTGATTGCCAAACGAAAGCGCCGCGCCCGTGCCAGCAACTGGACTTCCGACCGGGGTGGCACCAACCATCAGTTGATAACTCACTCCTGATTGTGAACCGGACAGGCCGACCCCAACTCCGCTGTCCCCCGCACAAAAACTCCCGCCGCCAGTGACCGTAAACGCCGTCGGCGCCGGATTGACCGTCACCATTGGGGTGGTGTTCATTATGGTGGTGCAACCAGTCGTGGCATTGGTGGCCGTCACACTATACGTCCCAGCCAGGGTTTGATTGCCGAATGCCAGAGCGGAACCCGTTCCGGGGATTGAAGTTCCGACCGACGTGTTGTCTCTGAATAACAGATAATCAACCCCGACTTCCGAGCCGGAGAGTCCCACCGGGGCCCCGCTGCCGCCGGAGCAATAGCCACCACCTCCGGTAACATTGAACTCCGCCGGCGATGGGTTGACCGTCACCGTCGCATTGCCGGTCATGGTTGCCATACACCCACTGGCGGAGGCCGTCACGGTGTAGGTTCCAGCGGTGGTTTGATTGCCAAACGAAAGTGCCGTGCCGGTTCCGGCCACTGGACCTCCGACCGGCGTGCCCCCGCGCAACAATTGATACGTCAACCCCGATTGCGAACCTGACAGGCCAACCGCAACACCGCCCTGGCCACTGCAATAGACACCGCCGCCAGTCACGCTGAAGGCTGTCGGTACCGGATTGACCGTCACCGTGACACTGCCTGTCATAGCCTGGGCGCAACTGGTGGTTGCATTGGTCGCCGTGACCGTGTAGGTCCCGGTAGTGATCTGGTTTCCAAAGCTGATCGAGGTGCCCGTTCCCGCCACCGGGCTTCCGACTGGCGTGCCCCCAACCAGTAATTGATAATTCACTCCGGTTTCTGAGCCAGACAAACCAACGGCCACACCGCTACCGCCGGTGCAATAACCGCCACCGCCAGTGACCATAAATGCCGTTGGCAACGGATTGACCGTCACGGTCACACTGCCGGCCATGGTGCGGGCGCAACTGGTGAGTGAGTTGGTCGCGGTGACCGTGTAGGTCCCGGCGGTGGTCTGGTTTCCAAAGCTGATGGCCGAACCCGTTCCCGCCACCTGGCTGCCGACCGGTGTGCCACCACGCAGCAATCGATATGACACTCCAGTCTCTGAATCGGACAGGCCAACCGCAACACCGCTGCCACCGGTGCAATAGCCACCGCCGCCGGTGACAGTGTATACCGTCGGTAATGAATTGATCGTCACACTACCGTTCATAGACCGGCTACAACCTCCGTTGGACGCACTCACAGTGTAGAATCCAGCCTGGGTTTGATTGCCGAACGAAATGGCGGACCCCGTCCCGGGCACCGGGCTTCCGACCGGCAGGGGCCCTCCAAATGGTGGTGTTCCCCTCATCAATTGATAGTTCACGCCGGTTTGCGACCCCGAAAGACCAATCGCCACACCGCCGCCTCCCGCACAGAAACTCCCTCCGGGGGTCACAGTGAATACCACCAGCGCCGGACTGACCGTTACCGTCACATTGCCGGTCATGGTGCTGGTGCAACCGGTGGTTGCGTTGGTCGCGGTAACCGTGTAGGTCCCAGCCGTGGTCTGGTTTCCAAAGCTGATGGCCGAACCGGTTCCCGCCACCGGGCTGCCGACGGGTGTGCTCCCAACCAGTAATTGATAGTTCACTCCTGATTGTGAGCCGGATAACCCAACCGCCACGCCGCTGCCACCGGTGCAATAGCTCCCCCCGCCGGTGACCGTAAACGCCGTCGGCGCCGGATTGACCGTTACTGTCGCGCTGCCGGTCATGGTCGCGTTACATCCACCGGCGGAGGCCGTGACCGTGTAGGTCCCTGCTGTTTCCTGAAGGCCGACGAAATTGAAACTCGTGCCCGTTCCGGCCACCGGGCTTCCCACCGGGCTTCCCCCCAAGAGCAATTGATAATTAACTCCGGTTTGCGACCCTGACAACCCAACCATGACGCCAGGTGAGTCGAAGCAAAATACGCCGCCGCCGGTGACCGTAAACGCCGTCGGCGCCGGATTGACCGTCACTGTCGCGCTGCCGGTCATGGTCGCGTTACATCCACTGGCGGAGGCCGTGACCGTGTAGGTCCCGGCGGTGGTCTGGTTTCCAAAGCTGATGGCCGAGCCTGTTCCCGCCACCGGGCTGCCGGTTGGTGTGCCTCCACGCAACAATTGATAGTTCACTCCTGATTGTGAGCCGGATAAACCAACCGCCACGCCGCTGCCACCCGTGCAATAGCCACCGCCGCCGGTGACCGTAAACGCCGTCGGCAATGGATTGACCGTCACCGTCGCACTGCCGGTCATGGTTCTGGAGCAAGTGGTTGCCGGATTGGTCGCCGTGACGGTATAGGTCCCCGCTGTGGTTTGATTGCCAAACGAAATGGCGGAACCCGTTCCGGGCACTGGACTTCCCACTGCCGTGACCCCACGCAGCAATTGATAATTGATCCCAAATTGTGACCCTGAAAGACCAACCGCCACGCCGCTGCCACCGGTACAGAAACTCCCGCCGCCGGTGATATTGAACACTGTCGGCAACGGGTTAACCGTTACCGTCGCACTGCTGCCCGGCGTCACAGGACAACCGGACGCATCCGTCCCCGAGGTGATCGTATAGGTGGTGGGGCTGGTTGGGCTGACGCTGATGTTAAATGGACTATTATTGGGCACGTTCACGGTTCCAACGCCATTGTTGATGACGATGCTATAAGGGGGCGCTCCGCCCGTGACCGTAACAGCGATGCTTGAAGATGTCCCAGAGCAAACCGTGCCGCCACCACTCAGGGCCGCAGTGGAGGTTGGACACACCAAAAACACATTGCGCACCGATTCGACGATGGAATCCGAACTATCACTTTGTCCTGTTGAATAAAAACCACGCGCCCGGATAAAGAGGTTTTGACCTGTCAAAAGCCCCAATCCGGTCAATTGCCATCCTCCAGTAATGCGACTCCCGGCGCCGAGTGATACGAAGGTAGTTGCGTCAGAGGAGAGTTCAAAGGTGACGCGCGGGACTTCGGGACTACTACCGCTGCGTTGCCAGGTTATGGAACCGGGAGTAACTGACAGGTCTTGAAATGCGACGGCAGTGTTGGTCAACCGGCCAAGACCCATGCGTGATTGGCCACCCAGGGTGGCGAAAGCGCCCCCAACCACAATCTTTCCATCCGCCTGTAAAGCCAACCCAAAGACACTCTGGTCGGCGCCGGGGTTGAACGTCGTATCGAGCGACCCATCGGCATTCAACCGGCCAAGATTGTTGCGCGCACTCCCGCCCAATGTGGTGAAGAACCCCCCAACCAGGATCTTCCCATCCGCCTGCACTGCCAACGTACTGACGGATCCTCCGCTGTTGACGCCAGGGTTAAACGTTGTATCGAGCGACCCATCGGCATTCAACCGGGCAATCTGGTTGCGCGTGCTCCCACCCAGAGTGGTGAAATTCCCCCCAACCAGGATCTTCCCATCCGCCTGCACTGCTAACGTAGAGACAATGTTGTTCGCGTTAGGGTTAAACGTTGTGTCGAGCGACCCGTTGGCATTCAACCGGGCAATCCGGTTGCGCGTGCTCCCACCCAGAGTGGTGAAATTCCCCCCAACCAGGATCTTGCCATCTGCCTGCACCGCCAACGCAGAGACAAGGTTGTTCGCGTTAGGGTTAAAGGTCTGATCCAATGTCCCATCGGCATTGAACCGACCAATCCGGTTGCGGGCTATAGAGCCCTGGGAGTCGCCCAGTTGGTCGAAATTGCCCCCAACCACGATCTTGCCATCCGCCTGCACCGCTAACACTGCGATCGGGAAGCCACCGCCGGTCGCGCCGGCGGTGAACGTCGCGTCAGGCGTCCCATTGGCATTCAACCGGCCAATATTGTTGTGTGTTTGCCCGCCCAGAGTGGTGAAGGAGCCCCCAACCACGATCTTTCCATCCCCTTGCACGCCCACAGCATTGACCTGGGGGCCAAGCTGGCTGCCCGGGTTGGGGTCGAACGTTGTATCGAGCGTCCCATCGGCATTCAGCCGGCCAATCCCGTTGCGCGTGCTCCCGCCCAATACGGTGAAAGCGCCCCCAACCAGGATCTTCCCATCCGCCTGCAAAGTTAAAGCATAGACCTGTGGTGCCATCACCCCGGGGTTGAGCGTATCGTCAAGCTCTCCGCCCGGATACAACCGGCCAATATTGTTGCGTGTGGCCACGCCCAGCATGTTGAAACCGCCCCCAACCACGATCTTCCCATCCGCCTGCACCGCCAATGTATTCGTGGATGGCAAGGTAGACATGCTCGTCACGCCGGGGTTGAACGTCGTATCGAGCGACCCGTTGGCATTCAACCGGCCAATATTGTCGCGCGCCACTCCGCCCAGAACAGTGAAACCACCCCCAACCAGGATCTTCCCATCTGCCTGCACTACCACCTCATTGACCTGGCCGGTTACGCCGGGGTTGAACGTCGTATCAAGCGACCCATTGGCATTCAATCGGCCAATCCGGTTGCGGGTGCTCCCGCCCAGAGAGGTGAACGTGCCCCCAACCACGATTCTGCCATCCGCCTGCAAAGCCAACACCTGGACATTGCTGTTTGCGCCGGGGTTGAACGTCGTATCAAGCGTTCCATTGGCATTCAACCGGGCAATCCGGTTGCGAGTGCTCCCGCCCAGAGAGGTGAACGCGCCCCCAACCACAATCTTCCCATCTGTCTGCACCACCAGGGCACCGACATCACTATTTGCGCCGCCAGAAGGGTTAAACGTG
>CAZXCE010000126.1:10314-16355 GCA_964639175.1 uncultured Clostridia bacterium
CCAGAAGGGTTAAACGTGGTATCGAGCGACCCATCGGCATTCAACCGGGCAATCCGGTTGCGTGTCTGCCCTCCCATCGAGGTAAACGTCCCCCCAACCACAATCTTCCCATCCGATTGCACCACCACCGCCAGGACCGAGGCGTTTGCATTGGGGTTAAACCCATCCACCGCCGATTGCGCCAATGCCGGAGTGGAAAGCCACAACAGGCCAACCACAACGGCGAACGCCATCATCCAGCGTTTGGGACAGATGAGTAGATTGAAAAAATGGGTAAACAGTTGGGATATCAACTGGTTGCGGCAAAGAAGAAAAGTAACCATGGAGGACCTCTTAAAGGATTTGGAGCACTGGAGCCACTCTGTGCAGAATTAGGGAATGCCGGTGGACGTTCTGGAAACAAAAAGCCCAGGGCTTCATTGGGATTGCTGGAATATCAGGGAAACTGTTTTGACCGAAGTAAGGGGAATCAATGGTCTATAAGTCGTAAAAGAAGGAATTTTTACAAAGCTGTTTCAAAAAAAATTTTTCATTTTTTTTTATTGCTTTTATTTCAACAGGTTACCAACAGGGGGTCTGAGGGGGGATCTAAGCCTTGTTTGGGAGAAAAGGGCACTTCAGGTGGCTTTGGGGGCTTGATGGACACCTGGGCAAATGTGATCAAGGCGGGAGTTACCAGATTTATTGATCATTTTCTGTATTCCGACCCGATTCAAGATTACCCCAGCCAGGGGAATTTTGAGTCTTCACAGGAGGTTGCCAGATCCCAGGATCTTGAAAATTGAGGGTTGCGACCTCATTCCGGTTGGCACAGTCCAGTTCACTAAAGGTATAATTGCTGAGGCGCGTTCGAGAATAATAAGGAGAGATTCAATGCCAAATACAGTGACCATACTCCTGGAAAAATGGAGAAGCGGCGATCAAGCCGCCCTGGATGAGTTACTTCCCATCATTTATGAAAAACTTCATTCGCTGGCTGCCTCATATATCAGAGGACAAAAAAATGATCATACCTTACAGCCAACGGCCTTGATTAATGAGGCAATGATTCAATTACTTGATGATTGCACCAATTTCGAGAACCGCTTTCATTTTATCGCCATCGTGGCAAAAACCATGAGACGAGTATTGGTTGATTATGCCCGCCGGGAGAATGCGAAAAAGAGGGGACGGGACTACTACAGTATTTCTTTAACCGGACTCAACCCGAGTATCCTGCCTCAAACTCTTGATGTACTCACCTTGCACGAAGCCCTCAATAAACTGGAACAAATTGATCCCCTTCAGATGAAAATTGTCGAACTGCGTTATTTTTGCGGTCTCACAATTAAAGAAACCGCCGAAGTATTGGATACATCAACCACCACGGTGTCAAATGAGTGGGCTATGGCCAAAACCTGGCTGTTTATTGAGTTGAATTAGGATGAAAAGCGATCATGAAGAACAATACAAACAGGTCAAGTCTCTGTTTTTTCAACTAAAAAATTGGCCTGTTTCCGACCAAAAAACATACCTTGATTGTAATTGCCAGGACCCACACATCCGTAAACGGGTTGAAACTCTTCTTTTTCACTATCAAAAAGCTGAGGAACATTGGCCGGAACCGGAACCGGGACCAGGTCCTGAGTTTGCACAGGAAATCGAGAAAATAGAACCATTCTTACTGGCTTTATCCAGGCTGAAAGCGACCCATCCGATTGAGGCAACTCAAAAAGAATTTGAAGGGACCTCACGATTTTTGATTCAAAAGCGCCTGGGCGCCGGAGGATTTGGAGTCGTCTATCAGGCTTTTGATCAAGAACGGAAGTGTCTTGTTGCACTCAAATCCCTTAGAAAAGATGATGGCCGGGAATTGTATCGCTTTAAGCAGGAATTCCGGACGCTGGTTGATGTTAGCCACCCCAATTTAATCACATTGTATGAACTTTTTTTGGAGGAGGAACAATGGTTTTTTACGATGGAACTACTCAATGGAATTCCCTTTGTTGAGTATGTGTGGGGCTTCAAAAAAGAAACTGCCAATTTCACTGTTTCTCAGGCACCGGCAATATCCTTCTTTCAAAAAATAGCTCCCAAAATATCTAAAACCGGGCATTTGCCGGTCTTCGAACTGGGTGAATCGGCAAGGAGTTCCTGCCGGGCAGATCTGGGAAAACTCTATCCGGCGTTAACGCAGCTCGCGACCGGGCTCCTGGCCTTACATAGAACGTATAAATTACACGGAGATATAAAACCTTCCAATGTGCTGGTGACTGAAACTGGCCGGGTCGTTATTTTGGATTTCGGCCTGGCGTGTGAATTTACCCCTGAGACAAAAAGCAGTGCCAGTGACGGCATCTTTGGAACGCCGGCCTATATCTCACCGGAACAGGCCATTGGGAAGGGAGTAACAACGGCATCTGACTGGTACAGTGTGGGAGTGATGCTGTATGAAGCGCTGACCGGAAAATTGCCTTTTGATGGTTCTGACGTAGAAATATTACTCAAAAAACAGAGATATGAACCGCCAAACCTGGGGAAATGGATTTCAGGCATTCCAGATGCCCTGGTGAGTCTTTGCCTGGCGTTACTGAACAAAGATCCCGCTTTACGCCCTCAAGGTGAACAAATCGTGGAGACAATTCAGAACCTCGAAGCAACCCCGGTTTCTTCTCTTCCCCACCAGGCAGAACAGCGAGAGCCGTATAAAATGCCCTTTGTTGGTCGGGACAACGAACTGGCTCTGTTACACCAGGCCTGGCAACTCACCCAACAGGGACACCCCACCACCGTATTTATCAAAGGTCGCTCAGGAATCGGAAAAAGCTCACTGGTGCGCCATTTTCTTGAACAGTTGCCAGAGAATGAGAGACCAGATCTGGTGTTCCGGGGACGGTGCTATGAGCAGGAGTCCGTACCATACAAGGCCCTCGACAGCCTGATGGATCAGTTGAGCCATTATTTATCAGGGTTACCAAATCCAGCAGTTCAAGCGCTATTGCCTGAAAACATCGAGACACTCGGAAAATTGTTTCCAGTGTTTAACCAAATCGAAACCATCGAGAAGGGCCGAGAAAGAAACTACCAAACTCCAGACCCTCTGGAGATGCGTCGTTTGGCATTTAAGGCCTTAAAGCAATTACTGACAACTCTGACCATAAAAGGAGGAATGGTTCTCTTTATTGATGATTTGCAGTGGGGAGATCTGGATAGTGTGGGATTGTTAAAAGAAATTTTACAGCCACCGAATGCGCCTGGAATGTTGTTCATCGGGTCCTATCGCAGTGAGGAGATCGAAAGCAGCCAGTTTCTCCAGGGCTTCTTCTCAACTCAAACGGTGTTGGACAGGCAATTTCCATATTGGGAAATTGATTTACACCAATTGTCCAGAGTTGAAGCTGAGCAACTGACGACACTCCTGCTCGGAACGGAAAGCAGTGAACAACAGGTTGCAAAAATTGCCCAGGAATCAGATGGCAGTCCGTTCTTTATCAGTGAATTTACCAAATATCTGATGGAGAAAAACCTGCACAATCGACCGGAACCTGAAAATGAAAAAATGACGCTTGAGCGGGTTATTCGCTCACAGGTCGAGAGGTTGTCAGCCTCTGAACGCACGTTATTAGAAGTCATTGCCGTGGCTGGCCAACCAGTTACCCATCAGGTTGCCAAAGAGTCCGGTCAGTTGGAAAGCATTGAAAATCTGTTTTCTTATTTGCGCAACAATCATTTACTCCGCTCCACCGGTCAAAGCGGCTCTCAGGAAATTGACACCTATCATGATAAAATTCGCGAGGTTGTCATCGGACATTTAGAACCAGAATTGATCAAAGCCTATCATCACAGTTTGGGTCAAGCGCTGGAAGTCGCCACAGAGCTTGATTTAGAGCGTCTGGCAAAACATTTTCGGCTCGCCGAAGAAATGGAGAAAGCTTTTGATTACACAATTCAAGCAGCCAGACAGGCCGAAAAATCACTGGCATTTGAGCGGGCAGTCGAACTCTACAGACAGATCTCAAGTTTAAAAGTAGCCATTGAACCGACCCAATTACGGGAGATTCAACTCGGGATGGCAACTGCTTTGGCAAATGCCGGGAGAGGTGCTGAAGCAGCCAGGGTATATCTATCGGCTGTAGATTACTGTAATGGAGTAGAACAATTGCAGTTACAGCGGAAGGCGGCTGAACAATTTCTTAATTCCGGACAGATTGAGCAAGGAATGGCGGTGCTCAATCAGGTATTGGAAAAAGTAGGAGTTCGGCTCTTGACGGGGAATGTGGCAATCCTGTTATCCATCGCGATTGGCCGGGCAAAACTCTGGCTGAGAGGGATGAATTACCAGGAAAGACATGAATCAGAAATTGCAGATCAGGAATTACTGCATATCACCGCACTCTTTACGGCCATTGATTCACTGGTCGGCGTCAATCCACTCCAGGCATATGATTTGCAGACGAAACATTTTTTACGGGCTTTAAAAGCAGGTGAACCCTACCGATTGACCAAAGCCTTGATGTACGAAAGCATATTTTCCGCTTTTAGCGGAGCACGCAAAAACCAAAAGTCATTAAAATTTATTGAACTGGCTCAGGAGCTGGCCCACCGGACAGCAAATTCGGAATTATCTGCCATGGTTCATTTTGGCCGGTGTATGATTTCATTTTCCGAGGGCAACTGGAAAGAGGCCTGGCATTCCTTTCGTGTCGGAGAAGAAATTACCCAAACAGAATGTATCGGGGAAGACTATGGATCTGCCATACGCGGAATAGAAAACATTGTGACCTGGGGACTAAGATCCCTTTATTATCAGGGGAACGTGAATGAATTACTGGAAAAGCTCCCACAGTACCTTGTCAGTGGAAAAGCCAGGGACAATTTATTGATGCTGACAAATTTAGGGACATATGTTGTCTATCTAAATTATTTGGCGGAAGACAGACCAGAAAAAGCCCTGAATGAATTGGAGCACGCCAGTAATTTGTGGAGTCAACACAGCTTTCACATCCACGACTACTGGAAATTACTTGGAAAGTCTGAAATCGGGCTTTATTGCTCAAATCCAGGTCCAGCCTGGATAGAAATCAATACCAGGTGGCCTAAAATGCTGCAGTGGGGGGTCCGATCTATTCAAATGGTGTTCATTGAGACATTACATTTTCAGGCACGCCTGGCGCTGGCGCTGGCGCAAAATCAAAGAAATGCCAGTACTTTTCTCAAGATTGCCGAGAAATATGCCAGAAAAATAAAGCGAGAAAAGACCCCCTTTGCCGATGGTTGGGCAGAGTTAATCTTTGCCGGGGTTGAGGCGACCCGAGGGAGAACTGCCGCTGCGATCAGCCATTTACATTCGGCAGAGATCACACTGGCTGAGGCCGACATGCGCCTCTATGCCGCCGCCGCACGTCGCAGGCGCGGAGAGTTACTTCCAAACGATGAAGGAAAAGAACTCATCAAACAGTCTCAAGATTGGATGATTGGGCAGCAGATCAAAAACCCTGCCCGAATGGCTGATATGCTTGCTCCAGGTAATTGGAAAACCCCTGACGCGAACAAATTTCATGATCATAATTTGGAATAGTCCAGAAAGTTCAGGTTCCCAATTGATTTGGGCGTGGCTACTTTGAGTTAAAAGGTAAGTAATTGAGAAACAAAGTGTTGAAAGTGTGAAAGAGGTGACAAAAAGGGCTTTAACCCGGCAAGATTGAGAAAAGATGAAAAAGTCGAAGGATCTTGGAGGAAAAGCCCGATGAAGGATACAAAAAAACAGATTGGTCATCAAAACGGGTCAGTTGCCGGATATTGCCGCCGGCGGCAACCACATCTGGGTTCCGGGTTCCAGGTTCGGGGCGTTCAATCTTTTGTCCTTTTTGTCTTTATCCAGGACAAAGACCACAAACGACGAAAAAGGTTTTTGAAAGCCCGGAACCCGGAACCCTGTCACCGTATTTTGCTCGGCGATCGGAACTGTCCAACCCCCGAGCCGATGCCGTTGGGGGCTCCAATTAATGTCCAGCCACCCGTCGGCAATGACCTTCCCTGGATGCGATTATTTGACGTGTCTC
>CAZXCE010000127.1:0-16232 GCA_964639175.1 uncultured Clostridia bacterium
GTTCAGGGTTCAGGGTTCAGGGTTCAGGGTTCAGGGTTCAGGGTTTTCGAATTTGTGTCCCTTGTGTCCTTTATGTCCTTTATGTCCTTTGAATTTTTTCTGCTTTCCCTGAACCCTGAACCCTGAACCCTATTCTTCTCGCCCTTCAAGCCAATCCAGAATTTCATCAAAGCGATAGCTCCGAACCAGACCTGCCAGTTCATCGGCCAGTGGAGCGTCCTGCTGGCGCACGTTTTCAATCAGAGCTATCGCTAATTCGGTGTCTCCGGCCATCAAGGCTGTGGTTAATGATTGAACTGCATCTGCGGAGAAATTTCGCAACCGGTCAGAGGTCAGGACTGAACTGGCCGAAACTGAGACTGGCAGCTCACTTTCTTCATAGACATATTTCACACCCAAATATCTGGCCATCTTCTCAAAAATAACCGGGACTTCAAACGGTTTAGGGACATAGTCATCACACCCTGCGCGTAAAAATCGTTCCTGTTCATGGTCAAAAGCCGAGGCGGTGAGGGCAATAATCACCGGTTTCCACGAGTGATTTTCACCTGAATTCTGAGCGCGGATGTGCCGGGTCGCCTCCAACCCGTCCATCACCGGCATTCGCATATCCATCCAAATCAAATCAGGCTTCCAGGATCCAGCCAGCGCCACAGCTTCGGCGCCGTCTGAAGACTCCCGAACTTGAAAGCCAACTGATTGGAGCAGACGCGTGAGGAGTAACCGGTTCTCTTCGGTATCGTCCACCACCAGAATTCGCCACACTGGTTGATTGGGTGCCAGTCCGATTACTTCCCGGTGCACGTCTTTCGCTTCGGCCTGGATTGCAACCTGGAGCATCACGTCAAATTGGAAGGTGGTCCCCTGGCCGAAGATACTTGAAACCCGGATCTCACCGCCCATTAAGCGCACAAAATCACGGCTGATGACAAGCCCTAACCCTGTTCCCTCCTGCATCTTACGGCCACTCTCGGTTTGGACAAACGCTTCAAACAGCCGGGCACAATCTGACTCCGAAATACCACAGCCAGTATCACGAATTTCAAATTGGAGTTGCCCTGACCGGTCATCACGACTTTTCCAGGTGGCAGTCAGTGTGACCGAGCCGTGACTGGTAAATTTCACTGCATTGCCAAGCAGGTTGACCAACACCTGTCGGAGCTTTCCTTCATCTCCAGAAACAACCGTCGGAAGGTTGGGGTCAAGCACAAAGTTCAAAATCAATTCTTTGGCTTCAGCGCGAATTCGGATCATGTCGCGGACTGACCGCAAAAGTTGGGACAGGTCAAATGTTGTTTCAACGAGGGTAATTTTCCCGGCTTCAATCTTGGCAATCGAGAGGACATCGTTGATGAGACCCAGCAAGTGTTGACCACTTCGGGAAATAATCCCGAGCGATTCCCGATGCAGGGAGGGCAAACTCGCGTCACGATCCATCAACTGAACAAATCCAAGAATCGCATTGAGCGGTGTGCGCAATTCGTGGCTCATATTGGCCAGAAAAACGCTTTTGGCACGATTGGCTTCAAGGGCACGGTGTTCAGAATCACGTAACTCCTCGACTGTTTGTGCAAGCTGGCTGGTTCGTTCGGCAATCTTTGTTTGAAGGAGTTCATTGCGGCGGCGCAGTGCTCGCAACCGATATCGAAAGATCCCATAGCCTCCAAAAACCAGTGTCACGGTGTACCCAATAACTGCCCACCACGTCAGCCACGGCGCCCGTCGGATGATAAACGACATTCCCACTGGACCAGAGACATTGCCAAATACATCGCGTCCCCAAACCTGAAACCGGTACGTGCCCGGCGGGAGGCTGATATAGTCACGGCTAAATTCCTTTGTCCAGGCCGAAGGATGTGGATCAAGTCCTTCAATTTGGGTGCGGTATCGAATTTCGCCTTCCCGAAAAAAGCTCAGCAGCGCAAACTCAAACTGAATATGGTTTTCGTCATAAGCCAGGACCTCATCCTCTCTGAGGGCCCGCCCTTGATCAGGCAGTACCGCCCGCTGGATCAACAAGGGTTTTTGGATTCGGTTGGCAACTTCCCTGGCCGGGTCCAAAACCGCCACCCCGGCAATCGTCCCAACCCAAATCCGGCCACGATGGTCAACGGTTGAAGCCCCCGTGTTGCATTCATTGCTGGGAAGTCCATCCTCGGTGGTGAAGGTATAGATCTGAAACTCAGACTCATCATCTGGGGTCGGCGTGCGCGGGGTTAATCGTGCAACCCCTTTGTTGGTACACAGATACAGCCGATGTTGTGCATCTTCCTCGATCCGGTAAATGGTGTTATTGGGGAGCGCCGGAGTGGATGTGGTGGAAAGGTATGACCATTTGGGAGTTGATGAATCAAGCATCAATCGGGCCACGCCCAGATTGGTGCCGACCCACAGGCTGCGTTCGCCGGTCGGAGTCCGGTACTCGTGCAGCGAAAGCACCTGGTTCCCCGGCAATCCAGACCGGGCATCAAAAATATCGGTCATTCGCCCCTGGGCAATTCGGACAAGTCCTTGTCTGGTCCCTACCCACAGGACCGTTCCGTGCGGGGAATCAGTTTCCAGGATGACCTGGACGTTTTTGTCAGGCAGATTCCAGGCCGGTTTGGTCGAAACAATCACCTCATTTTGCCAGCGAAAAAGACCTTCCTCGGTTCCCAACCACAAAGCCGGTGTGCCATCCGGAGCCCTGGTTGGAACGATGCACCAGACCAACAACGATTGTTTCTCCCCCAGCACGGGAAACACCGCCCATTGCCCGTCCTTGAACCGGCAGAGCTTTAAATGATCCGTCCCGACCCAAAGCTCAGGCCGGCCCTCTGGGTCCCGAGTTTCGCAAAACGAGCGAATCCCGGCATCCAGCAGCCAATTGGTTTCATTGAAATAGGTCCAGGTGCCATCCGGGTTCAAGCGGGAAAAGCCTTTTGTGTTGGACCCCAGCCAAACTATGTCCGCCCCTGCTTTATCCTGAGTGACCAGCAGACTGTAGGTCGAATTTTCCGGCAGCCCGCTAGTTTTATCGAACCGCATCCAGGTGCCGAGTTGCCAATGAATAATACCCTCGCCTGCCGTCCCCGCCCACAGCGAAACCGTTCCATTCGGTCCCGGCGTCTGGGCCAGACACCAGATGAGCAGACTCGACACCCCCTGGCGCTCGCCCCAATGAAGCCAACGTTTCTCCACCAGACACTTCAATCCCCCGGCGTTCCCTGCCCAGAGGACCGGTTCTCCCGTCGGGGATTGGGTTTCGAGGAGGCAATGGGCGCCACCGCCACCGCCGAAGCTCAGCGGCGTTCCGGCCAGCGACGTCCAGTCGCTTTCGTCAAAGACCAGCAGGTCATCCGTAAAGGTCCCGGCAATCAGCCGACGCTGACCGTCGAGGGCGGTGGTTTCAAGCAGACAGGTCACTCCTTCGGAAGGAAGCCCATGGTGCTGGTCATAAACGGTCCAGACACCCTCCCGCCACCGGGCGATACCACTGTTTGGGCCACCAACCCAAATTTCCTGGTGGCCGTCCAGCGCCTTTCTTTCCAGCAGGCTGGAAATTTCGGACCTGGAATTGGTGGGAAAAGGTGTTTCGGCGTGCCACCGCTGGCCAGTCCACCGGGCCAGCCCACGCCAGGTCCCCACCCACAGATCCCATCCACCCTGCCCGTTACTGATTTCTTTTAGACAGCGAATCTCATTGTCCGGCAAACCGTCAGTTTTGGTAAAGCATCGCCACCGTCCGCGATCAAGTTGTGCCAGCCCTTCATGGGTGCCCACCCAGAGACTGCCGTCCGAAGCCGCCATCAGGCAATGAATCCAGTTGGTTTTTAATTCTTTCGGGAGATTGACCACCGCCCACGACCGACCGTCATAGCGGGCTGCCCCGTCCTTGGTACCGGCCCACAAATATCCTTCCTGGTCAAAAACAAGGGCGGTGATGGCATTTTGCGGGAGGCCCTCTTTGTCGGTGAAGACACGGATATTGGGCCGCCCATAATCCATCGGGTCACTGGTCACAGACGCGCCTGAAGCTGCCTGAGTCAGCGGCGTCAGTGACTGGAAAGTAGCGGAAATGGGGAGGGAGAAACACAACCACAGAAGGATTGCTGAAAACCACTTGACGGGCAACATACAGCACACAATGTAACGGCAGCACCGTCAGTGAGTAAAGCGTTTCGGAAAACCTTCTATGTTCAACCGACAGGGCGGTTGAGGATGAGCAGGATTGAACTCAGCGGGAGGATTTACAATTCAGTTGAACCCAACAATCAAACCGGCTGGTAGATTGAAAACTCGCCAGCCGGTTTGATCGAGTTGAGTTAAACGGCAATCAACTTTCTCTCATTTTGAATGATGATTTGGGGATCTGGATTGTTTGGAGGAACAGGTAATCCTTGTTCTTTCAATAGTTCAACATGCTCCTTCATTCCCCATTTCGCCTGAAATAAACAATCTTCCACTGAATGACCAATTCCAGAAAATCCTTCGAGTTCAGGAGAATAAAAGCCAAAATAATCAGGTTCCGGAGTGGCCTCAATCACCAAAGAGTAAGGAATTTCAATCATTGCAGACTCCTAAGTACCTTACCGAAAATTTCCAGACATTTTAACCACGGAAAACACGGAAAACACGGAAGAAAATCAAGCACGTACCAAACTCAATATCTCAGGAAACTTTTGACAAGGTACTTAATTACACCTTGATCCCGGCAGCTTTCAAAATCGCCTGGCAGGTGCCAGTTGGAACTTCTTTCGACCCGTGAAAATCAACTCTCACCAGGTTTGGCCAACTTTGTTTACTATAATATCGAATGGACCCTTTTTCCTTCACGAGTTTAAATCCATTGTTTTCAAGCAATCGGACCAGTTCGCTAAATTTCATAGCCGACGTTTCTGAAATGAGCCTACAGGAATGAGATTGACTTCAAATCATCATACCGTATTTACAAAAGACTAAATTATTGAAAAAATTGCACTTACATTAGTTCTTAGCCCAATACCCCCAGCCCCAGATGGTATTACTTACTGATCACCAGGGTTACCTCAGCCGTCTCAATATTCCCAGCGTCGTCACGCCCGGTAAAGACAAGGGTATAGGTCCCTTCCGGCGCGGTTGATTTGACTGAATAGCCAAACCCAACCGCCGAGCCGGTGGTATTTAACTGGGTTGGCGTAAATTTCAGCCCGCTTTTCTTCAGCAGTGATTTATCCGGTGCTGAAACCAGAATATTTCCCTGAAAGCCTCCAATCCGGTTGATCGTCACGGCCAAAACGCCCTTATCTTTTCGCTTCAGGTTCAATTCCGGGGGATCAATACTGAGCGTAAACCCAGGTCGAATCACTTCAATTGGCACGTCCACGGTTTGAACCAGATCCGCAAATGTGCCGGTGATCGTGACGGTAACGGTTGAAGGTTCGGCATTGGAAGGCGCATTGATGGTCAGGGTCGTCACGCCGCCGGGCGATAACTGTTGGGTTCCAAGCTGCGCACTGACAAACTCATCCGATGACGCAACGCTCAGATCGACTGACTGCTGGAAACCGCCAATTCCCTGAACTCCAACTTGCAAGGTGGTTGATTGCCCAATCACGACTGAGCCTTCACTCGGGCTGACCACCAGTGCAAACTCGCCGGCGACGGTAACTTCAACTGAAACGATGAGCGTACGCGTGAGGTCTTCATAGGTGCCCGTCACCACCAGATCATAAACTCCTGGCGGCGTGTTCAAGCTGGTGTTGACCAAAAGCGAAGCCACCTGCCCTGGCAAAGCAAATCCGGTTGGAAAAGCCACCGCCACCTGGGTGGTCGGCGATTCAACACTGAGGGTCACCGGGCGGTCAAAACCGTTGAACCCCTCGACCTGGATTGAGAAGTTCCCAGCGCCGCCTTGAGGAATTGCCAGAACTTCGGGATCCGCCGAGAGGGCAAAATCTGGTGGCTCAGGTGGAGCCGTGATGATGAAATTTGCCGGGCTGACTCCATTTCCAGCATTGAGTTCCACATCAAATGCCGTCACGCGAATCCGCGCCTGGGTTGTTTCTGCCGCGGGAACTGTCCAGGCAAAACTTTGAGCCGATCCAAATATCCCGGCGGCAACGGCAATGTCATAACTCTTCCCACCGTTGATTGAAAGGGCAATATCGTGCTTGATCACTTCAGTGTCATCAGTGGACGTCCAGGTAATTTCAAAGAAGGAGCCAGGAATTAATTGTTCTCCGCCTTTAGGTGCCGTGACGGTAACCGTCGGGGGTTTTCCATCTGGCACCCGATCTGCCAGGACCGTGTAGGTTTGCCGTCCAGAACACCCAATCGTGTCTCGCACGCGCAGTGTAAAGGTAAAACTTCCGCGGACCGTCGGACGCCCTGAGAATTCACCGGCTTGTGAGAAACTGATGCCCGTTGGAAGTGCACCTTCAACCAGTTCAAACCGATATGGCGCCGTGCCGCCGGTGCCGCTTAATTTGACAGTATATGGTTTTCCAAGCGCGGCAGTTGGGAGCGATCCTGGGCTAATACCCAATGTTGGACACCCTGGAATTCCGACCGTAATCGAATATGTTTGCCGAGTTCGGCACCCCAAACTATCAATCACCTGAACCGTAAAGGTCGAAACACCATCCACGGCTGGCACACCTGAAATCGTTCCGCTTTGTGAAAGTGTCAATCCAGATGGCAACCCGCCCTGAGTAATCGAAAACTGATAGGGGGCCGTTCCCCCAACCACACCAAAGACTTGTTGATAGGGTTCGCCGGCGGTTCCATTCTGCAACGTTGCCGGATTGAGCGAAAACGGCTGGCAACCGCCGGGAATGATGGTCACGGTTAATGTTTGATTCAAGGTACAGTTGCTGGCGTCGGTCACCAAAACAGTGAATGTAAAATCCCCGGCCAGGGTCGCCGTACCAAATAAAACACCTTCGGGGGTCAGGGTAATGCCTTCGGGCAGCCCGCCATCCGTTACCTGGAAAAAGTAGGGCGCTGTTCCCCCGGTCGCGGTCAGCGGCTGGTTATAGACCTGAAATTCCTGACCTAACGGCAAAACTTTGGGGCTTAAACTAATTGATGAGTTACACCCTCCGCCAGGTTCATCAATCACAATTGTGTAGCTGAGACTCCCTGAACAACTGTTTGAATCAGTCGCCGCCAGGACAAATGAATAACTGCCCGCCGTGGTGGGAGTTCCGGAAAACGTTCCGGTGGGTGAGAGCACAATTCCTGGGGGAATCTCTCCGCTAATGACACCAAACGCATAGGAACCATTGCCACCTGAAGCAATCACGGTCTGGTTATATGCCGTTCCAACCACCCCGTTCGGTAAGACTGATGGGTTGAGGCTGATCGTACCGCATCCACCCGAACCAGTAATTGCCACCGTGTACGTCCGTTGACCAGTACACCCAGGGGTATCAGTTGCACGCACGGTAAAGGTAAAGCTCCCGGCACTTGATGGCGTGCCAGACAGGGTGCCATTGGTCGCCAGCGTCACTCCTGGTGGAAGACTGCCTGACAAAAGAGTGAACGAATAGGGTGCCGTCCCCCCCGTGGCACTGATCACCTGATTGTAAGCCGTTCCGATGGTGCCACCCGGTAATGAAGCTGGATTGACAGTAATGGTCGGGCAGGTTGGTCCTTCAACCTGAAGGGAATAACTCGGCGTCACCACACACCCGTTGTTGTCAATCACCCGAATTGTGAAATTTGAAGTTCCCGAAGCAGTTGGAGTTCCAGAAATTGTGCCGCTGCTTGATAAGGCAATCCCCGTCGGCAGTGCCCCCGATAAGAGCGAAAACGTATATGGCGCTTGCCCACCACTGGCAGTCAAAACCTGAGTGTAATTTGTTCCAACGGTTGCGTTTGGCAGCGTCGAAGGCGAAACCGTTATCGTTGGGCAGGGCACTGCATCAATTGTCAGAGTGTAGGTTCGGCTACTGCTGCACTGGTTGGCATCGGTGGCCCGCACCGTAAAACTAAATGAATTTGGTACGGTTGGCGTTCCGGTAATCGCCCCGGCACTTGAAAGCGACAGCCCGGTGGGCAAACTGCCCGAAGTCACCGAAAAGGTATATGGCGACTGTCCTCCACTGGCACTGATCGTCTGAGTGTAAATCGTTCCCACTGTGCCATTTGGCAGCGTTGCTGGACTGATCGAAATTGCCGGACAGCCGCCGCCATCCGAAATGGTCAAGGTGCCGGGGGTGGTGGTGAAAGGAATCGGATTTTCTGGAATATCCCTGGTAAATTTTGTTGCAAATGGATTTTCATCTGAGGCATCAAGCGGGTAAGACCCCAGTGGCGCATTCGCAAAAATTGGGAGAGTGACCGTGCAAAAAACGCCGCTTCCAGTGTTTATCTCATCAGATGGACCTGAAGGAACCAACTCTAGTCGAACAGCAGTTGCATCACCCAATGTGAGAGGAAAAGCAAACAAATCGCTTGATTGGTAATCAGGGCCAATAATTGGTCCAGGAGAAACGGTATATTCAGTTACGGTTGTATCAACAACAGACGGATCAACCGGGATTTCAATTTCAATCGTCCTGGGTGTTGATGCATCAGCATTGGGAACGGTCAGACTGACTTCGACTTGGACTGACGTGGTTCCAGGTGTGATTGTGGGTGAATTGAAACTCACATTGATTGGCGTTTGCCGAAACATCCCGGTCCCCCGCCCCGCCGCCTTGACCTCAGTCACTGGCCGGGCTGACCACACCGAAAGCAGTGTTGCCGCAATCAGGCACAAACTTACCCCAAGCCGAATCGCCACTGATCGGCGACCATAGACAAATCCCGTGTACCCCATAAAAACCCTTTATGTTGGAAGATGATAATCAGTCAGTCGTCAGTCGTCAGTTGAATTCCTGATGGACAGGAACTTGAATCTTCCTCTGAGCATGACCTTAGATAGAGCGGAACCAAAATGAATTGTGTTTGCGAACGAAATGGGAAACCAACCTTGAACGTACTATAAGCCAAAATGGCAAGTTGAGAAATTGCCAAATGAAGAAAATGACCGGATTTATGATACCGATTTCGAGTTGAGCCGATGGATAAGCAAGGAGCTAAATTATTGAATGAATTGTATTTCCTTCAGCCCCTGGCCCGATACCCTCAGCCCAAACTGGTATTATTCGCTCAAAACCTGCTGTGATTGGGCCGCCACTGTCGAAGCGACAGGTACGACTTTAAGCAATCGGGCGCGGGGATATTGCCCGCCAAATGACTGCTCGCTCACCACTGAAAAATTGGTATCAAATCCTTTGGACGCAAACCATTGTGAATGATAATCCAGGATCACCCACCATTGGCGCACTTCCGGGTGTTCTCGCATCTTCAAAATCTGTCCCTGACTTTTTGGGCGATATTCGGCTTTGATCAAGGCATCTTGCAGGCCATACTGCGGGGCGTAAAATATCAAGACAATGTCGTCATAATCTGGATCAATCGCAATCTTATCTCCAGGCTGGGCCTGGGCCTGGATAGCGGCCAGGACTGGTCGCAGATCGGTATCGCGTTCTGGCAGGCGGTAGTATCGAATCAACCCCAACACCAGCACCAGACCCACGATTGCACCGCCTCCCCAACTCATCCAGCGGCGTGGGAGACGATCCAGTGCCGAGGCAATCAATAAAAACAAATATGGGGTAATAATGATCAAGTACCGCGACAGATGAATGCTCTGCCGGAGCGAAACCCAAAAAGCAACGGCCAGAGGCACCAGAAACACAATCGCGGCAAAATAGTCCTTCTCTTCAGCCTTAAGAAAGCTCGTTGCGCCTGATTTCAGGGCCGCGAGCAACAGGATCACCATGAAGGTCCCGCCAATCGCATAGAACACCAGGGCATATCCATATAAGCCAAAATGTGAGACACCGTGGACGTAAACCTGTACTAAGTCAATGAGTTCTGAGGCACATCCAATAGCGGCTTCTTTAAGAAACACCAGCACGTTGAAAGCAGCCTCGGCTGGTGGGGTTGGTGACCGCCAGGGCTGGCCGCGTTTGGCCTGGAAGAGGAAAATTGGGACCCACGGCGCAAAAATGAGCCCAATCGCCACCTGGGCCCGAACCCAGGTCATCAACCGGGGCTTCCAGAGCGCAAGATTGCGTGAACGTTGCCAGTTCTGAAATACGGCCAGTGCAAAATGCACATTGATGGCAGCCACAATCAGCATGCCAAAGTAGTGGGTATACATCCCACCAACACCACATAGAATATACATGAGAATCGCCCGAAGATGCCCCTGTTCGCTTTCAAACCAGTAGCGATAGGCCAGGGCTGCCGCCAGCGAAAAGACGGTCACCAGCGTGTACATCCGCACTTCCTGGGCAAAGTACACCTGATGTGCCGACAACGCCAAAAATCCGGTCATCAAAAGTGCGGCCCGTTCACTGGCAATCCGACGGGCAATCAGGTAACTCAGGGTCAAAATTCCGAGACTCAGTCCGACCGGCAACAATCGTAACCCTGCGACTGATTGACCAGCCACTGCGGCCCAAACTTTCAAAACCAGATAAAACAAGGGCGGATGCATATCACCAGCCGCCAGCCGGATGTTTTCCCACCAGGATTGGTTTGAGACATTGAGCGAATAAACCTCGTCATACCAGAAATTTTGCCCGGTCAGGTAATACAATCGGGTGAGCAGAGCCAGTCCCAGGAGCAGGCAAAATCCTTTATGCGTTGAAAGCCAGGAGGACAGATGGGGTTCCGGGTTCCGGGGTTGAAAATCAGCAGGTGTATTCATTCTTGGTCAATGAGGAGGGGGAGCAAGGCATAGCCTGAAGGCCGTGCCCATCAATTCAGGTACAAAATAATGCCTGACACGGCACCGTACAGAATCAGATTCACCAGTGAGGATGGATCGTTGAGCAAGGCTTTATCTGGACTTCCGCCCTGATTCTTGTGGTGAATCAAATACAGATAGCGAAAAATCCCATACAAGGCAAAAGGAATGGTGTATTTCAGGTTGGGGTGCTTGAGACCAGTTTCTGAAGAAATGGTGTACAGGGCATAACACACCAGCGTCGAAGCCGTCACAATTGAAATCATTTGTTCCAGCATATCAACACTGTATTCGCCCAAAATTTTGCGGTGAGCGATAGCATCCTCTTCAAGCAGCAACAGTTCGTGGCGACGTTTCCCAAGCGCCAGAAAGAGCGACAACAACATGGCACAAATCAGAAGCCACGGCGAAATAAAGACTTGCAGAACTTCAGCCCCGGCAATTGCTCGGAGGACAAACCCAGCCGCCACACAAAACACGTCTAAAATCACGATGTGTTTGAGACGGATTGAGTAGGCCACCTGCAAAAAGAAATACACCAGGGCCACGAAAAAAAATGGCTTTGAGAGCAGCCAGCCAGCCAGCAGTGACGAGACAGCCAGAACCACAAAGGTGGCAATCCCCATTGGAACCGGCAATTGCCCTGAAGCCAGCGGGCGATGGCATTTCACCGGGTGCGCACGGTCGTTTTCCAGATCCATCAGATCATTAAGCAGATAAATGCTGCTGCTTAAAAAGCAAAAAACCGCACAAGCTGCCAGAACCTTGGCCGACTCCGACCAGACCATCAGGCGTTCGGAAAAAATCAGTGCCGGAAAAATCAGGACATTTTTGGTCCACTGCTGTGGACGCATCGCAAGAATGAGGGCTTTGGTGTACCCAACGCCCTGGGTCAAAGAAAGTGCTGTCATAAGGATGAATGGTAGATGAGATTTGAAAACCGGCTATCCTACCCGGTTTTCATCACTTTGCACAAGCAAGCGCGGTTATTGAAAGAGTTCGGTCTCAGCGTCTGATCCTCTCGTCGCACCCAGTGAGTGAAAACGGCTTGGTCTCAGTAGCCTGAAAATGATATAGGATTACTTTGGGGACCTGGTGACGGGTATTTATTCAAACAGATTGAATTTCTCAGCGCTCAGCCCCAAACCCTATGCCCGGCTTCTTTAGCCCCAATAATCCCAAGCAGTTTTTCTGTAGGTCTATGAATTCAAAGGCAGTACCCATTTCCGCACATATCAAGTCACGACTTTTTTTCTACCTTGTCACCGGCTTTCTCTCAGGCTGTATGCTCTGGCTGGTGGAAGGCATCGAACGCACCTTTTCGCTCAGCCATAACTTTGTTCAGCCTGGTGAAAACAAAATCTTCTGGCTGTATTTTGTGTTTACCGCTCTTGGCGGCCCGCTCTGGGGGTTGTTTCTCGGTCTCACGTCCAGCCTCCGGCTTTTTGGGTTTCAATTCATCTCAGGTGAAGCCCCCAACCGAATTGGGAAATTTGAAATCCCTGGCCACTGGCGGCAACGGGTGCTTGGAATGGCTGCCGTGTTTGCCTTCTTTGGTGTGCTGGCTGTTCTCTTTCCGGCGTATTTCAGCGATCCGCTTTATGGCATGTTTGCTGGCGCGACCGAAAAAATGTGGGCGTTTCGGCTGGTGTTTGGCCACCGCAAGATTTCAACTGCGTTGATTTTGGCGGGATTGACCTTTCTGTTTTGTGTCCTGGATGAACTGGCGACCACCTATCTGCTCCCAGATTCCCAGCAAGCCACATCTCCAAAATGGTCGCATCGGTTTGCCAAACTGCTCAATCCACAGATTGTCTATCCGGTCTTCTCGCTTGCCGGGCTGTGGCTACTGGTGGTGAGTTATTTTGCCGATGCCAACATTATGGTCACCCGTCGGGATTTGAGCTTTCACGTTCCAATGTACCTCACGGCGTTAACCTCCTCCTTGATTCTATCGGCGATCTTGTACCGACTCGTCATCATCACGCGATTTGGAGGGGTGGTGATTGGAGTGCTGGCGGTGGCGGTGGCTGGCGCTTCGGCGTTTGCCGTGCAGCAGTATGAAGCCAACCAGAACCTGAAATCGCTCTTCTGGCGGCGCGGCGTGGTGGCCAAACGATACGTCAACTTTGCCCGATCCCTGACCAATGGCGAGCAAAAAGACTTCACCTCCGTCATTGCCAAAACTATTCCACCACCAGTTCAACCTGACCAGCACGACTTGATCCCGGTCCCGCCGGTTTCCGCGGCAGAGAAGAAAGATCAGACTGGATCTGGTGCGGCTGCCTCCCAATCTATCAAACAAACATTGACCTCAGCGCTCTCAACCGCAACCACGGCATTGGGCGGATCGGTCACGACCCAGCCTTCAACCGTTGCGAGTGGCCCGCGAAATGTGATTTTTCTCTCGATTGACACGTTGCGGGCAGACCATATGAGCATTTATGGCTACAAGCGGCACACCACACCCAACCTGGACCGATTTGCCAAACAGAGCATTTTTTGTGAACACGGCTACAGCAGCGGCACCAACACGGGCCATTCATTTTCTTCAATTATGCGCTCGGCCCAGGGCGACGGGATTTTTGACAACAGCGTGCCGACAGTCGCCAAATTGTTTGCTGACAAGGGGTATCAAACCGCTTTTATTACCAGTCCAAAGACCAAAACGTGGCTCTACAAAGGTCGCTGGTTTGAATACAAGCAAATCATGATGGAGAGCTATCAGGAAATTACCCACGAAGAAGCCCGCTTCTGGAAAGCGGACGAAATGACCGACCGGTCAATTGATTTGCTCAAACGGATGAAAGACAAAGGGCCGTTTTTTGCCTGGATTCACTACACGGATCCACACGCACCGTACGAAGCCCACGCCGAATGTGGCTATGGTGAAACGGACCCGGATATTTACGACAGTGAAATTACCTTCACGGACCTGCACATTGGTCGGTTGCTCAGCTACTTACAGGAATCAGGACTGTTAAACAACACGCTGATTGCCTTTACTTCTGATCACGGCGAAGGCTTTAACGAACACGGCGCCCTCGAACATGGCTGCCTGCCCTACATTGAACAGGTGTTTGTGCCCTTCTGGATTTATGCACCGGGTGCCGAACCAAACCGGCTGACCATGCCGGTTTCTCACGTGGATATTGCCCCAACCATGCTGGCCTATGCTGGAATTACCCCACCGAACCAGTATGAAGGAATTGACATCGTCAAGCTGGCGCGAGGTGAAGTGGCGGCGCATCCACACATCATTTGCGAGACACCGCGCAATATTCCGGAAGGGACTTTCTTTGCCTGGTCGCTGATCGAAGGTGAATGGAAAATCATTTACGACCGCGTCGGAAGCAACTGGCAACTCTATCATTTAAAACAGGATCCGATGGAGCAGCGCAATCTGGCGGACCTGGAACCCCAAAAATTCTCTGATTTAAAACAGAAACTTGGCCAATATCTGGCCAAACAAGCCGGGCGTAAAGACTATTCCAACTGGCGACGGTTTGAATTCCGGTTTGGAAGCTGAACAAGCCGGAGCAAATGAAGAATGAAGAATTGAGAATGAAGAAAATATCTCGTTCTTGGTTCTTGGTTCTTAGTTCTTGATACCTGGTTCTTGGTTCCTGGAAAATATTGATTCCCAAGCACTAAGCACCAGGTACTAAGTACCAGTCACCAATCAGTTTCTTCATTCTCAATTCTTCATTCTTCATTCCTCATCTTATGCAACATTTCGTCATCATCACTGGACTCAGCGGGTCGGGAAAACATTCAGCGGTGAAAACCTTTGAAGACCTCGGCTATTTTTGCGTTGACAACCTGCCGATCAAACTGTTGCCGACCTTTGCCGAACTGTGTCAACGCTCGGGGGAGAATCTGGAACGGGCCGTGGCTGTCCTCGATGTCCGGGAACCTCATTTTCTGGATGAATTTGCCGAAATTTATTGCTCACTTCGGAATCGTCAACCGCACCCACAACTCTTTTTCTTTGAAGCCTCTGACGACGTGCTGCTCCGACGTTTTAGTGAGACTCGCCGTCCGCACCCAATGAGCAACCGGGACCGAAAACGCCGCAGCCTTCCCGAAGCGATTGCTGCCGAACGCGAACGACTGAAACCAATTCGGTCGCTGGCTGAAAATGTGATTGATACTTCAGAGCACACGGTCCATTCGCTCAAAAAAGCGTTACTTGAAGTGCTCCACCCGGAAGAAACCCAAACCCGAATGCAAATCACGGTGATGAGTTTCGGCTTTAAACACGGATTGCCAATTGAGTCAGATGTGGTGCTCGACGTGCGGTTTTTGCCCAATCCCTACTTTGTGCCGGAACTCCGCGACCAGACCGGCAAGCAAAAAGGGGTGATTGATTTCCTGAAAAAAAATCAGGAAGTGGTTGAAACCCAGAAACGATTTGCTGATTTGCTGGAATTTATCGTTCCCCGCTATGCCCGCGAAGGCCGCAGTTATTTGACCATTGCCATTGGTTGCACAGGTGGTCGCCATCGCTCAGTAATGACCGCCGAAGTCCTGGGCCGCAACTTAAAAAAACTGGGGTACAGCGTCCGGGTGCTGCATCGGGATATTGAGAAAAAGTAGTGCATCGTGTCAGTACCACCTGCGTGAGCGGGTGGGCCCAAAAACCAGGCGACTCGTGGAAAATGGAAACGGGGGACGTGATGGAAACGTCCCCCGTTTTCACTTAAAGCGGTGTCAAGCCACCGCACTCGACATAAAAAACAGTCAAGTAATTCAATCAAATAAGGTTAGTGAACTACTGACTACTAACTACTGACTACTGACTGGTATTTATTTGATCACAAAGCGGAATTCAACCAGCGTTGAAACGGTTTTGCCCTGTGGTTCATAACGCCACGAGCGAACGGCGTCGAGAGCAGCTTCCCGCAAGCGATAATCACCTTTTAACACCCACGCCTGAGCGACATCCCCATTTGGACCAACAATAACCCGGATTACCACGGGTCCCTGAACGTGCTGGGCTTTCGCCACGACAGGATATTCAGGCAGATTTCGCTCAATCACCGGCAGTGCAGTCACTGAAGGTCCAACCACGACCTGGGTTGAATTCTGTGCCTGTGCCGTGAGGGTCACAATCAAACAGAGGACACATGAAAGAAAAAACGACGTTACGATACGGTGCAACATATAAAAAACGAACTCCTTTTCCTTGAGCCATCCAACCAGGGCCAGCATCGGTTTGTGCCCGATATGACATCCTGTTGTGATTGGATGAAAATACAGTCTCAATGTTTAAGAAAGCTGTTTCACCCGACTGGACCGGATAAAATCAACTCTCCTTCGACGCTGGGGAGTGTGCAAGAAGTAAGTTTCGGTCACATCGCCAACCTGTAACATCTCTTTGACGGAAGTGTAACGATTGGGGTTTATGGTTCAGGGTTCAGGGTTCAGGGTTCAGGGTTCAGGGTTCAGGGTTCAGGGTTCA
>CAZXCE010000128.1:0-16232 GCA_964639175.1 uncultured Clostridia bacterium
CCCGGAACCCGGAACCCGGAACCCGGAACCCGGAACCCGGAACCCGGAACCCGATATATTCTTCATTCTAAAGACCGTCCGTTTCCGTACACCCCCGTACATTTGCGTACGCCTTTGACCTGTCAAATGCCAGGTATCCTGCCTGAGATCAATCATTCAGTTCAAAAATAGTCCACAGTTCGAGCCAGCGCTCTGATTATTTCGATAGATTAACCTGTTGGAAGAATTGGATTTCCCTCAGCCTTCAGCCCTCAGCCCCCCAGCCCTGAATTCTTTCTTGTGTCTTTTGGTCCCTCAGTTGCACTCAACCCGGTGCAAACGTGAGGAGACCAAATCAATGGACCGTCAAATCAGTCAATCAACCAAAATCAAAAGAATGCTCTGGCGGAGCTTTTCAGTGATCCTCGTCCTTGGTGTGGCGATGGCTGCGCTGGCCTATGGGCCACGGTTGCTCAAGACCACCATTGGACGGGCCGAATTTCGCACGGCACGCGTCGAAGCCGGTCCAATTGAGGCGACGATCAATTCCACCGGGGTCGTGGTGCCCGATTTTGAACAGGTCATTTCCAGCCCGGTGAATGGTCGGATTCTGCGGGTGTTAAAACGCCCTGGCGATCCAGTCCGGCGGGGTGATGCCATTCTCGAACTGGATGTCAGTGAAGCCACGCTGGCGCTTGAAAAACTCAAACAGCAAATTGATCTCAAACAAAATCAGCAAGCTAAAGCCAGACTGGACCTGCAGAACACCCTCAACACGCTCCGCAGCCAGTGGGAAATCAAAAATCTTGATTATGAAGCCGCAAAAGCTTCAACGGGGCGCAACCGGAAGTTGAAAGAACTGGGGTTGCTCTCTGCCGAACAGCTTCACGAAACCGAAATTCGGGAAGAAAAAATCGCCTTTGAACTCAAACAGCTCTCCGCTGCCCAGCAAAATGCCGAAGCCTCGACCACGACCCAGCTCGAAGGGCTGGACCTGGAAATGAAGTCGCTCCTCAACGAGCAGGCTGATATGGAACGCCAGCTTGAATTGGCGACGACCAAGGCTGACCGGGATGGCGTGCTGACCTGGGTGATTACTGAAACGGGGACTTCGGTATTGAAGGGGGCCTTGCTGGCTCGAATTGCCGATCTGAGTTCGTTTCGGGTGGATGCCACGGTGTCAGACATCCATTCCCGCCGACTTGCAACCGGTTTACCGGTTACGATCAAAATCAATGACGAATTGCTTTCTGGAACCGTGTCGGTGATTAACCCAACGATCAAAGATGGAGTGATGACGGTTGGAATCACGCTGGCTGAAAAATCGAGCCCGCTTCTGAAATCAAATCTGCGGGTGGATGTGCTCATCGTGACTGACCGCAAAAGTCAGGCTTTAAAAGTCCGGAAAGGTGTTTTTGCCGCGACAGATGGGATTGAGTACGTTTTTGTCGTTCGCGGAAATCGGCTGGTGAAACAGCAGGTCAAGTTCGGAATCTCGGGGTTTGACACGCTCGAAGTGCTGTCCGGCCTGGTTGAGGGCGATGAAGTCGTGATTTCAGATATGAAGGAGTACCAGCACATGCGTGACATCCAGATTCGGTAGCCGATACCACGAACCGCATATCAACGATGAGACAAGACATTGAAAAATGGGAGAAGACTATGATCCAGCTTGAAAATATCGAAAAAATTTATCGAACCGAAACGGTTGAAACCATGGCCCTGGCCAATATCAACTTGAATATCAACCAGGGGGAATTCATCTCGATTATGGGGCCGTCCGGTTCGGGAAAAAGTACCTTGCTCAATGTGATGGGCCTTCTGGACGCTCCGTCAGGCGGGAAAGTAACCCTCAATGGGCGGTTTATTACCTCGTATCGTGACCGCGACCTGGCATCAATGCGCAACGAGGAAATCGGCTTTATTTTCCAAACCTTCCATCTGATCAATGATTTAAGTGTGGTGGACAACGTCGAGTTACCGCTCATCTACCGCAAAATGTCCGGCGCCGAACGTCGCCGACGGGCCTTGACTGCACTGGACCGGGTTGGATTGTCGGCGCGCACACATCACTTTCCTTCGCAGCTTTCTGGTGGCCAGCAGCAGCGCGTTGCCATTGCCCGTGCGATTGTCGGCAACCCGAAAATTCTGCTCGCTGATGAACCCACCGGAAACCTGGACAGCCAGATGGGTGATGAAGTGATGTCCATTCTCAAGCAGCTCAACAGTTTAGAAAAAACCACCGTCGTGATGGTCACCCACGATCAGCGACAGGCTGAAAAAACACAGCGCATCGTGCGTCTGTTTGATGGCCGTCAGGTATTTTGATGTGGGGTACGGCGGCTTGATGCCGCTTTTAGAGAGGGAAATCAGTATGCTCAAAAACTATATAAAAACGGCGTTCAAAGTGCTGCTTCGGCGCAAGTTCTTTACGTTCATCAGCTTATTTGGAATTAGCTTTACCTTGATCGTGCTGATGGTCATTACGGCGATGGCGGATTACCTGGTGGCGCCAATGGCACCTGACACCAAAGCTGACCGGATATTGGGAATTTACTTTGCTCAGATGACGGGCCCCGAATCTCAATCCACCAGCCCTGCCGGGTACAAGCTCCTGGATAAATATGCCCGAACCCTGCCGCACGTCGAATCCTTTTCGATTTGCACCATGATGCAACTGGTTAATGGATTTCCAAATGGCGATAAGGTGCAGGCGTTTCTCAAACGGACGGATGGAAGCTACTGGCGAATCTTTGATTTTCAGTTTCTCGAAGGCGGACCGTTTTTGGAAGAAGACAACCAGAAGGCAAATTTTGTGGCGGTGATCAATGAAGCCACCCGGCAAAAGTTTTTTGGCAATACCACTGCGGTTGGCAAGACGATGGAACTCGACGGTCAGCGCTTCCGCGTGGTTGGAGTAGTCGCCAATGTGCCAATTACCCGACTCGTTCCTTTTTCTGATGTCTGGGTACCGTTGAACACAGCGAAATCCGATAGTTATCGAAATGAGCTGATGGGTGGTCACACCGGGGTGATTCTGGCCGAAAATGCCGCTGCCATTCCTCTGATAAAAGCCGAATTTGATACCCGGATTCAATCGGTCGAAATCCCAGACCCAAAACAATACACCGAATTTCTCAGCCGGGCGGAAACACTGTGGGAATTTGTTGCTCGAACGTTGACAGGGGACTTTTCCTCACGTGCCACCATGAAGTTCCTGGTCGGCGCCTTGAGCTTTATGTTTCTGTTTATGTTGTTGCCGGCCATTAACTTAATCAACATCACCGTCAGTCGGATTCTGGAGCGGTCAGGCGAAATTGGGGTTCGCAAAGCCTTTGGCGCCTCGTCGCTGACGCTCGTTGGGCAATTTGTCGTGGAAAACGTGATCCTGACCCTGGTCGGCGGCCTGCTGGGGCTGGTTGGATCGTGGCTGGTATTGCGTGGTATCTCGGAAAGTGGGCTAATCCCCTATGCCCAGTATCAAATCAACTGGCGAGTTTTTCTATATGGGCTGGGGCTGGCACTGGTCTTCGGGGTGTTTTCCGGGGTGTATCCAGCCTGGAAAATGTCACGTCTCCATCCGGTTGAAGCACTCAAGGGAGGTGTCCGATGATCAAACAACTGTTTAAACTCACCTGGAACCGGAAGCGGGCCAATCTGCTGATTTCAATTGAAATATTTATTTCTTTCCTGGTGCTGTTCGCCGTGGTGTTGATGGCTGGGGTCTATATCTATAATTACCTGCAGCCATTGGGGTTTGAGTATGACAACGTGTTGTGTGTTTCAGTGAATACCGCAACCCGTTCCCATGATGCGAAAAGTGATGGCGCCGAGCGTGAACTCTTTAAACAACTTCAGCTATCTGCTCAGTCACTTGGTGAAGTCGAAAACGTGGCGCTGTCCAATGTGGATCCGTTTGGCAATAGTCAGAATGTCTCGGGTTTTGAACGCAATGGGCGAGAAATTCAGTATAGTCTGAGCCGGGTTACCGATAGTTATAAGGACGTCATGCGGTTGCAGCTTGTGGCCGGACGATGGTTTAGCCGCGAAGATGAAGGGGCAAAATTCCAGCCGGTCGTCATCAGTCAGCGTCTGGCGCGTGAGGGATTTGGCACTGAAAATCCAATTGGGAAAGCAATTGAGAAACACAAAGACGGCACTGAATTGCGGGTGATTGGGGTTTTCTCGGATTTTCGTCAGGACGGAGAGTTGTCCCCACTGGAAAACTATGCTTTTTTTCGGCAGGATGAAGCCAAAAAAGATGGCTTTCCACTGACGATTTTTCTGATTCGCCTCCGATCTGGAACTCCAAGAGCCTTTGAAGAAAAACTCATTACTCAATTTCAATCGGTTGCCAAAGAATGGTCATTTGAGGCCCAGTTTCTCGCTGATATGCGAGAATCAAAAATGAAAATATACCTGGTCCCGCTGGCGGCAGCCGGCTCAATTGTGACGTTTTTAATGCTGATGGTGGCGTTAGGATTGATTGGCGTGTTGTGGCAAAGCGTGACCCGGCGAACCCGCGAGATCGGGGTACGACGCGCCTTTGGTGCGACGGCGGGAAATGTCTATCTGCAGATTTTGGGCGAACTCCTCGCCGTGACCACGGTTTCACTGGTGGCTGGAACCGCTGTGGTTGGGCAGTTGCCGCTGATTGACATTTTTGGGTTTATTCAAGGTAAAGTATTTATTTACAGCTTGTTAGCATCAATTGGAATAATGTATGTTCTGACGCTGATATGCGGTTTGTATCCAAGCTGGATTGCCACGCGGGTGCATCCGTCACAGGCGCTGCATTATGATTAAAGTCAGTACCACCTGCGTGAGCAGGTGGGTCCTTTTGTACACAGGCCTACCCGCTCACGCAGGTGGTACTGACTGTTCCAGGCCCCAAACCCTGAGCCCTAAAATATGATTCTCATTGTTGATGATGATCGTTCCATTACCACTTCACTTGGACTGTTGCTCAAACAGGCCGGGTATGCTTCGCAAGGTGCAGCCTCGCCGGCGGAGGCACTGGAACGTCTGGCACAACAGGAATATCAGCTTGTGATTCAGGACATGAATTTCTCCCGAAAAACAACCGGGGAAGAAGGGTTGGCCTTGCTGCGGGAAATCAAGACCCGGCGTCCAGGATTGCCCGTCATCCTGATTACTGCCTGGGGGTCAATTCAGCTTGCGGTGGAGGGAATGCGGGCGGGCGCTGCCGATTTTTTAACCAAACCCTGGACTCATCAGCAGGTGCTCCAGGCAGTGAAGACCGCGCTTGGGCTGGCGGCGGTTTCGGTGCGAACTCCCGAACGAGTTCCAACCCGTGACGAGCTGGATGCCCAGTATGATTTTCACGACTTGATCGGGCAGGATGCGAAATTACTTCGCATTCTGGATCTGGTCGGACGGGTCAGTGCCACTGATGCTTCAGCCTTGATTACTGGCGAAAGTGGGACTGGTAAGGAACTGATTGCCGAAGCCATCCACCGCAACAGTCGCCGCCGAAATGCCGCGTTTGTGAAAGTCAATTTGGGTGGAATTGCGGCCAGTTTGTTTGAAAGCGAGATGTTTGGGCACGTTCGCGGCGCCTTTACCGATGCGCGAACTGATCGGAAAGGCCGCTTTGAAATGGCCAATGGCGGAACGATATTTCTTGATGAGATTGGGGATTTGGATCCGAACTCACAGGTGAAAATGCTGCGGGTCCTGCAGGATCGAACCTATGAAGTACTGGGTTCAAGTGTGACCCGCACGGTGGATGTGCGGGTGATTTCAGCCACCAATCGAAACCTGCCAGAACTGGTCGAAACCGGGGCTTTTCGGGAAGATCTGCTGTATCGGCTCAACTTAATTGCGATTCACCTGCCGGCGCTACGTGAACGACCGTCAGATATTCCGTTGCTTGCCCAGCATTTTGTCCAAAGTATGGCCCGTGTCTATCGTCGAAGCCAGCTTTCGATCAGCGAAGGCGCCTTAAACTGGCTTCAAACTTTGAACTGGCCAGGAAATATCCGCCAGTTAAAGCAATTGCTGGAACGAACCATTTTGATCACCTCAAAAGACACGCTCGAAGTCGAAGATTTTATGGTTCCGGTTCAGATGGAATCCAAAGAGAAGGGAAAAACAACGTTACCCGAAGTTGGATCAATGACGCTCGATGACATCGAAAAAGCCATGATTTTAAAGACGCTCAAGCACCACAGCGGCAACCTGACCAAAGTCGCTGAGGCGCTTGGGTTAAGCCGGCCAGCGCTCTATCGAAGGCTCGAAAAATTTGGCATTCAGGTCTGAAAACATAAGGGTTCCGGGTTCCGGGTTTTCGAAGAGGCGCGGTTCAAAGCAACGGCGCCCTTACTTTTTGCCACCTTGTCATATTCATATTTCTTCAAAGAAATTGGACAGCGACAGATGATTTTCCTCTGTCGCTTTTTTGTCGTCAGGGTACACAATGAACCCTGAACCCTGAACCCTGAACCCTAACTGGCTTTATGTCCCTCAGATTCAAATTTCTTCTCTATCTCATCCTGGCCCACCTGCTGTTTGCCGTTATTGGGGCAGGGGTTTTTTCAAAATATGGGTTGTGGGTTTTTGCCGTGGAGGGGGTGTTTGTGATTTCCCTTGTGATTGGGTTGCGGCTGGTCGGAGAGTTATTCAACACCCTCAATTTGATCAGGTCTGGTGCACAATTCATTAAGGAACGTGACTTTACGACCAAAATTCGGGAAGTCGGCCAGCCCGAACTCGATCAACTGGTTGCTGTCTATAACCGAATGATTGACTCGCTCAGGGAAGAGCGGCTGCGGCTTCAGGAAAATAACTACTTTCTGGAAAAGGTGTTGTCGGCATCGCCTTCCGGGATTTTAACCCTCGACTTTGACAACCGAATCTCAATGGTCAACCCTGCCGCCGAGCGATTATTGCAAACTGAGAAATCAACGCTGGTTGGGCTGACTCTGGAGGCCGTTGATTCGAGCTTTGCCAGAGAACTTGGGGAATTGAAACCCGGAGAGGCACGTGTCATCCCGTATCTTGGCCGCCGAAAAGTGAAATGCCACAAGTCGGAATTTATTGATCGGGGATTTCCACGCCATTTCATTGTGATGGAAGAACTGACCGAAGAACTTCGTCAGACGGAAAAAGCGGCTTACGAAAAACTCATTCGATTGATGAGCCATGAAGTCAACAACACGATTGGTGCGGCAAATTCGCTCCTGCATTCCTGTCTAAACTACAAAGATCAGCTCCGACTCGATGACCGGGAAGATTATGAAATGGCGCTCCAGGTGGTGATTGACCGGACTGACCAGCTCAACGCTTTTATGCGGAGTTTTGCCGATGTGGTGCGGCTGTCACAGCCGAAACGTGAGGCATGCGAAATCCAGGTATTGCTGGAAACGGTGGCCCGGTTGCTCAAAGTCGAATGTGAAAACCGCGCAATCACGCTGACGTGGGAAATCGAAGACCAACTGGATCGGGTGAGTCTGGATCGGGGGCAAATCGAACAGGTCCTGGTCAACCTGATGAAAAATGCAATTGAGGCAATTGGGGAAAACGGTCGGATTACGATCCGAGCCGGGAAAAATCTGGGACGACCTTTTGTGACGATTGAAGATACCGGCGCCGGGTTTCCTCCCGAAGTAAAAGCCAATTTGTTTTCACCATTTTTCAGCACCAAAGAGCATGGGCAGGGAATTGGACTCACGCTGGTTCAGGAAATCCTTGATAATCACGGGTTTGATTTTGCTTTGGAAAGCGAACCGGGAAGCCCAACCCGTTTCACCATTTTTCTGAGCCAGAAAGCACTTTAGGGTTCGGGGTTTTCGAAGGGGGCGTGGTTCAAAGCAACAACTCCCTTACACCCTGTTGCCTTGTCACTTTGCCACCTGAAACCAGACTCCGCTTGCCAAAGGGCGGCGAAATGCGTTAAACCTAAGTCTCGCTTTTTCTACACGCAAAAATCCTTTCAATTGTCCTGTTCCCTGGCTGTTTTCAACTTTGTCGGTCCAACCGTCAACCCCAGTTCCGGTGGTTTTCTGCTGGATTGGCACGCATCGAAGCGGTCAGGAAGTTCACCCCGACGTCTCAAACAAGCAGCATTTGACCTTTGAATCTGGAGGACACCTCACATGGCGGCCAAAGACGCCCCCCCTCAATCCGGACATGCGCAGCCAATGCGTGCCAACCTGCAAGGGGCCCGCTTGCACCGGGCCAGTTTTATCGGCGCTAACCTCTCTGGAAGCAACCTGAGTCACGCTGATCTGACCGAAGCCAGGCTCATGAAAGCCAACCTGTCATCAACCAATCTGGCTGGAACCAATCTTACGCGGGCTGACCTTTCCGAAGCCCAATTTCATGCCGCTATTCTGTCTCAGGTTCAACTGATCGAAGCCAATTTAAGTCATACCAATTTTGATGAAGCGAATCTTTCCGGCGCCGACTTGACCGGGGCCAAATGTCCAACCGCCATTTTTAACCGGGCTCAAATGGGAAAGATCAAGGCCAGCGGTGCCAATTTTGATCAGGCACAGTTTGCGGGTACGGTCCTTGATCAGGCTGATTTGCAAGGCGCCACATTGACCCAGGCCAATCTGACGCAGGCCTCGTTGGAAGGTGCCGATTGCCAACAAGCCAATTTGTCTGGAGCAAAACTGGATGGGGCCGCGCTTGCTTATGCACAGTTTAACCAGGCCAACCTGAGCCAGGCATCACTGGTGGGTGCCAATTTGCACAAGGCCAACCTGTCGGAAGCCAACTTCGACGGTGCTTCACTGGCTCAGGCACGGCTGGATGAAACGAATTTGACCAGGGTCACGCTTACCCAGGCGACTCTGGATGGCGCCAGTGCCAATCAGTCAATGTTGTCTGGCGCCAATTTGACTGGGGTGAACGCGACTGGTACTTCACTGGTTGACGCCACGTTAGAGGGCGCCAATCTGACTGGGGCCAACCTTTCTGATGCCAACCTGTCAAACGCGAATCTTAAAGATGTGAATCTGACCGGTGCCACACTGGCCCGAACCAACTTGACCGGAGCTGATTTGACGCGTGTCATGTTAGCCAGTGCCCGGTTGCATGCCGCCAATCTGTCACAGGCCAACTTGCAACAGGTCCAGGCTGCCGGGGTTGATTTATCTGAAGCGATTCTGAACGAAGCCCAGGCTGCAAATTCGGTTTTTGACCAGGCTATTATGGTGAATGTGCAGGCAGCCAAAATAAACTTGCAGGGAAGCTCACTTCAGCAGGCCAATTTGGAACAAGTCAATTTTTCACAGGCACAACTCGGCCAGGCCAATCTGGATGGGGCCAACCTCAACCGGGCCAATTTGGAGAAGGCTCAGGGGGCAAATATCCACTGCACCGGCGCCAAAATGACGGATATGGTCGCCACAGGGGCCAATTTCAGTAGTGGAAATTTTGAAGGCGCTGATCTGTCTGGGGCTGAATTAGCTGAAATCAATGCTCAAAACGCCTGGATGGCTGAAGCCCAATTGATTTGTGCCAATCTGGCCGGCGCCAATTTGCAAAATGTGAATTTTGCCGGTGCTGATCTTTCGGGCTGTAGCCTGGTCGGCGCCAATCTGTCTGGGGCCAATCTGTCTGGGGCTTCGTTAGAGAAAGCTGATTTAACCGATTCAAGCCTGGAAAATGCCATTCTGGCCGGCGCTAATCTGGAAGATGCCAATCTGTCAGGGGCGGATATGAACGGCGCCGATTTCTTTGGCGGAGATGCCTCGTGGGAGCCGCCACCACCGCCACCACCGCCACCCGTGGCTGAACTACCACCTCCGGTCGAGTTCCAGCCGGCTGAGAGTGAGGTTGCCCCCACGCTGACTGGCGAGGCCCCAGTGCTGTTAGTTGCTGCCGAAGAAGTTTCTCTCGATCTTGAACCACCGCCGCTTGAGGAAATCGAAGTTCAACTCGTGGAACCCGCCACTCGGGACATGCATGCTGAAATCAAGCCAGTGGAGCACACTGAACCCAACACGATTGATATTGAGACCAAGGTCACTCAGGAAGTTGAAGGGGTTGATATTGATCTCGCGGCGCCAGCCCCGGCAGAACCAGAGATCCGGGAAATTGCTCTCGAAAGTGGATTTCAGCCATCAGTGAGCGAATCGCCCCAGCCACTGACTGAATCTGCCGAAACAATTGAAGTCCGAGTGGTTGAGCAAAGTGAAATGAACCTTGGGGCTGAGTTCCAACCCAATCCGCAACCGGTCGAAGCTCCCTCCCCGACTAAAACGATTCCACTCAAAGGGGCGACCAATGTTTTGAGCAGCAGCCAGGAAATTGATGAAGAAGACCTGCTTGAAGCTCAATTTGAACGCATTCAAATGAAAACCACACCTAAAATCTCTGGGGCCAACCGGAAATTCACCCAGGTTGAACTGGAACCAGCGGAGGCCAAAAAGATTGCAGGTGATTTGATTCGAGTCCTGTTCCAGTCAAACCGGGGACCAATTCTCGAAGGTCTGCGGCGCGGAACATTTAGTGATGCCATTAAGGCCGAAATCAGTAAGGCGAAAAAGGAGTATGAAAAGCGCGTTCCCCGTGCTTCGCGTCAAGATTTCTTTAAACAGGAGTTAGAAGAACAACTCCGCCATATGAAAGAATCTTCAAGATAAACACCGGGAGAGGGATCGGGGAGAGAGACCCCGTCAGAAGGTTACCGAGAGATTGGAATTTTGGAAGTGGTTGATCTTTTTGGTGTTTTCGTGGTTCAAACTGTCCTGGAATTTTTGGTCAGGTCGTTATCTTTCCACTCGTTCATATCCTTTTTGAATGACATCCTCGTCTGAGCAAGAAGTGAAATAACTGGAAAAATTGGATTTCCCTGACCCTCGAATCCCTGACCCCAGCCTTGTATCAGAAGTCCTGAGCCCGGAAATCGCTAAACCAGAACCTGGAACCTAATTTGAGGGAACCATGTCCCACGATTTGCGGCACTCTGTCGCCAATGAAAACAGGCCGCACCGCCAATCTGCCTGGTTATTTGGGCTTGCCTGCCTGGTTGTTTTCGGAATTGCTGTGGCCTGTGCCACCACCCGATCAGACCAGTCAGAGCTGGTTGTCTTTGTGGTCGAAAATTCAGCTCAATTGCGGAGTGGATCTGGTCGAGAGGGATTCCAGGCAAATATCAAAACGTATCTGGATGCCTTCCCAAAAAATCGATTTGAATCTGAATTAATCCTTTTTGGGAGTTACGCAGAACGAATTGTACCGGCAACGGTACCGCAAATAACTGGCAAATCACAGTTTGCAGATTGTACTGCCGGGTTGGGAATGGCCGTCAATGTGGTGAAAGCACAACCCCAGCGAGTCAAACGGGTCATCCTGATCACTTCTGGGAAACAAACCGTCAATACCACTGAATGGTTAAATCTGAACCAGCCTGGCATGGAACAGGTGACTCCAAAACCTTCCTCCGAAACCCAGGTTCCAGAAATTGCCCGCCAGTTCGCGGTTGAGTTATGTGACCAGTTACATTGCCCGCTCTATATTGTTGCTATTGGCCCAAGTCAGGACTCGGGCTGGCTCAGAGACCTGGTCCAGGCTGCAAACGGAAATATTGCCGCGTCACGGATTTTAGAGCTGGCAGTGGTGCAACTTCCATTTCGCAGCCACCTGTTTCAACAATATCTGTATTCGATTGAAGGGACCAACTCTCCGAAACAGGCCAAACAGGTCGAAGGCTATTTCAAGCAACTCGCCCGACCCGTATCTTCCAGCCCAGACATTGGACTTGGGGTATTTGGGGGGACGGTTGCTTTGCTGGTTCTGGTTCATTCGCTTCGCACATTTCCAGGTCCAGGTGACATTGAATATTTTGAAGTCATCGAGGGTACCCCGTTGTACCTGGCAACTGGAATTGAGAATGCCCTGGCCTTGCAAAATAACCAGATGGTGGCGTTTTCTGATTCGGTCCAGGTGTGTCGTGGCGCTGAAATGGCCTCGCTTGGGGTGATGTATCGGACCCGAAACGTACACGTGCTTGGTTATTTGCAATGTAGCGATTATGACCGGCTGGTCGGGTTAACCAAACAACTGGTATTGCTTGATCCGCGCCGCATTGGGGAAGGGTTGTTTATGGCGGCTAAAGGGCATCCGGAAGATCCCGATACTATGAAAGCGGTCAAATTGCGACTTGCCTGCCAGTCACCAGACACTGATCGGATTCAAAAAACACTCCAACTGGTATCCCAAACCGGCATCGCGCCAGGTGAAGACCTGGTGTACACCAAGTTATGCCTGGCATTTCATCCAGAACTGGCTGAAGAGCTAGGCCCCCGCCAGGCACTGTTCTGGATCCTTCCACAAACAGGGGAGGAAACCGAGGCCCAAATTGGTGATCAAATTTATATTGGCCATTTGCAATTAACCCTGGAGTCAATTCGCAGTCTTGACGATGGATATCCACTCAAAGCCGGCATTTGCTTGAAATACAGCCGCCCGGCATCGGGCATTACCCCCAAGCGCTGGATGCCAGTTCGGCTCCAGACCGCTTTACGGTTGCGCGGTGCCCGCCACCACGTGTTGCACACCTTCACTGAAACCTGATTGGTCCGGGGTGTTTGGTCCCTGTATCAGACACCAAAACTCAACCACCAGCCGTCAACCACGCGAAATTAGATGTGCTTTACCAAACTTAACGAGAAGAAATCGAGGGAATTATGGCACCGGAAACAACTGAGAAAATCTGGCACAATGGAGTTTTTATTAATTGGGAAGATGCCCGCATCCATGTCATGTCACACGTGATCCATTACGGCTCTTCATTGTTTGAAGGGATCCGGTGTTACAGTACACCCAAAGGGCCTCAAATTTTCCGACTCCACGAGCACATCCGGCGGTTATTTGATTCATGTCGAATCTACCGAATGGATATTCCTCATTCACTTCAGGAATTGAGTCAGGTGTGTACTGAGATTGTGCGAGTCAACCACATGGAAGAGTGTTATGTGCGCCCGATTGTGTTCCGTGGGTATGGTACTTTTGGGGTCAATCCATTTCCGGCGCCGGTTGAAACCTACATTGCCTGCTGGCCCTGGGGACCATATCTGGGGTCAGATGCGCTCGAAGAAGGGGTTGACGTCTGCACCTCGACCTGGTCACGGATGTCGCCCAACACCTTGCCCACAACCGCCAAAGCCGGCGCCAATTACATGAATTCACAACTGGTCAAGATGGAAGCCATCGTCAATAAGTATGCCGAAGGGATTGCCCTTGACCGCTTTGGCTATGTCAGTGAAGGCAGCGGAGAGAATATTTTCCTGGTGCGGGATGGGGTGGTTCATACACCGCCGTCGCATGCTTCAGTTTTGCCAGGGATTACCCGCGATGCGGTGATGACCTTATGTCAGGAACTGGGAATCCCGCTCAAGGAACGCAATATTTCGCGTGAAGAACTCTATATCGCTGATGAAATTTTCCTGACGGGAACGGCCTGTGAAATTACCCCTATCCGAAGCATTGACCGCATCAATGTCAATAATGGCCAGCGGGGCAATATCACCACCAGATTACAGGAACGGTTTTTCGGTATTTTCAACGGAGAATATGAAGACCGGTATCACTGGCTGACCCCGGTCAACAAATGATGGATTCGTTCTCAGCCCTGACATCCGAAATTGAAAACTGTCGTCAGTGCCCACGGCTGGTTCAATGGCGAGAGCAGGTTGCTGCTGAAAAGGTAGCCCGCTTCCGCCATCAAACCTATTGGGGAAAACCCGTGCCGGGGTTTGGCGATCCGCAAGCCCGGCTTGTCATCGTTGGGCTGGCACCGGCGGCTCATGGTGGCAACCGAACCGGGCGGGTTTTTACGGGCGACAAAAGTGGAGACTGGTTATACCGGGCACTTCACAAAGCTGGCTTTGCCAACCAGCCTGATTCAACCGATGCCCAGGATGGCTTGCAGCTCACTGATTGTTATATCGGGGTTGTCGTGCGATGTGCCCCACCTGAGAACAAGCCCACCCCACCTGAAACCGAAACCTGCCGGGCCTTCCTTGACCGCGAGTTGAAACTGCTTGGATCAACCCAGGTGATCCTGACGCTTGGGAAGTTTGCCTTTGACAATGTATTGAAAATCTTGAAATCCCAGGGTCAGGCCATCCCTTCACCTGCCCCCCAATTTGGACACAATCGAGGGTATCATTTGGGAACAGAAGACCAGCCGCTGTTCCTGATTGGGTCCTATCACCCAAGTCAACGCAATACATCAACCGGATTTTTGACCGAACCCATGTTTGATGAGGTGTTTTCAACTATCCGAAGCCACCTTGATGACAGGGTGACAGGGTGACAACTGGTTCTCATTCAAGTAGCCTGTCAGATTCCGAAAACCCTGACCCCTGACCCCTGACCCCTGACCCCTGGTATTTAGAAATGTCTGATAAAAAAGTTATCCTCCACCGAGGCAAAGAAAAAGCCATTCGAAACCACCACCACTGGATTTTTTCAGGGGCGATTAAACATCTTCCAGAGTTTGAGAATGGTGACGTCTTACCCGTTTTTAGTTCGGAAAAAGAATTTCTCGGGTGGGGGTATTTTCATTCCAAATGTTCAATTACCGGGCGAATGATTTCTTTTGAGCAAAAAGATCCACTGTTGACGCTCAAAGAAAAGATTCAAAAAGCAATTGAATTTCGGAAGCTTCTTTTTCAGAATTCAGAGACAAATGCCTGTCGAATCATCAACAGTGAAGGGGACGGCATTCCTGGCTTAATCGTAGATAAATACAATGAAATCCTGGTGATACAGATATCAACGCTTGGGATTGAAAAGTTGAAGCCAGTCATTGTTGAAACCCTGACAGAACTGCTTTCACCAGCCAGTATCTTTGAACATTCAGCCAGCCCTTCGCGCCGCGAAGAAGGCTTAAAAACAGTCAAGCAATTACTGGCTGGAAATCCAGTTCCGCAACTGGTTGAAATCCGTGAAAATGGACTGACGTTCTTTGCTGATATTGAGCGAGGTCAGAAAACCGGGTTCTTTCTTGATCAGCGTGAAATGCGCCGGCTGGTCGGGGAACTGGCGGTCAACCGCCGGGTCTTGAATTGCTTTTCCTACACCGGTGCCTTTAGCGTTTATGCTCTCAAAGGCGGCGCTCGACAGGTGGACTCGGTTGATATTTCTGCCGAAGCTATCGACGCCACCCGCCGTCATTTTGAAGTCAATCACTGTGAACTCGAAGGAAATCGGCTGGTTGTCGAAGATGTGTTTTCATTTCTTCGGCAGCCGGAATTACCCTATGACCTGTGCATTCTGGACCCACCAGCGTTTGCAAAAAAGAAGACCGATATCATTCAGGCCTGTCGTGGATATAAAGAAATCAATCGTCTGGCGATGGCCAAACTTCCAGCTCAGAGTTTATTGTTGACCTGCTCGTGTTCGTACCACGTTGATGAAAAGCTCTTCCAGCAGGTCATTTTTCAGGCAGCCTGTGAGGCAACCCGTTCCGTCAGAATCATTCAAAAACATCACCTGGCGCCTGATCATCCGGTCAATCTGTTTCATCCAGAAGGGAGCTACTTAAAAAGTTTCTTGTTGTACCTTGACTGAGACTTCTCAGGGGTCAGTACTCCGCTTTCAAGCGGTTGTATTCACTTGTGTTTATGGAGTTACCCGGTTCATGAGGATTTTTTCACAGGTTTTGAGAACAATGGCTGGTGGATTCCTGATTGCCTGTCTGGTAACTGGTTCCGCAACCGCCCAAAATTCTTCTCTCCGCCGGTTGAGTTATAACAACCCAGAAGAAGCCCGGATCCATTTGCAACCACTGTTGTTGCAGCCGCTGATTCCGCTCAATGCCATGCGGGTGCAGGTCTATGCCAAACTGGGCAAGGGGAGTAAGGAAGGTATCTCGGGATGGGAACGTTTTTCCACCAAAGAAGGCACCCTCAAAGCCTGTATTGTGCCAACGGCTGATGGTGTCGAGCGGGCTACGATTGTCACCCTTCACCCCAAGAAGAAACTAAGCTGGCGGGATGTCTTAAAAAGTCGTGATGCAATTGGAACGGCCACCCTGTTGCGACGCAATGAAGATGGGAACAAAACGCTGCAGATTCGCATTTACAACCCGACTTCAACCTTTGCGACCCACATCACCCTCATTGTCGGAGAGGAATGGATCGAACAAATTACCTGGACGCTGGTCGGATAATGGTGGGTTCCGGGTTCCGGGTTCCGGGTTCCGGGTTCCGGGTTAACGAAACCAAGAACCAAGAACCAAGAACCAGGCACCAAGAACCAGTCACCAGGTA
>CAZXCE010000129.1:0-16188 GCA_964639175.1 uncultured Clostridia bacterium
CATCCCCCATTTATGGGGACTTGTACCAAGCACCAAGCACCAAGCACCAATTACATTCTTCATTCTTCATTCTTCATTCTTCATTCTTCATTCCGATTATGGTTCCTTCCACTTTTTCAATTCGTGTTCCTGCATCAACCGCCAATCTCGGACCGGCCTTTGACACACTTGGACTGGCATTGGGTCTGTATTTATCGCTTCGTGGTACCTGGCACGAGGAAACTGGTGACTGGAAACTGACGGCAACCGGCAACGCCGCGACCCACATTCCACTCCGCCCTGAAGAAAACCTGATCTGTCAGGTGGCTCGCCACACCGCTGCAACGCGTGGGGTTTCACTCCCTGCATTGTCACTTGAGATCATTAATGACGTGCCACTTGGAAGCGGCCTGGGCAGTAGTGCCGCTGCCATTGTGGCTGGGGTATCACTGGTTGAGAGTTTTCTGGGGCAGGAATTTTCAATTGATGAATTTTTGTCGCATGCGATGGTTTTTGAATCACACGCCGATAACCTGGCCCCAGCCCGGTTGGGAGGCTTAATTCTATTGTGTGACCGTGAATCTGGTGTGCCCCATCTGATCCGAAAATCCTGGCCAGATGAAATTTCTGTCCTTGTGGTCAGGCCGTATTTTCCACTGTCTACACAAACTATGCGGACGGTGTTGCCAGACTCACTGCCACGAGTTGATGTTGTGTTCCAAATGCAGCATCTGGGACTTTTGCTGGCCGCACTCGATGAAAAACGATTTGATTTGCTCCGGGATGCCATGCAGGATCGTCTGCATCAGAATTTTCGTGCCCGTCATATTCCAGGACTGGAAGACATTCTCAAGCTGTCACATCCGGGGCTTCTGGCCACCGCTTTAAGTGGGGCTGGACCATCAGCCCTGGCGCTGGCGTTGTCACATCAAGAAGAAATTGCCACCCAGATGCAGGCGTGTTTTGCTCGCTCCGGACACCAATCAACCGCGTATTTTTTGGACGTAGATTTGGTTGGAAGAAAATTAGAGTGGATGTGACAAACTGACAGATATTCGACCCCTGACCCCTAATCCTTCACACCAACTGCCTGTAACCGGCGGGCTGCCTGCAAATCAAGCAGGTATTCAATACAAATCAGCGCTATCAACCCTCCAGCCGCCACAGCCAGCCCAAAATAGCCCAAAAGCGACCCCAACAGCGTGATGATGCCATACCCCAGGGCGGCAAAGAAAATCACAACCATGCCGATGAGAAATCCAGTCAAGGATTGGGCTGTTCGCTGGTCTTGAGAGAGTGGATAGGTCGGCTGGGCAATCAACAGTACCGGGATTAAAACCCTCGCAATAATAAAAAAACCAATGGCCAGCAACGTCGCGATGAGAAACGGGTGAAAGCTGTAAAACATAATCAAGAGCAGGGCGGCTGGAAAAGCAAAAAATTTCACCATGACCGTCAGCCGAAGACCTTTGAGAATGTCTTTTCCCCCAAGTGGGATCACCTGTAACATCCAGCAGGCCGACGCGTGGGAGCTTTGTTTAATAATATCCAGTCCTTCGATCACACTCGAAAATCCATAGTAGCTCAACATCAGTAACCCGAAAAACCGGGCTTCTGGACGGAAAGAACTAAATCCAGCCAGGAAAAACAGAAGCATAAACACCCGCGGGACCAGGGTGCGAATACGTGAAATTTCTTCGCGCTGAGTGACCGTCAGAACCAGCGATGCCAGCGCAAAGGTATGATCGGGAATCACCCATCGGCGCACAGGTGGAATCAGGCGGTACAGGTTCAATAATTTTACCGACAGCGGGCTTGATGTGGGTTGAGACGCTGGCTCAGAGAGTTTTTCAACCAGGCGCGGGAAATACCCGTCAGTATCAAGTCGCCAGAGAATTCCAATCGCACCACAGACGGTGGCCAGCATGACTGTTCGTTCGATATTGGTCACCAGTGAGAGGTCACCAACCAGTGCATCCACAAACCACGTTGATGGCAAAAATTTTACCCAGGCCGAATCAATCAACGATACCTTTTCAGGTGATTGGGAAAAGGGATGCTGATTGAAACCAAAAAAATCAAAGGAGACGCCAATAATACCAAGCAGTACCAGGAGAAAGAGTCCCTGAGACATCTGGCGGACCCGGTCGAGACCAATAAACTGGGCTGCCACCATCAGGACAACCAGCCAGTACACAACCAGTGAAAAACACCCAATCAACAGTAAAATCAACGCACACACCGCCAGCACGACCGGACAGTCAAGATAAAACACCGAAACTGCCAGTGGAATTAACGCATAACTAATCGCAATAAAATTGACGATGATAAATAACACCACAATGCGGGCCATGAGCAGTGTTTTCTGGGTAATTGCTTTTGAATGAAATGTTTCCAGATTACGCTGGCGAACATCATATGGGTCTGGGGCAATATTGAGGCTCGCAATCAGGAAGGTTGAGGCAAAGAGCATGATGAGATAGCTCGGTAAGTCGGCAAATCGGTGGGCATTGAAGGCAAACAATAGGCCGAAGGCACCCATCGAAAGCACAATCTGACGGATTGGGTTTCCAACGCTTCCTGTAACCGGGTCTTTTCCAGGTCTGAGCGCCTGCTTCAAATTCATGGTGACGATGGCCCGAAGCTGCATCAGATCAACCTGACCTTCGACCACGGCGGCAGGGGTGAGAAAACAATAGGCTGGGAGCATAGTTTGATTTTCGAAGCTGTGATTTGGATGACGGGAGAACTGAATCCAGTCATCTTACCAAGTTCGTGCCCCAAATGCAGAAAAATGACAGCGGACAGAAGTCCCCATCTCAGGAGCTGCCTGACGGGTATCCATCCTGCCGAACAACTCAAACTCTGAGTGAGACACCAGCGATTGGTGCAGGCTTTGACAGCAACCAGCGTTTCAGCGGATAATCGGCGATTCCACTACCCCAAATCCCAATCATCACTGAAGGCCTGACTTCCATGACAAACGATGATCAATCCACTCGCCCTGTGCCCCCATCTGCATCACTTACCGCTGATCCGCTGGTCGGAACTGTGTTTGAAGGAAAGTATCAGATACTGGCCAAGCTTGGTGAAGGTGGGATGGGGGTTGTTTATCGCGCCCATCATGTCCATATGGACGTGGATGTTGCGATTAAATTCCTGCATCACAACCTGACCGAAGATCCATCAATTCTTGAACGATTCAAACGCGAAGCCAGAGCCGCCGTCCGCATCAATCACCCGAATGCAACCACGGTCATGGATTTTGGCGTCTTGGCCGATAACACGGCCTATCTGGTCATGGAATATCTCGAAGGGGAATCCCTCCGGGATCGAATTTATCGTCATCCGATGACTGCGGCTGAAGCAATTGAGATTCTATCGGAAACGTGTGGGGCGGTTGATGCGGCTCATAAACGCGGGGTGATTCACCGCGACCTCAAGCCTGACAATATTTTTCTCAAGCGCGAAGCGGATGGAAAAGAAGTCGTCAAAGTCCTCGATTTTGGGATTGCCAAGCTCCGCGATAAAGGTGAAGCCTCGCATGCCAGTTTGACTGAAGCAGGAATGCTGATTGGGACACCACATTATATGTCGCCTGAGCAATGCCACGGGCTGGAACTGGATCCACGCTCGGATGTCTATAGTCTTGGCGTTATTGCTTATGAGCTACTGGCCGGAGAACTGCCGTTTAATGCCCCCACCTCGCTTGGGATTGTGCTCAAACACATCAATGAAGAGCCCCGCCCACTCTTTATCGTCAATCCAAATATCCCACGTGAACTGGAAAAAGTTGTTCTGCGTGCGCTTTCAAAACGACCTGATAACCGTCCAGCTACGGCTGGCCAGTTTGCGCGTGAACTCGAAGCCGCCTGTGCTGGTAACGATGTGGTTGCCACGGCAAATTTGGAAGGCGAAGGTGTCGCTTTTCACACCTCAATGCTCAGTAGCCCGGCCCTGGTTGAAGAAGATCGGGCTGAAACCACCGATGCACCGGCCATTCAGACCAGCCTGATGAGTAGTCCGCTCGGACATGCCGAAACGTCAGACGCCATTTCAGTCTGGCACACCCAGGATGGAGCGACACGCGAGACCAGGGCCAATCGCGCCGGACCGGTACAAATCAAAGAAAAATCGCGCACCGCACCACGTGAAGAGAGTGGCACGTTGATCGCTTCTTCGAGTTCACTCGCCAAAGAAGAAGCCTACGTTCCAGCAGCAGCCAAACCTCAAGTGGCTGAGCATGCTGGCGGCACCTTAAAAATGGGAGCACCCAACCAGCCCGGAATTCGAGCGGCCCAGGCGGTTGCTTCACCGGTTGGCTCATCGGTCACACCGGCCCTGAACTCATCAGTCGTCTCGACCCGCAATGTTGCTATTGCGGTGGTGGCAGTGATCGCACTGGCTATTGGGGCCTATGTCCTTGTTCCTCGTTCTGGTCTGGTCAACCCATCTGGCAATATCAACCCTGATCCACCACCACCGCCACCAGCAGCCAAATTTGTGTTGCCTGAAAATATGGTTGAAATCAAAGGCGGGACATTTACGATGGGGCGTAATTCGGGCGCCGGGGTTTCTTTAGATGAAACCCCATCTCATGAAGTAACAGTCAAACCTTTTGCGATTGGGAAATATGAGGTAACCCGGAAAGAATATGCTGACTACCTTGCAGCAACAGGTGCCAGTCCCCCATCCGATTGGAAAAATGGAAAGTATGAGCCAGGAACTGATCAATTTCCGGTGGTCAATGTGTCCTGGGAGGATGCCACTGCCTATTGTCAATGGGTGAGCCAGAAAACAGGTCTTTCATACCGGTTACCATCTGAGGCGGAATGGGAGTTTGCCGCGCGTAGCGATGATCAGCGTCTGTATCCGTGGGGCAACACGTTCGATCCTCGAAATGCCAACACTGATACATTGAAAGTCCGACTTCCGTTGGCGGTTGATTCTATTCAACAAGCCGGTGATACCAGTCCATTCAAGGTGATGGGAATGGCTGGGAATGTTTCGGAATGGACAGCTTCAGATTACCAGCTTTATCCAAACAGCGCGGCCAAACCAGACATCAACTTTGGGAAAAAACAGTTGAAAATTCTGAGGGGAGGGAATTACTCAGCTCCGAAGGAAAGCTCAACCACCACCTGTCGTCAATGGCTGGAAAGCACATCAATGGATGCGTTTCTTGGGTTTCGGCTCGCGCTTGATCTGCCTCAGTCTGCAAAGTAGGCCCGCCCTTGTGGACTTCGGTTTATCTTCAGCACAAACCGTTCATCTGGCCATTGATCATTTATGTATTGCCGAGGAAAGGGATTTTTTCATGCATTCTGGCGTAGTGATGGTTCTTGGTTTGATGGTCGTATTGGTTGGGTTCAGTACGCCAATTCTGGCGCAGAAGCGAATTTTAAGCTCTCCTTCGCGCCCAAATACAGCTCCACCAAAACCACGCGTCGGAAAGTCTAACCTGGCCATTACCACTTCCCCAATTGGTGCCGAGGTGTTCGTTGATGGAAAAAATATGGGCGCTTCGGATCAAACGGGCGCCTTTATCCTCGAATTTATTCCAAACCGTTCCTACCAGATCGAAGTCCGCAAACCTGATTTTGAGCCGTTTGCAAAATCTTATCGCCCACAAGTAAACAAAACTGAGGTTTTGCCAGTCCGGCTGGTGGCCAAATTTGCCCCGCTGGTGCTGGCTGGTGTCCCTGAAGGCGCCAGTCTGATGCTCGATAACCAGCCGGTCAAACTTGAAGACCTGCAGGTTGATGGCAAACAGGTTACATTCCCAAAGCTGGCGACTGGAACCCACACCGTGCGGATCGAACACGCCGACTGGATGCCCTGGGAAGACAAAGTTGAAATCAAACCGGATGACCCCAATGGCAATGTTGTGACCCCTCCGCTGGTGGCAGCACTGGTCAAAGTTACGATTGCGTCTGTCGTTGGGGCGACCGTGTATGTGGATGACGCTGATCGGGGGGCGATCACCCCCGATGGGTCGCTGGTGATTCCAAATGTTCGACCGGGTGTGCGTACGATTCGGGTGGTGAAAGATGATTATTTCGAGACCAAATTGACCGAAACCCTGGCCGTTGGGGAAAAGTCACTCAAGATTGACCTGATGCCAATTCCTTCTTCTGCCGAGTTTAGCGACCGATTTAATGCCGGGTTGGGGAAGTGGGAAGCGCCGGCTAGCTGGACTGTGAGTAAGGGCTTAATGGTGAAAGGTGAAGGGATTGGGCAACCTGCCGGCACTGTGTATCGCGACTTTGATGTGGATTTCGATATCCAGTTTTTGAATGACAAAGGAGCGGCCTGGGTGGTTCGGGCACGCAACAACAATGCCTATGTGTTTTATCTCTCAGGCCCAGGTGGGAAACATCCGAATGAATTTCGCGGGTATCTGGTTCGTAACGGGCAACTGGATCTGGAAAAACCAACTGAAGCACCCCCAATTTTGACTGACATCAAGCCAAATGTGTATTACCACGTGCATATTGAAGTTCGCGGCAACCGGATCAAACACGAACTGATCCCGAGTTCCGGCTCTGATGCTGGACAATTGGTGCCGCTTGGTTTTTTAGAAGATCCGCAAAACAGCTTCAAGCTCGGGAATTTTGGCTTCCGGACCGTTCAGGGTGAGGAATTCCAAATCAATGCGTTTTTCATTAAACCAGTTGACTCAAAATAACCCCTCCTTACGGTACCGCCCTTTTTATGTCAAAACTCCGACAACTTTTCTCGTCACCCCATCTCTGGCCGATTGTGATCATCAGTGTGGTCACACTGCTGGCATACTGGAACAGTCTCCCTGGCGAATTTGTCTATGATGATAGTGTCGTAGTGGTTGACCGGAAGGAGATTCAGTCGCTTCATTCAATTCCAACTTTATTCAAGCAGAGTTATTGGGGACCCGGGCGCGGATCTTTTGGTGCGTATCGTCCGCTGACCAATGTCAGTTTTGCGCTCAACTATGCAGTATCAGGGTTAAATCCCACTGGTTACCATGTTGTGAATATTTTTCTCCATGGGGTAAACGCTATTTTGATCTATGCCCTGGTTCTGGCTTATTTGGAGAACTGGTCAGCGGCTTTGATAACTGGTGTTTTCTTTGCCATCCATCCCATTCATACCGAAGCAGTGAGTGCGATTGCTGGTCGCCCTGAAGTTCTGGCAGCCACATTTTGTTTAAGCGCCTGGCTGGCGTATCGGTTTCGAACTGAAAGCCCTCGATTTTACTGGTATGCGGTCATTCTGTATTTCCTGGCTTTATTCACCAAAGAAAGTTCAATTGCTTTATTGGGGGCTCTGGTTCTGGTTGATGTATACCAGGTTTGGCCATATGAGTGGCGCACTCGATGGAAATCACTTTTAGTGGGCTATGCCGGGTTTCTCATCCCCATTGGGTTGTACCTTGGTGCTCGAATTCTGGTTTTGGCTGAAATTGGAGTCACTGAAGACGAGTCGTTTTTCAAAGATGCAACCTGGTCCACCCGATTGCTCACGATGAGTTATGGATTTGTCAAAATGATTCAGCTTCTGGCCTGGCCAGCCCATCTTGCTGCAGATTATGATTTTAGCCAAATTCCGTTGACACACATGCTGACTCTAAAAGCTGGTTTATCACTGGCGCTGGTTGGTGGGTTGCTGGTTGCTGGGGTGATCTTGTTTCAGTATGAAAAAATTACGTCATTTGCCATTTTTTTCTTTTTTGGTACCACCTTTCTGGTTTCAAACCTGATATTTCCAATCGGAATTTTGATTGCGGAACGAACTCTCTATTTTCCTTCGATTAGTATTTGCCTCATTGCTGGAGCAATCCTGGCCGAAAGCATTCGCCGGGCAGGGAAGTGGCGACTGGTTGCGGCTTGTCTGTGTGGTGTACTGATTATCGGCGGCATTGTCCGGACAATGATCCGTAACCTGGATTGGCGAGATTCAATGGGGTTTGGAACAGCCATGATTCGGGATGCACCATACAACCCAAAAGGATATCTCGTGATGGGGTTGTATTATTTGTCACAACATCGCAATGCGGAAGCGGAGGTTGTCCTTAAGAAAGGAATTCCCCTGGATTTGACCAGAGCGTCTCTGCGAAATGTGCTGGTTGATATCTATCTTCAAGAGGACCGTTTGGACGAAGCCCAGGCTGAAATCACTGAAATCTTCAAAATAAATCCGTACAGCCCTCACGGCAGGCGCAACCTGGCTCGTTTACTGGTTCGTCAACATAAAGATCAAGCCGCCGTTGCCGCATACCGGGAAACCATGACTATGGTGCCGATCTTGGCTGAAAACCATCATGAATTTGCGGTACTTCTTTCAAAAATTGGGGATCTAAAAGGTGCTGAAACAGAGTTTCTCCGTGCAATTGAGCTTCGTCCAACTTTTGTTGAGGCGTACTTGAATTTGGGGCTCACCTATCGATCTTTAGGAAAACTGGATCAGGCCATTCTATGTTTGAAAGAGGCAATTCGTCTTTCACCCAAAAATGATACCGCATATGCGCTGATTGGACAGATGTGGCTCCGACAATCCAGGCTGGATGAGGCCATTCACGCGTTTCAACAGGCGCTGGCGCTCAATCCAAAGTGCATTGATTGTTATAATAATCTGGGAGTGGCGTTGGCCCAGAACGGACAACAAGCCGAAGCTGAACAAGCATTTCAACAGGCCGTAATTCTTGATCCGAATGATTCAAGTGCGGTTCAAAACCTGGAACGGCTCCGCCAGCAACTCAAACCGTAGTACCACCTACCGTCACAAATGGCCCTGGCTGTAACCCAACCCCAAACAATCAAAAAGGGAACCTGATTGCTCAGGTTCCCTTTTGCTTTGATGGACTTCCATCTTCAAGCCATTGACCGATACTTATCCCTTCAACTTTTTCTTGGCTTCGGGATAAGCGAGGGCTGTTTCAAGATTTGGCAATGGCTGTTTCGCCAGTTCCGTGTAGATAAGTTTGGCATTTTCTTTATCGCCTGATTTTTCATAGGCGCGAGCCAGCAATAACCGATGGAACTGGTCGGTTTGATCGGCCTGTTTCAGGTGTTCAACTGCGGCTGCAACTTCGCCTTTTTCAAGTTTGATATAGCCAGCCACATAGTGGTATGACGTCCAGTATTGTTTTCCTTTGTCACCACTTTCTTCAATCATTTTCTTGATGAGTTCAGCTTCCTTCCAGGCTTCATCAAACTTTCCAAGTTTCGCCAGTGCCCGGGCACGTCCGTGGTGCATGCGGCCAAACCAGGTTTTCTTGTCATCTTCATTCAAATTGCTGCTTGGGACGCTTTCATAACCTTTTTCATAGGCTTTGATCGCGGCTTCGGCGTTCCCAAATTCAAGGTTGATTCGGCCAATTGAATTCCAGATAAACACTGGCGGGAAAAATTTAGGTGCTTCCGATTTGATGTATTCGGCATAAAAGGCTTCCAGGTGCTTGATTGCCTTTTCATGTTTTCCTTCGTACACATCTGCATACACCAAACCATAGTGGGCATTAAACGGCATCGCCCCTGGTGCTTTTTTGCTCAGGGCTGCTTTAAAGAGTTCACGAGCTTCGCTGAATTGACCATCCATCAGGGCTACGTTTCCGAGAAAGCCATGAACCCGGGCCGTGCTGCCATCAAGTTGACGTGCTTTTTCAAACGCTGCCTTCGCGTCGGCGCGGTTTCCGGTATTGACCGAGACCTGCCCCAACATCATTTGAACCATGCGTTCATCTGGAAACTGGGTTGCGAGTTCTTTCAGAATCGGCAGAGCTTCCGTCGCTTTTTGTTGCCGCAGGAGTTGGACCGCTTCCAGGTACCGGCGTTCGCCATCCGAGGCTTTTTTGCCAAGGTCAAATGCTTTTTGAACGACTGGAGCTGGATCCTGTGGCGGAGTCATTGTCACGCCATAAATATAAGTGGCCAGGGCATAGTCTGGGTCAAGATCAATGGCTTTCTTTGCCAGTTCATTGATTTGTGGGGGAAGGGCGTAATTTTCAAGCGCCAGAATTGCCTGATCAAAATACTGTTTGGCTTCTTTGGATTTAGTCGTGTGGTTGAATTTGCTGCCGCCTGTGGGGGCTGCCAAAACGGAAATAGTTCCAAGCATGAGCACAATCGCGAGCATGCCGAGGGAACGATACAGCTTTCCTGCTTTCATGGGTGGGGTCCTCTTCTCTGATATAGGTAGTGTGGTCTGATGACCACATCAATACGTGCATGATGAGTTTTGGCCTGTTAAAGCGTACACCACGACCTTGATCAGGCAGTCACGTGACTGCCTGACAGGCAACGTCGTGTGTGGAAAATCGGTAGGGTACGCAGTGGTCGAGTGGCGGAGAAATTACTCTTCCTGTTTGGGGCGTGGTTTGCTGGGAAAGTGGTTCAATCCCAGCCGTGCCGCTGTGCCATCACTGAGGTCAATGATAGAGGCCGCATTGATGGCGGCTGCGATGCAGATGGTTTCGCTGATTTCTTCTTTGGTGGCGCCAAGTTCGAGGGCCTTTTTCATATGGCCGTCAATACATCCTTCGCACTTGGCGACCAGTGAGGCCGCAATGGAAATCAATTCCTGGACTTTTGGGGACAATACCCGGCGTTCCGGGGTGAAATACAGCTCCTTATAATATGCGCCGTATACTTTTTTCATCCGTGGCTCAAGCATTGAGTAGGAGGTTGAGTCAGTATTGGTGACAGGGATCAATGGTTCTGACGGGGCTTCTTTTTCAACCACGGTGCCATTCACGGGTAATTCTGCGACGTTGGTTTTACTCATAACAAAAAAGTCTCCTGAAATTCGAACGGAAAGGACGGCCTGGAACATCAGCTTGCCGGAAATCAACTACTATTTAAGGTTCAGTTTTTCGGTCATCAACCGGTTGCCATAGTGAACTTTGAACGCGACATCGCTTTTGTCGGATGCCAGATCAATTTTCAATTCATCAATCAAGGTGTCGCCTTTTTCGAACGTCACTGTTTTCTTGGCAACTTCAACCACATCTTTGGGGGTTTCGGTAAAAACATTGCCATCTTGCAGGAACGTTCCAGTGCTATTGGGTTTGAAGGAGGCAATAGAGAGGGTCATTGGCGTATCGCCGGTTTTCGGTGTGATGTACATCACATAATCGCCAGGGGCGATTTCCGTGCCGTTAAATTTGGCTTTGACGCCAAGTTTCAGGTGGGCGAACGGCCAGGTACGCTTGCTGTAGTATTGATTTCCGCCGTTTTCGATATACCCAAAGGTTGTTTCCCCCCAGGGCAGATTCAGGTAACGAACTTCAACACCCGCTTTATTTTTTCCAACGGCGACCGTGGCACTTTGAATTTTGGTTGCTTTCCGTTTGTCCTGTTTGGCGAAAGCGAAGGCGGTAAATGAGGTGCAAATGGTGATGATCAAGGCAAAAATTGCCGAACGCACGAGACTGGTGTGTGCAGACTTCATTGGGAGAAATCCTTTCTGATTTTGGTGAAGAGAGATGTCTTTGATTGATTTGATGTGTGGATACCGCGCGGTACGTGGAAATGCAATACCCGGTTGCGCCTGAAAGGGCTTTTTACAAAATGCTTACATATTGGGCTAAGTTTTTTACATACCGATACTTCTGAGAAATTGAGCCACAATTTTCTGATATTCCCGAGGGGCTACATCATACGCATGACCATGGCGGGCACCCGCCACGATAAACTTTTGTTTGAGCGGGTTGCGGGCGGCGGTAAAGAGCGGCTCCAAAACGGTATCGTTGGGCATGCGGGTATCGTTCCCACTGCCAATAAATAAAATTGGACAGGCGATCTGACCCACGGCTGCCCGAACGTCATAGTCGTTTGGAGCAAACCCCAGTCGCCAGGCCGTGATCCACAACAAAATGGGAGCAAATGGGAATGTCGGAAGATTCATCATGGAGACGTGATGGTATACCGCATCCCGCAGGGAAAGAAAGCTACTCTCCGCAATCACAGCCCGGATATTTTTGGCCTCGGCGGCAGCCATCAAGGTTGAAGCCGCACCCATCGAAATCCCCATCAGCACAATCTGGGTTTGCGGTGTGCGCGTTCTGACATAGTCAATGGCGGCCAGAATATCTCGCCGCTCATAAAACCCAATTGATGAAAACTCCGCCCGGCTTTGTCCGTGGTGGCGCATGTCAAAGAGGAGCACATTATTGCCGGCATTCCAGAAATCAATGCCACGTTTGAGACCTTCATAGCGGGACCGAAACTGGCCATGGGCAATGATAAAGGTGGTGCTGGCTGCCGGGTTTGGCAGGTACCATCCAGAAACCTGATTTTGATCAGAAGCCGTAAACGCCACATTTTCAAATGTGGCTCCATAGGCTGCCGGGGTGTCGGTTCGGTTTCGTTCGTCAGGGCGCGTGGGTGGTTTGGTAATAAATAAACTGAGCAGAAATGGCAGAATCAGAAAGATAAAAAAGGCCAGCATAAGCGTAACCCGAATCCCGGCGCGCATCATCCGGTAGCGAAAGGTGAGTTCCTGGGGACGATGATCAAGTGTCGCGTGTGGATCATGAACCCACTGGATGCTCTGCCAGGCCAGAAGTGTGAGCCCGGCACAAAACAAACCCACGCCGACAAAACCAAACCCTTTGTAAAGTTCAGCACCTACAACGGCTGCGGTCGCAATGCCAAGCTGGGAAGACCCATTACGTAGCGCAACATAGGCGGCCCGTTCTTCAGGTTTGACGAGTTCAGTGATGAGGGCTTGAAGGGGTGCCACCCGGAGCGAGGCCAGAAAGGCCGCCAGCCCAATCAGAATAAACAGGGTTGTGCTCCAGTGAAACGTCGGCACGATCAGGAGCAGGACAACCATTCCCAGGCTGCTCCGGACGGCAACCTGTTGTTTGCCAAACCGGTCGGCCAGCAGCCCTCCAATGGCCCCACCGACAACGGCACCAAGCCCGGCTGTGGCATAAATCAACCCAACCTGATTGGATGTGGTATGAAACGCATCTGAGAGCCACGTTCCAAGATAGGTGGTAAACCCAACCAGCCCACCAGAAACAAAAAAGGCGCTGATAATGCCAACCGCCGTTGACCGTGTGCGGGTGGCCATTTCCCAAAGGGTTTTCAGTGGAGACGCCGGTGTGGATTCAGTGGACCCGGCAGCCGGGGAAGATGACTGGCCAAGTCCGCTATCAGGCAAGGGGAACATTCGTACCAGCAGACCTGCCAGGGCAACAAGAACGGCTGAAACACCAAAAACCACGCGCCAGCTATAGAGTCCGGTCAAATATGTTCCAAGCGGAACCCCCAGCACCGGAGCCAGAAAATAACTGACGGCGACGCCGCTCATTTGCTTTCCCCGTTTGGCATAGCTTGACGCATTGGCCAGGGCCGCAATTGCCAGCGCCGAAATGAGGCCGCCGGCGAGCCCGGCAAGCGACCGTGCCAGAAAAAATATGGCCACATGCGGGGCAAACGCTGAAAGAAGACTCGCGGCTGAAAAAATCAGGGCGGCAATCGGAAGCCAGGTGCCAGGACGGATCCGGCGGCTATAGCGCCCTAATCCAAGTGCCACGGCAGCAGCGGCCAGTGAGTAACCCGTTACGCTGGCGGCCACGGTGGGCTTGGCGGCGTGGAGGCCAAAGGCAATTTGCGGGGTGATGGCGCCGACGACCTGCGAGTCAATCAGTGCAACCAGGATGAGTAAACAGGCTGCCAGAACGGCAAAGCGTGAAGTCGGATTTGGTTCGGAAGACTCCGAGACGGAAGAATTCATAAGTGCTGGTTTTCGTGTCTGGTGCTGGCTGGTGGTTGAAATTTGAGGTGAAAATCGCAATTTGCGTGCTGACGAATGAAGCATTCTTTCTGAGAGGGAAATCAACACGCAAATTGTAAAATCTCAAAACTCAATTACCGGCCAGTTTGTTCACTTGATTCGCACTCTGACACTGGTGCCCCGTTCACTGTTTCCAGCGGCGTCTGTGGCCTGGACCTGAATGACTCCAGTTGAAGTTTTTGGCAAAGAACCCGGAACCGTCCAGGAAAATGCCTGAACCGTCCCGGCCAGCCCACTCACTATCGGAGTGGAAAAGGTGACTGCGTCACTGGCATAGCTGAGATCATGCGACTGCACACCGACATTGTCTGAGGACTGCCAGCCAATCACCAGTTCTGCATCCACTTTGCGTTTCACTTTGGTTTTTGAAAGGGTAACGGCGGTGATGGTTGGTGATTGGGTATCTGGTGGCGGTGGCTCGTCAGCTTTTCCAATTGAAAACGTACCTGACCGCCCAGTGATTTCGCGACCGGTCGAGTCCACCGCTTTTATTCCCACATAAGCTTCACGGACGGTTTTCCCGGCAGGCAGACTGACCATCAATCGTCGGACATTTCCTGGAAGTCCCGAGGCAATAGGGGATTCAACCTGTGTGCCCCCCTGATTTTCAATCAGTGTCAGGGTTTGGGTGCTCAAAATGGTTTGAGGAGGGAGCACCATCCAGTCAATCCCCAGTTGAGCCGTTGTTGTGGTGTCAATCTTAACTCCAGATGCTGGCGACCTCATCACAAAGCGAGGATCCGTAAGTTTATTGGTGTCAGGGCCGACATAAATCATCGTCAACTGGTTCCCCTTTGTTACGACACCTGGATCTCCGCCCATGGTGTTGGTAAAGGTTGGTGTTGTCCATTGGAACCCATCCTCGGAAAACGACCACCAGCTCCCACGACCAGAGGTGGTTCCGTAAAACCGCATCCCATTTTGGACGGCTACCAGATTCCCAGTCCAATTCACCCCGTTGACAGATGGAATGGTCGCTGCCTGAGTAAAGTGTAATCCATCAGTTGAAATGGCATGAAACGCGCCGTCTTCAGGCCGTCCGGCTGGGAGGTACATATGCCATTGCTGGCCAAACTGGAGCACGGCGCAATCAAAAAGCCGTTTGCCTTCCACGCCAAACCGGATGCCTTCTTCAAATTGATACTGGATTCCATCGCTGGAAATCGCTGAATACATTGCGGAAACCGGCATTTCCCCGCCAGGTGGAGCCAGCGGGTGTGACGTGTAATACAGCCGAAATCGTCCATCCGGCAGCGGCACCAGGGTTGGATCATAAGGTCGCTGGAGATTTGACGGAAATCCTTGAATCTGAATTGGTTGCGGTGCCGACCAGGTTTGACCGTCTTCCGAGATCATGACCGCAACTCTATCAAAATACGCCTGATGTTCTGTATCCAGCGGAAACCACTGAAAAACAGCGAGATAGCGCCCGGTCTTCTCCTGAATAACACAGGGAACGCCTGCTCGCTCGGTCAGCACCGTGGCTGGTTCAAACTGGGTGCCGTCAGTGCTGTGGGTAATCCACAAATCACGTTCCCAGGGGCCGCTTGATGGCGGCGGTGGTTGTTGACCCAAACAAAACGAGCAATCAGTCCAACAACAGAGGAAAAACAGCACAAAGAAAAGTCTCATAGGGGGTTCACAGCCTGATGAATGTTGCTTTCGGGTGAGGTTGAAAAAAGGTGGGATGTGTACTGTGCAACTGATGAGCCGGCTGGTTTTGGTCAAAAAAGCTGGAACGTGATGGTTAGACGTCAACAATTGATGCGGGCGATGACGATTTCCCCTGTTTATTCCCTGTCGTGTAAGGCCACAGGCGGCTGTCAGGTTTATCCATAGAATCTTTAGACAAGAAACCACGGAACATGCGGAATACACAGAAAATAAACCTGAGTTTTTCAATCGTCTCTGAGACTCTTCAAAATAAAAACTCAGGAAATATTTACCTGAACAGCTATATCTGGTTCAGGGGTCGCTTACCGAAAAATCAACAAAAAATGTGAATCAGTCAGAAAAAACCTGTAATGGGTTTCTCTGTCCTGTCACTACTGGGCTGAATCAGGAAATCCTTTTTCGATCATCATCGCGGGTTCCTGAAAATTTCTGGATCTTGACTATAAGGAGCAATCCACGTGGCTATCAATTTAAAAGACTTGATGAATATAGAGATAGAAATTTCAATTGAAGACACCAACTCTCTCTTTGAAGGGAACCAGGCACAAAAGGTTATCGGGGGTGAATCGCCCACACCGGGACCGATGGTTGGAAATTGTGGAGATAGAGGTAGCCCAGAAAATACGGGATATTACCAACGAACTGGCTGTGATGGTCGTGATCCAGTGGGATGTGATGTAACCCATATCTCTGACTATTGATGCCAGTTAAGGGTTGAAAACACGAACTCTTCTCCTCCAGGATAAGAAAAAG
>CAZXCE010000130.1:0-16181 GCA_964639175.1 uncultured Clostridia bacterium
TAGAGTTTGTTTCAATTGACCAGATTATTGTGTGTCCATTCCTAAGTAAAATACGAGGCAGGAAAGTTTTGGGCAGAAGCAGGTGAATTGAAAGTTGAAAAATAAGAGGTTTCAGCCGCTCATTTTCTACATTCTCAATTCTTCATTCTTCATTCTACAGTGAAGGTGGTGGTGCTGATGACCCGGCCTTCAAGCGAAAGCTCAACCTTCCAGGTCCCTGAAGCCGCATCCGAACCAAGCTGACATTTGCAGTGCGTCGGCCAGACTGATTTATCAATCGTTTTGGTGCGATAGGTATTTTCCCGATATACCTTGCCCGTCGGGTCATACCATTTGCATTTCAAGTTAAGTTCTTTGCCTTCGGGAGCATCGCGCAAGACGACCTGATTGAACACTTCACGGTTGGCCTGTTTGTTGATGACCTGCACTGCCTGTGCATCATTGGCGCCAAGGGTAATCTGGCCTGGTTCGGCATTGACGCGCCCAAGTGCGGCACTTTGGAGATAGAAGATCCATCCAACGCCAAGCACCAGCACCAGCACTACCGCCGCGACGGCCATCACAATTCGGTTTTTGGAGCGCTTTTGTTGAGCGACCAGTTCACGACGTTCAAGCTCAACCATGGCATCATCAAGTAATTCCGCTGGCAGGTCCAGTTCGCGCAAAATTCGCTCGACTTCGGCGCGTTCCAGCGTAGAGCGTTCGAGTTCCTCACGCTGATGCGCCAGCCGGGTGACTTCGGTAACCACTTGCGACAATTGAGTTTGTGTTAAGCGACTCGACATAGCACCTCACCAAATGCTTTTTGATTAAGCTGAAAATGAAGGGTTTTTCGAATGTTCTCCGGCCTCGGTGTCTGAAAATCCATCTGCCTTGTTCCTGAATGCCAGACTCCACCGGCTCACCCACTGCTGCGTCTGCTGCATCGTCAGCAGCACTCCGGTAAAGACCAGAATCGTGCTGCCCACCAGTTTTACAGTAATAGTTTCGCCAAGAAAGAGCACCGACAGACTTGCGGCTACCACCGGTTGAATGTAGATAAACACCGCGACCAGCGAAGCATCCACGCGCTTCAGTGCCCAGTAATTGAGTCCGTAAGTCAAAACCGTTGGGAAAATGATGACATAGGCCACGTGCCACCAGGCGCTGGTTGAGACCTTCGACACCTGAGTTGAGAAGAAAAGAAAAAGTGGTTTGGCGCAAATTATGTCAACACCTATCGCCCCGAAAACCATCAGGAATGTGGTCGAAGTCAGGGCATCGTATCTGGCCACGACTTTGCGGCTCAGAACCAGAAAGAAGGCAAACGAGACACAATTAAGGAAGGTCAACCCGTCGCCAAACTGTTGTTGTGACTCAAATTGAAACCGATGAATCCCCAGCAGCCAGCACACACCACTCAGAGAAAGCACAACTCCCAGGATTTTCAACATCCGTAAGGATTCTTCCCGGCGAAGCACCGCAAAAATCAGGGTCATCACCGGAATGGTCGTTCCGATGATCGCCGAATGAGTCGGCGTCGTGCGGGCAAGTCCTTCGACAAACAAAATCTGATTGATGACAATGCCAAAAAGTGCAAACCCGACAAACCAGCGCAGATCCTCACGGGCTGGATAGCGCCGGACAAACAGCGAATGAATCAGCAACAGTATCACCGCCGCCGATGTGACCCGAATGCCCGCCCACGCCTGCGGAGGAATTTCTGAAAGGACAACTTTCGAGGCGTAATAATTGATCCCAAAAAAGAGCTGAACCGCCAGCAGCGCGGCATACACGCCGGTCATCTGGCCCGTTGAAAGGGGGTCCACACTACGGTTTGACTGACTCACAAAGGTGTGTTCCTTCTGGATGAAGCTAAAAAGATTATTGACAGGGTGGCCAATAGTACAGTAGAAACCCAGTTCAATCACTGACTGTTCCCTAAAAAGTCACATCATCTGCACCCGTAGCTCAATGGATAGAGCATCAGACTTCGGATCTGAGGGTTGGGAGTTCGAGTCTCTCCGGGTGCGCCAATCAAATCAATAAGTTAGCCCACCATTGCTGGTGGGCTACTTTTATTTGATACACTTTCTGGCAGTTTTGAGAACCAACACTCTTTTTGTTTACACCGACCAATCTTCAATGGTAGCACCTGGGATTTTTCCAAAATCAACCTGATTTCGTGTCACGATAACTCCATTTTGACTGAGCGAAATAGAAGCAATTCTAAGATCAAGAGTGCCAATCCGAATCCCATCTTTTCTCAACTTCCTGAATAAGCCATCTGCATTGAGGTCATAGGTCAAAACTTTGAGATTTGAAAACATTTCAAATGTTTTACCAAGTTGATGGTATGCATAGACAAGCTCTTCTGGTGATTGAGCTTTCTTGATTTGAGCTAACCTCCCAGCCAATTGTTCCTCAACACTCACTATCGTTGTCGCAATGGCTTCGGGTGTACTTTCCAAAACTTGAATCACTTGTTCACAAACCCGAGGGTGATTTCGCTGGAAAAGGCTGAGATGATCTGTATCCAGAACAAAAATTGGCATTAGAGTTGAACCTCGTGCGTGTCCATTTGCCGTCGATAAGCAGAAACCTCCTCCAAAAAATCATCGAAAGTTGGGTCATCAGCAAATATCCCCATATATTTCAACCAGGGATTGGGCAAAGCTGGGTCACTTTTCGAGGCAACTTCAACCACAATGAGTTCCCCCTGCGAAAGTTGCTCTTCAATAGCCGATTTGACTTTGGCAATGGCTTCCTCACGAGTGTGTCCTTCAGCCACACAATTGGGAAATCCAACGACTGAAGCAACAAATTGATGGCTCGAATGACTTTGCACAAAAACTGGATATTGCATGACACGACCTCTTGACTCATTTTTATTGATACCAATCAACTCTTCGTCTCGGTTGTACTCTGTGGAGCAGTAATTCTCAAGCCCAAGGAATGTCTTTGCATGAAAACCATTCCAAAATTTGCTGGAGCCACCATTCGTGCCCGCAAGGGTGAGTCGGAAGGCTCATCCGTCGGGCCATAAGGAAATGAACGATGACCACTTCACACGAAACGGTATCAAATGAGAAAGCGAACCGCCGGAAACGAATTCGGATTTTTCTGGCAGGGCTCGGATTGGGATTTTGTCTTCTGCTTGTGATCATCTGGAGCACGGTGACTCAGCCGATTTTTGGAACCATCCAGGTCAACCAGTCGATTCCCAAAGTCCAACCGGCACGGCTTGAAGCCCATGTCCGGATGGTGTCGGAAGAGCTTGGTCCACGGGATGAGACCCACCCGGCCAATCTTGACCGGGTGGCTGGATATATCCGCCAGGAATTCATTCAGGCCAAAGGAATTGTCTCGGATCAGCCATTCGAAGCCGGTGGGAAAACCTATCGCAACGTGATCGCGCTTTTTGGGCCAGATACCAAAGAGCGAATCGTGGTTGGGGCGCATTACGATACCTGTAAAGCGTTGCCTGGAGCCGACGACAATGCCAGCGGAGTCGCTGGACTGATTGAACTTGGCTACCTGCTGGGCAAAGCTCAATTGCCGATGCGGGTCGAACTGGTGGCCTACACGCTGGAAGAACCACCTTACTTCCGCACCAAACTCATGGGGAGCGCCATCCATGCTGCTTCGCTCAAGAAAGCAGGCATCCCGGTGCGGGTCATGTTTTCTTTGGAAATGATCGGATATTTCAACGACGCCCCCGACAGTCAGCAATACCCGCTGGCAATCCTCAAAGGGGTTTACCCGTCAAAAGCCAACTTTATTTCAGTCGTCGGAAGATTGGGCGAAGGCAACCTGGTGAGCAAGATCAAGGAAGCCATGCTCACCGGGTCGGAACTCCCGGTCTATTCCATCAACGCTCCGGCAACCATTGAAGGGCTCGACTTTTCCGACCATCTGAATTATTGGGAAGCCGGATACAGCGCGGTGATGGTGAGCGATACATCATTTTTTCGAAACGACCGTTACCATACCTCCCGCGATACGGCGGACACACTCGATTACCGACGAATGGCGATGGTAGTCCAGGATGTCTACGCAGCCGTACTGGCCATCTCCCGGTAATTCCGAATTTTGAATTTTTTGCCTGATACTCCAGCCGGAACTTCTTTCAAATCACTAACTTCCGAGCAAGAAAAAAACTATCCATTGACGGCAGACCCATCCTCTGAAACCAGGCGAATCGCCCTGTCGCGGAAAAGTCGATTTTTGCCCGGATGGGCGCCGGAAAGTAGCCGGTGCGGAAGCCTGCTTTGAGGCGCGCCCACCGGAATCCGAGCCCGCTCCAGATTTGCGCCCGGATGGGCGCTGGAACAAAGGCTCACAAAAGTACAGAAAATTCAGGGATATTGGCCAACGAGATTTTCCAGCGCCCATCCATGCGCGACGGTTTAGCCAACCAACCTTCCCGCAACAGAGCGCCAAACACTTCGAAATGAGGTTCTGTCTGAGGTAAGATGACGATCCCATCATCAAATACTCTCCCATTGCCTTTGTAGATAAGTTCGGCTTCACCCGGATGGACGATGAATCAAAGGTTTTGATCTTTTCGAGACGACAGCCACGTCACGTTGGAACAAGGAGCACGGATTATGTCAGCTAACCCTAAACATTTCTATACTTTGAATGAATATTTCGCGCTGGAGCGGGCCGGAGACGCTCGCTATGAATACTACAACGGCGAGATTTTCTGCATGAGCGGCGGCAGCAAGCGGCACGGAGAAATTGCTGGTAATATTCACGGCGAATTGCACGCGCTGGTCAAAGGTCGCAGATGTCGAGCCCTGACGGCTGATATTCCAATCAAAACCCCAACCCTACCGCCCTACCGCTATCCTGACGTCAGTGTTGTCTGTGGTGAGCCCGAGTATGAGAAAAACCAGGGAATTGATGTGTTGATCAACCCGGTGCTCATTGTCGAAGTACTTTCGCCTCAAACGGAAGCTTTTGACCGGAAAGAAAAATTCGAAGCCTACAAAGCACTTGAAAGCGTGCGGGAATATCTGCTGGTCGCCCAAAACGCACCGCATATCACCCGCTTCGTCAGGCAGGAAACCGGCGAGTGGAAACGGTTTGACGTGGGCAGCCTGGACGCAGTTCTCATGCTGGAAGCCATTGACTGTCAGTTGGTACTCTCTGATGTCTATGCCAACGTCGTGTTTGAGTGAGCTTCGGTCCAGATGCTTCGCCAATCATCCTTTCGGAGTTGTTCCTGGACACCAACTTCCAAGGCACATCGAGTGAGCTGAAGCTTGAACTCTGAACTTTTTCAAAAGCTGAACAGCCAGCCTTGGAGTGTCTTCCAGGGCTGGCTGTTGCTCTTGAGATACCCAGAGCTTGAAAGTGGAGGGTAATTCTTTACTCTAACCTATGGGCGTTGAAGGACATAGAATGCTCGATTCGCAATGTAGACGGCGCCAATGCGTTGCGCTCCGGTCGTATTTGGTGCGATATTCATTGTCACCGTTCCACTTGTAGATCCACTCCCACCAGAAGTGATGCTGATCCAACTGGCATCGCTGAAAGAGGTCCAGGAACACCCATCCTCACCAACGATGACGTTCACGCTTCGATTACCACCAGCGGCTGAGATGGTCGCTCCCGGCACGGAAAGCGTCGCGCAAGGCACGCCTAACTGGCGAATGGTAAAGCGCGGGGTCGTCGTGGTGTAATCGCCAAAAATGGCAATTGTTGATACCCGCTCCGCATTCGAAGTATTGGGGCCGACGGTGAAGGAAACGGTCCCAGAACCGCTTCCTTCATTCGGGGAATTCACCACGGCAAAACCTTCACTGACGGCGATCCAGTGGCAGGTGGTCCCAGGAATAGGTGAGTTTCCAGTGACCTCGATGCCGAACGAATCAGTCCCTCCATCGGACAAAATCACTTTATGATCGGGAACTGCCGCGTATCCGCACCCGGTCCCCTGCTGGACCACTGAATGGGTTCGGCCAAGGCCATTGTCCCTAATTTCAAAGGAGCCGGAGCGACCAGTCGGATTTGGGTTGGACAACACCGTGTAGGTCACAATTCCAGAGCCATTTCCACTCAATGGGCTGATGTTGATGATCCAGGGAGGGGTTACGGAAGTCGTTTCCACCGTCCATGCACAGCCGCCAGGAGCATTGACTGTCACTGAAAATGTCCCACCACTTGCCCCTACGGTGCGGGAGGGTGGAGTTAAACTCGTGACACATCCGCCAACCCCAGCCTGAGTGACTGTGTGAGTCTGGGTCAAAGAACCAATCGCAACAGTAATCGTCCCAGTTCGCTGATTTGGATCAAAATTTGAAGCCACTGAATAGGTAACCGTACCATTCCCATTACCGCTCGCCCCACTGTTGATGGTAATCCAGCTTGCGTTGCTGGTGGCTGTCCAGGTACAGGTCGCCGGACTGGTCACTGAAATCGTGGCATTGGTAGCCCCACCATTGGGGACGGAATTACTTGTCGGAGAAATACTTAATGTACAACTTTCCGGTTGTCCGGCCTGGGTAACCGTGTGAGTTTGACCGGCAATGGTCAGGCTCCCGGTTCGGGAAGAAGTGTTGGGGTTGGCAGCCGCCTGATAGGTCACTGACCCATTTCCAGTTCCGGAACTCCCTGATGTAATCGTCAACCAGCTTGCATTGCTGGCCGCTGTCCAGGTACAGGCTTGATGGCTGGTAGTCACCGTCACTGTTCCAGTCCCACCATTGGCTGGAACCGAATTGCTCGACGGCGAAATCGAATAGGTACAGGTCGACTGATCATTATCTTCAATATTGACCGTTGCCACTGACGGGTTTCCTACGCCAACTCCAGTCAATTTTACGGTAAAATACTCTGTTCCTTCGACTTCGGTATCCTCATAAAGTGGGATAGGAAGTCCAATTGTATTTTGGCCCGGTTGAAATTGAACCTGCTCGTTGGTTATTTGAAAATCTCCACTAAATTCCCCACCTTCAGCCGTGGCGGGTATAGTTGTTTGAAAGTTGACAGTTAAGGTTCCGACTGTGGTGCCACGATAAATCTGAACGATAGCGTTTCCGCCTTCCGGGCCGCTGAACAGTCCATTTGAAAACTGGGCAACGTTCTGTCCCTGAGGCAGACTTGCCGCCTGGGTTGGGTGAAAAGGTGAATGAAAGACAACTCCGACACAGAGTGCTAAAAATGCGCATATATACCAAAAGCGAAAGCTCAATCGCTTTTTTCCCTGTTGAATAGACATATATCCTCCGCAAGATGTTGAAGGTAAAACCCCACCTTATCCCCCATCGGCCTTACACAAAATAATGCAGGCAAACCTTTCCTTTTCAGTCAGTTGACTGCCTGTTGACCTTGGCGTAACCGATGGGAGTGGGGCTATCAATTCGACGGTCCTGCTTCACAGACCGCCTTCACAGGGTGTGGGAATTTCTGGAAAAAGATTACAGAACTTTTTTTCGGCTTGGGGAAACCAAAAGAGGAAGGCAATGTTTTTGTGGACCAAATAGACTCAATTTTTCGGTGTTGGTTCAACTCTCACAACCTTAAACGTATAGGTTGCAATCGTTTCTGATTGACGATCTCTGGCGGCAGGGTGCAGCTCGATAAGACAGGTTTGCGCAGTGAGTTGGGCAGGATTCAATTTTACGGTAATGGTCCGTTTGGCAGGTGAAGTGCTAACTGGCAAGACGTGCGACTTCCAAAGAACATTCCCATCCGGGTGCTTCATTACCGCAATCGCTGACCGAAGGCTATCATCATCCAAAATCACAAGCTCCAATTGAACCTGTTTAATTTGCGGCGTCAGAATGATTTGTTTTTCCTGCCCATTTCCTCGCGACAGGCTCGGCAACACCACCACAGAAGCAATTGTTTCAGGTGCAACCACGGTAGGAAAGCGATCAGGTTTGGGTTTGGGGGGAGCTGGAGCTAGATCTGGCTTTGGTTTCTCCCCAGGATCTTGGGCCAGAGGATCCGGTGCGGGAGATGGTTCAGACGGTGCTGGAACGGATGGAGGTTCTTTCACGGGTTGTAGTTTGTGGCCTTGTTGGGGGGGGACTGGCCTGGTTGAAAAAATAAAACTGTATATCAGCCAGAGCCCAATCAGACTGAGCAAGATTGAGGCCGCCAGCGCCAGTCGGCTCATCCGCATCCTTGACCAGAGTCCAGACTGGGAAGCAACACTCTTGAACTCAATTACGGATAAATCGCGAACAGGCGGGGATGAAGGTTCAACATTTAAAGTCGAAGGCAGCGATTGAGAGCCCTCAACGGCAGATGATTTCTGGTGCAATGACTGGGCCAGCTTCAATTTCTGTTGATGGGCAGGAATTTGCAGATAAAATGCCTCAAACTGGGCGCGGGATTCAGGGCTAAGTCGGTCAAACAGGTAGTCTTCGATGAGTTCGTCTTCAGTTAGATTGAGGAGCGCAAATGCCTGATCATCCTCAAAAAGGCGTTCTTCGAGCAGGTCTCGATCAGCCTCCGTGAGTTGGCCAAGGAGATATTGAGTATACATTGGGTGATTTCCGGTATTGTGACTGATGGCAGAACGATTGGGGTTCATAAGAAAGTGATGCAACTTCGAAAAACATTACCGGGGTTTTTCCCTCTCCTTCAAGCAGTGTTCCATGCAGACTTGCAACTTCGCTCGAATACGGCAGGTTCGAGTTGCGAGTGTCCCAGGGTTGATTCCATGCTGCTCAGCCAGGACCCGACGCTGGTCCTTTGATTTTTCTCCCTGATAATAGTCCAAAATCAATTGTCGGTCGGAATCATTCAGCTCCTGTAAACAATGATCGAGGAATTGCAGAAGTTGTTCCTGCGCTTCCGCAGTTTCTTCTGACCGTGCATATTCCAACCGGGAAAGAAGAGTGAGCTCATCACCGGGTAGTAAACTCTCAGTTGACACCTGTGGATGTTGCAGTTCTGTCAAATATTCCTGGTGCACAAATTTGGCAATTCCAAAAGTAAATTTCCCGATATGCTCAATGACCACGCCCTTCATCAATTTCTGGGTCAACCGATCCAGCACAATGTCGGCCTGCTCCTCAGATGTGTGGCATTGACGTTCGGAGAAGAATCGAAGCAGCTTCAACCGAAGCACTTCAAGCTGTGCAATTGCCTGCTCCGGATCTGGATCCAGGGCTTTCAACAAGACATTGAGCCCCTCAAGTGTCAAAAACCATCCCCGCTTCTTGTCGGAAAGTGTGTCTTGGCTCATATCATTTGAGAGTTCATGGGGTTCCTGAAAAGACAAAAAATTTCACTCTGTATCATACCTCATTGAAGCACTTTGTCATTGGATCTTATGTCACGGTGTCACTTGTTTCCAATTTCCCTGAAAGACGAAGGCCGCCCAGGTAAAGGGAACCTTTTTCGGGTTGCGCTTCCACATCATCAGTTGGGCCTGGCGGAGCGCCTGGGCTGGTGATTGTTTTTCCTTTAAAAGATGGTTATAAAACAAGGTCATCAATTCACTGGTTGAACCATCGTTGACTGCCCACAAACTCCCGATCAGGCGTGGAGTTCCGGCATAGAAAAATCCTCGGGACAGACCAACCACCCCTTCCCCCTGAATTTCCTTTCCAACTGCGGTCTGACAGGCACTCAGCACAACTAAATCGGCGGAAAGATTCAGGTTGTAAATGTCTTGGAGCCTCAGAAACCCATTCTGAGGTTGACCTTTCGCATCCACCATTGAAAAAACCAGTCCTGACAGCTCCGGGTACTCCAGATTGCAGAAGCCGTGGGTAGCCAGATGAATGTAGCGATACCCTTCCAACCCTTTGTTTTGGATCGTTGCCCGACTGGCATCAAAATCAAGCGTCAGCTTGAGGGCTGGACTGGCGGCTATTTTCTGGATCGCCAGGGCTTCCTGGCGCGTTCCAGGCAAACGCTGAATGGCTGATCGGAGCTGGGTCCCCTGCAGCCCAAACAGCTTTTGTAAGTTGCGTTGGCGGGATTCGGTTTCAGCCACGGATGGTTTGGCAATCGGAGCGCTTCCGTGAGCAAGTCGCTCATCCGTGGTGTCAAACACCGGGTCCGCGATCACAATCAGGTTGTGGCTTCCCTGGTCACGCCGGCCAACCTGGCTTTGGATAGCCAGCAACGCTGACAATGACGGGACATTCACTACTTCGTGGGTAGCGAGCAATGGAGGGGAGCTATCTGTTTTGGCAGGATGAACTGGCTGAACACTCGTTTTTTTGGAAGTCGTTTCCCCCCTGCCATCAGCCGTAGCCGACACATGAGGAAGGGCAGCAAACGGAATGAAATGCAGGGCCCCATCTGCAACAACTACGATCCGTTTGCAGGGGAACCTTGAAAGAATTGGTGACAAAACGACCTGACTGAGTTGTGTCGCCGACTTCCAGTACTGTTGATCAACTCCTTGATTGCGGGCCAGATAGGCATCATCTGACTCACCTTCGCGTATCAATCTGGCCGTCAGCAGGTCATACACCGTTTTACACTGGCTGGTAATTTCATCCTGGCCTGGAAGCTCAAAACTCTGGACTTCGTTTTGAGTAATGACCCAGACATATGACATTGACGGTCCAAGAGAAAATTCAACTGCAATTGTGTCTTTATCGAGCCAGTCTTTTTGGATTTCTTCCAATCGAACCAGTTGTGGGAGCATCAGTTGGGCATATGCAGGATTTCTTTCCCGGATTTGAGCCTGAACGTGATCAAGTTTCTCAATCAATCCCACTAACTCTTTTTCGGCCAAGGTACGTTGATCAGCCGTGACATTTGCCCGGTTCAGGAGTTGTGAAACCAGAGCCGATTGATATTCAATTCTGGTTTGCAGCTCTGCTTCTTCTTTTAACAATTCAGGGGCAGCGCCTTTGCGGGTATCAATGTTTGCCTCGCTCAACAAATCAATCAAAACTCGCGACCGGATCATTTCACTGGCTTTCAACGCCCTGACCTGATACCCAGCCGATGGGTCTTTTTGATGAAGCTTCATCAGAATGGCAATATAGAGTTCATAGGTATTCCGAACGCCCGACATATAGTTTTGACGCAACTTGGTGTCTGCAATCCGACCTCTCACACGTTCAGTTATCTGAACGGCTGGTTCAATCAGCGTGAGTGCCTGCTGATAGTTTCCAGCCCCAAATTCGACCTGGGCACGCCGGCAATGTATCGATATTTCAACATCCGGCACCTGGTACCCGGCGAGCAATTCAAGTGCCTGGGAATACAGGCTTTTGGCTTTTTCAATCTGGCCATCCACCGACAGTGCATATCCAAATTCATTGAGCATTCGAGCCTGAACCGGTTTATTTTTGGTTTTTTGGGCGTTCTCGACAGCCTGTTGCAGGATTTCTAACCGCGGCTTCAGCTCATTGAGATCTTCGGCCAGTTTTGCCAAATTCAATTGGGTGATAGCAACCTGGTCATATAATTTGTGAGCCAATAAAATAGGGATTGCTGTTTCAAAACAAGTTCTGGCTTTGGAATACTTTTTTTGGATCCGATAGATTGCCCCTAAACTGGTTAATGTGTTTGCTTTCTGCAACGGACTATTGGCAGCCTCAAATACAGAAACGGCGTGTTCATAATACTCGGTAGCCTGGTCGAAAAATCCAAGCTTATGCATCAACACTGCCAAATTATTGAGGATGTTGGCTTCTTCGACCTGATTGGAAAGAGCCCGCATGAGAGTTAAAGCCTGGGTATAGTTTTCGTGTGACCGTTGATATTCACCGGTTTCGTAAGCGATTTTCCCAGAGGTATTCCGAAATAAAGCCTCAAATAAGGGATCCTTGAGTTTTTGGGCAAGTTGCAGCCCAACTTCAATATAGTTCAGTGCCTCAGCATAGCTCCCCTGTTTTTCAAGGGTAACGGTCAGGGTGTTTAAGGTCTCCATTTCCCAGACCTGTTTCCCTGATTCCCGACACAATCGTATCAATTCCTGACACTTTGAGATCATCCGACTGATGGCATCTGGGGATTTATGAGGAATTAACTGAACCACTTCCATATAAACCTGAAATGCCATGGTCGCTATGAGTAAACGTTGTTTTTCTTCAGGTTTGGCCAGTCGAAGTTCTGAAAGAACTATTTCATACCTGCCGACTTTGTCTCCTGGGCTCAGATTGCCTGGATAATAGGGTTCAATAATCAGTTGATATTCACCTTCCTGTTCAACCAAAAATTCCAGTTCATCTCTCCCCGTTTCCCTGGTTGGCGATTCGGCATCAAAAACCATGGCTCCAGTTGAATTAACCAGGTGCATCCCCACATCAACTCCATCCTGATCAAGCTGGACATGAATCAGTTGGTTTGGAGCAAGTTTGAGGCGATAGGAGTGTTGCTCATCCCCTTTGATGGTTTGCCGAATTGGTTGGTTGAGTTCTAACGGCTTGAGGGCCTGAGCCGGTTCATTGACTTGTTGAAAAGCAAAAACTTCCATCCGGGCAGATTCAGGCTCAGTCAGTAGTGAGGCAGCCAGAACCTCAGTCGGAAAAAATTGAATTCCCAGAAATATCAAAAAAAACACCCTCTGAGCCAATTGGGAGGAAAGGTGCGGCATAGACAAATTCCTCTCATCAATAAAATGAAAAGGTTTTTGTACCTTTACTGAAAATCTATAACTTGAACCTCAACCAGGTCTCTGGATTGCTCAGTTCAGCTTTTTCAGGAAAGACAATCGTGGTATTGGTGTGAACCTCAAGCCGTACCCGCCAGACCTTGCCGGGAAACCGTGAGCGGCGAATTTGAAATTCTTTGATTTCATCCGGAAGAAATTCCCGACGTTCAAAAGTAATCCCCCGGGAAGTATTCGCCACCCAGCCCTGGTTATTCCACCACGTCCAGTCAGGCCATTTCCCATCTTTTAACTCGCGTTCGCCCAGTTTGGCCGAGGCATGGAGATTCACCAACTGACCAGTCACCGAACTGACATACAAATCAACGCCGAAATAGGTTGGTTTTGGATATTTTACGGCCACAAAGATAAAGTCACCGCTGGATTTTGCGGCGAGGGTAACCTGGTCGGAAATTTTGATTTCCGTGGCATCATCCCATTCACCAGCCGCTACCTGTCCATCCACCAAAACGGGGGTTCCTTTTGGCAGCTTGATCTCGGTTTGGGCCTGAACTGAGAAACTCCAGCTCATCAAAATGACCACAGCCATCATCAATTTCGTCATAAGTTCCTTCTTTATGTTGATTTGAAGTGGGGAAACCAGAACCAGAAAACCGTCTGCCACTGACGCGCAAAAATGTGCTCAAAGGAGATCAGTCATCCGGAACCCGGAGCAGTTCACTTTTCGCTTGTTTCAACCGCCATCTGTGATTCAGAATGAAGATCCGGTCCTCCGAATCATTTTCCAGGAAATCCCAAATCAAAACCACCTGCAACTTGACCAGGCATACTGGTTTTGATTTTCTTGTTGTCTTCGTTGGGTGAGTTCGATGTCATTGGGCACCATTGATCAACCATCTGGAACTGTGCTGGACGGGAAGTACCGTCTTGAAGCCCCCATCGGCCTGGGAGGGTTTGGGGTTGTCTATCGGGCGATCCACCTTGGGCTGGGCCGGGCAGTTGCGGTTAAAATTCTGCACGCCAATGTGAGTAATGCCACTGCCGAAGAACTGGAACGCTTTCGACTTGAAGGTGTCTCGACCTGCCGGATTGACCATCCAAACGCCATTTCAATCCTTGATTTTGGCATCACGGCGGATGGGTTTGCCTATCTGGTGATGGAATTGCTCGATGGCCGGCTCCTGGTTGATGAGCTACGCGAAAAATACAAACTTTCCCTTCGACGGGCAACTGAAATTATTGTCCCGGTCTGTGATGTTCTGGCCGAAGCCCATTCTGCCGGGATTGTCCATCGCGATATCAAGCCGGATAACATCTACCTTCACCAAACCAAACGCGGTGAAGTGGTGAAGGTCCTCGATTTTGGGATTGCCAAACTCTCAGGTTCAGCCGCCAACGTCAGTGGCCGGAGTCTGACTGGCGCCGGGATTGTGATGGGAACGCCAGAGTATATGGCGCCCGAGCGCGTTCGGAACAAACCGTATGACGGGCGGTCTGATGTCTATAGCCTGGGGATTATGATGTATCAAATGCTCAGTGGCCGGCTTCCCTTTGAATCACAAGACGGGGATCTGGTCGCCGTGATGTGGATGCAAGCCAATGATCCACCACCGTCGTTGCGCCAGTATGTTCCTGAAATCCCAATTGAGATTGAATCTCTGATCTTTCGCGCCCTCTCTAAACAATCAACGTTGCGGCCAACAGCCGAAGAATTTGCAGATGAACTGATCCGGATCACGCACCATCAACGGCAGTTGTTTTTGTCAAGCCAGGTGGCCAGCCCGGTTTCTGAATCTTCAACTTCAGCGGAAAAATCGTCTGAAGCGGACCCGGTTATGTTTTTACCTCAGCCGGAAGTAGTCCAAACGCACTCTGGCCAGATAACCCAACCAACACTTCATTCGCCGCCAACCGCCCCGATTTTGCTGGAGCCGGCGACGGTTCGAACCGAGATTCCATCTCAACTCACTCCCAATTTACCATCGCGGGTCGTGTTGTTTGATGTACCTCCGACCCTGCCCCCGGTTCCTGATCACACGGCGCCACTGGTCTCGCCAGTGCCAATCCCCTCAGAGCCAGTCCCTAACTTTAATAAAACCACCGAAGAAACGGTCTTCCCGATTTCCTTCACCGGGCCGTGGGATGCCAAACAATTCGAAGACCAGCTTTTTGCGGTGGTTGATTCGTCCGACACCATCCAGGCCGTTCAGGAATCAGACCTGGAGTCTTTTGAAAACCAGTTACCTGAGCCAGCACCAGTGCCTGAGCCTCCGCCTATCCTGGTTCAGCAGGATGAACCACAACCAGAGCCGTCAGGTGAGGCGCCAGCCCCACTTCCTCCCGAACCAGCAACACCGGCTGTCATGGCACTTGATTTGCCGGCGGTGGTGGGTGAAATTCGACGCTTTACCGGCCATTCAGCCGTTACCAGCATTGCCTTTGCCCCAAATGGTCGCCACTTTGTTTCAGCAAAACAGGATAAAACTATTGCCTTGCTCGAAACGGAAACTGGAAAAGAAGTCAGCGCTTTTGGCAACCGGCGGATTTTTCCTTACCGCTGCGCTGTGTTTTCACCTGATAGTTGTTTGGTGGCAGTGAGCGGCACGGATGAGGCGATCCGAATCTATGACCTCGCCACTGGCCAGGAGCAAAATCGGCTCGCCGGCCATCAGCACGTTACCGCCCTGGCCTTTTCACCCGATGGAAAGCAATTATTGTCGGGAAGTCAGGACAGTAGTTTATGCCTGTGGGATCTGGAGAGCCGGACCCAACTCCACCGCATGCAGGGTCATATCGACAATGTCGCCAATATCGTCTTTGCTTCAAATGGGTCATTTGCTCTCTCGATTGGCCTCAGCGGAGACCTGCACTTATGGAATCTGGAAACTGGACAGGAAGTTCAATCACTTCTTTCAGATGCCGCCCGACCAGAAGCAATCAGCGTTCGGGTCTCAATTGATGGACGGCGGGTACTCGGAGGTGATTCTCACCCTGGTCATTCGGGAGGTGAAACCAAGCAGCGCATGCGACGCCTGGAAGGCAAAGCCACCCCAATCGGGAGCGGTGTGGCAATTTCCCCAGATCGAACCAGAGCAATTTCGAGTAGTCAGGATACAACATTGCGCCTGTGGGATCTGGTCGAAGGCCGCGAAGCCGCCCGCTTTTTAGGCCATGGCAACTATGTCACCAGCGTCGCGATTTCGGCTGATGGTACCCAGGCACTTTCCGGCAGTGAAGATCGCACCATCCGCCTGTGGGATCTGGCTTCGGGTCAGGAACTGGCCTGCTGTATGGGCCACAAAGACAAAGTGTATAAAGTCGCGTTCCTGCCGGGTGACCGCCATGCCATTTCCTGCAGCTATGATGGGACGGTAAGACTGTGGGGACTGCGGAAGGATTGAGAATGAAGAATTGAGAATGACTTTTATCCTGTCACCCTGTCACTCTGTCACCGCATCATTCTGCCAAATTCCGCTTGCCCTTAACCCGCGTCGCTCCTAAGATTAAGAACTCTTCGGCATCGTCTAAAATCAAGTATGAAGTATGAAGCATGAAGTATGAAGAGTTTCCTTTATGAGACCACACAGAGTTCGTGATCTTATCTTTCTTAATTCTTCATTCTTCATTCTTCATTCTTGATTCTTGATTCTTATGAAAC
>CAZXCE010000131.1:0-16086 GCA_964639175.1 uncultured Clostridia bacterium
CGGAACCCGGAACCCGGAACCCGGATTAGCCCCGATAGGCGTCATCCTGTTCGATACGGCTCAGGACCCAGTCAAAATCGCCGCTGGTAATTTTGCTGCCACAATACTCACAGACCCCTGCCATATTGATATGGAGCGGCGCGCCACAATTGGGGCAACTTGAATTCCCCTTCGAGACCGCCGCCACGCCCCGGCGACGAATAAAAGTCCAGTATTCAGAAAAGATACGAGGTTTATTTGGCTTGCCGGATAGAATGGTACCCGCTAAATCTGCCGTGTAATCAATGCAACTGGCGAAAATTCGGACGGTGATGGCGTCAAAAAAAGCATCGGCTTTGACTTTGGCCAGATCAATCCGGGCAATTTGAATATCTTTGAGCACGTTGCGCAGTCCCTGGCGCTCATATTCGCGAATCCAATAGCGGTGCATCTGGAACACATTGTCTGTTTCAAACGGACGCGCCTGCTCCCAATCGAGCGAGGTCCAGGCCTGGTAAATCTGGTGAAAAATGTGCTGGACGCGCTTTTCAAAGACACCCCACTGAAATGTCGGATTCAACACAGTGAACTGCTTAAACACCAGATCAACATTCGGTTGAAACACGGTTGGCAGGTCAGTGCCCTGCTCGGGTACATCCTGTGTCAGGGCAGGCCCGCGATCTTCACGGCTCAGGAGTTCAATTCGAATCACAAACCAGTCAAAGTCTCCGCCCATAATCATCACGCCACAGAAAGCACAGCTTCCATCCTGACGTTTCTCAAGCGGCCCATTGCACTTTGGACATCGGTCCACGGTGATTTTTTCCGGTGGACGCGACAGCAGATCCCGTTTGCGCTGAAACGCCCAGCGTTCACGAGCATACCAGGTGGTCTGGCCCTCACCATTGCGATTGAGTTCGGTGTAATTGGTCTCAAATTCAACGGTGAGAGTAATGACCGGCTCCGAAACCGGGCTAAAGTCAATGATGGTCGCCGACCCCAGCACGATACCCGTCACCCCAACCACATCCGCCGGAGTCTGATACGCAAGCTGATTTAACGCATCCAGGCTGACAAATGACCGGTACGGCTCAAGTTCCCGCCGGCCACGAGCTTCGTGGACTCGACCATACAGCGCGGCGACAAAATCCATGAAGAGAATTTCTGAGAAGTTAGGGTCATGCACCCGAAGGGCATCTGACCGCTGCGAAATCGTTGCTGGTGACGGCAGAGGTTCCCATTGTTGCGGCGTCCGGGATGAATATGATGGCACCTGGCTGTGGCGTGAACTATAGAGAAACCACACAATGACAATGAGTAACAGGGGAATTCCAATTTTGGGGTAGTAAAAAATCAGGCGAAAAATCAGCTCCAACAAGAAAAAAAGCCCTTCGCCGCTCCCTCCGCCACTGCCGCCACTGCCGCCGCCACTGCTTCGGCTCCCACCATACGAGTGACCACCCCCAGGACGGGCCGCCCCTGAGGCCAGTTCGGACCAGACCAGCAGACCTGACAGGCCCGCCACCAGACACACCAGGAAAAAATGTCGTTTGAAAAGGCTCATGACAGAATGCGTGGACGGTTTGGAAGTTCGTCGGGGTTATCAGCCGTGGCTGGGAGATAGCGGCTCAGAAATTGGCCAAAGGTCAGCAGGTCTTCTGGAAAATCAGACATTCGTTGCCGTGTCGGCTTATTCGTTTGGAATTCAGCCAGGGCCTGTTTCCAGGCTTCACGTGGAATGGCTGCCATCACCCCAAGATCTGCAACGATTTCGACTTGCTGCTCCACCACTGACCAGTAAATTAAAACTCCGGTTCGACTCCGGGTATGCAGGATTTCAAACTCGACAAATGCAGCGCGGGCTGCCGCCTGAACCTGTCGGGAACGTCGGTCTGATGAAGTCAACCACCGACGAAGCGGGGTCAAGGTGCTCAGATACCCGCCAATGACAGCAATCCCAATCAATTCAAACGGGAGATAGGCGACTTCAAACACCCAATCGGAATACATCATAAACGCCAGCGCCAGCCACGCCAGCCCGCTGCCAATCAAGTAGGCCACATCCCGGTACTGACCCGATTGGGGCTGAATCACAACCACCAGTTCAGCCGAGGTGAGCGCTTCAGCCTCGGTGACAGTCTGGGTAATTGCGTCAAAAAACTCAGGAGTGAATTTCATAAGTCAGTCGTCAGTAGTCAGTAGTCAGTAGTCAGTAGTCAGTAGTCAGTAGTCAGTAGTCAGTAAATCGAGTTTTTTCAATCAGTTCACTGATTGTCAATCCAAATTTTTGATTTCACAGAAGGCTCAACTCAAAAATATGCAGACGGTCACAGTGTCACCCTGTCACTTGTCATCGGCATCGGGTCCGGCAACTTGGTTTGGAAGGTTAGATTCTTGTAACATAGGAATCCTACACTCTTTACTTCCTCCTCCTCACACTCAATGCTCAATCAAGCTAGAAATCCCCATCAGGAGAGGGCTTCGTGTATGAAAAATCAAAGCGTTCGACTCATTTTCACGGCTACGATCACAGGGTTGCTGATCACTGCGCCAGTTTTTGGTGCTCCCAGGTTTTCTGGGTCTCTTCCAACCACAGTGTCCTCTCGACTGATAGCGTTCCAGGCCCCGGTAGATGTCATGGCATTAAATTCTGAACTGGTCATCCTTCAAGCAGATTTAGCCCACGCCAAACAGGAATTCTTATTGCCAGGCACTGAAGCCCCACTTCCCAACCAGAAGCGGATGAAATATACCGACTATCAGGCTGCCTATACCACCTGGGCCGAGCGCATTAAGAGTTTCTCAATCCGACTCGAAAAAGCCTATGCGCAATTGAACTGGATCTATCAAAACCGCCCCGATGAAAAAGCCTATCCCCAGGTATATCAGGTCTATACCACGTGTGATAGTACTTACAATGAACTGATTGACGGTTTTCGAAAACTCAATGCCCCAACCGTGCTCCAGGTCAAAATGGTGATTGTCAATGATGGCCGGCTCAATGAGCACATCAGTCGAAATGTAGGCAATTCACGAGCTGATTTGACAGTTGAACAACTTGATCAGGCTGACAACGTCAACTTCATCGGAAGTTTTGATGTCGTCAATTTGTTTCTGATCGTCAGGCAGGATCAGGCATTTTATGTGCTTCAGCGGTGGAAGGAGCGATCAAATCAACCCGGCGGACCAGAGATTCTGCATAATGACATTGTTTTCTCACAACCCTTTGCTCTGGCTCAGGTTCAAGGCTATAGCCCGGCTCAGCATATGGACCTGGCCCTGTCGCTCAGCCTCACTCCGGTTTCTGCCCAGGGCGAGAAGTTTCTTGACCTGCACGACTTTCTGGATCGAATTACCACCTACACCAAATCGGAATAAAACCGAATGAAGAATTGAAGAAAATATTAGTGGTTAGTGGTTAGTGGTTAGAAATCAATAGTTTCGAAGAAAAGCCAAAAGTCAGGAACTAACCACTAACCGCTAACGGTTTTCTTCATTCTTCATCCTTCATTCTTTGGCTGGTTCTGGTGGAGAAGTTTCCGGAGTCGTAGACCAGGTGGAGCGACGGTCAACGATATACTCGCTTCCATTTTTGGCTTTGGCCTGTTTTTTCAGCTCAGCGGCAATCTGGGCAAGCTGACCAGGGTGTGAAATATAGCGCCCATCACAGACCACAACGGCCAGGGCAATACTGAGCACCGGCACCAGGCCGTGATTGCCCTGGCGGTCAGTGACGATGACCCCGCCGCGGGCCCAATCCTCAGCCGAGTAAAAATCTTCTATCTCGGCATCAAAATGCTCGATGATGGTCTGGCAGAGAGACTCGCTCCGTTCGGGGGCAGTCACAATGATGAAATCATCGCCGCCGATATGTCCCACAAAATCTGTTTCAGCCACCCCGAGCACGTTGACAGCACTGGTCAACACGTTGGCTGTAAAGTTTAAAACTTCATCCCCGGCGGTAAACCCATAGCGGTCATTGTAGGCTTTGAAGTTATTGAGATCGGCATGAATGACCGCAAAGCGGATCCCGGCTTTGATGTTGGTTTTGATGATCGCCTGAATCTGCAGATTTCCGGGCAAACCAGTTAAGGGGCTGGCCTGCAATTCACGCCACTGACGGCGCAGGTGTGAATCAATGCGGGCAATTAACTCAGAGAATTTAAACGGTTTCGTCAAATAATCATCGGCCCCGACCTTTAACCCTTCGACGACATCTTCCTCTTGTTTCCGCGCCGTCAACATCACAATCGTGGCATGGCAACTGCGTGGATTCCGGCGTAACCGCAGACAGGTCTCAAGTCCGCTCATCCCCGGCATCATCACGTCCAGCAAGACCAGCCGGACGTCACCTTGAGCCGCAATTTTGAGCGCGTCTTCGCCAGATGCGGCTTCTTCCACCTGATAGTGCTTGCTCAGCACGGTGGTCAGCATCTTGCGCAGGCTTGGATCGTCATCTACAACCAGAATTTTATCAGCCATAAATTGAGGGGGTGGGGTTAGGGGTCAGAGATTGGAAAAACAACGACACAAAGAACAAAAGCGCTGATAAGGACTTCAATTCAAGAACCCTGAACCCTGAACCCTGAACCCTATTTGAACAGCGTTTTCCACTTGGCATCAACTAACTTGACAATATCATCGGACATTCGGTTTTCTTTCGGCCAGTCGCGGTGAAACCCTTCGCTCGGCCATTTACGGGTGGCATCAATCCCCATTTTAGAACCATATGCGATCATTCGAGAAGAGTGATCCAGTTCGTCAATTGGGCCCATGGTAAACTGGATGTCCCGTTCGGGATCAATGTTGTTGAGGACATACCAGGCAACGTACTGCGGGTCGCGAACCGGCACATCTTCATCAACCACAATGATACATTTGGTGAACATCATCTGCCCGGTGCCCCAAACCGAATTCATAATTTTTCGGGCATGACCGGGAAAAGCTTTTTTGATCGAGACGATCATCAGGTTGTGGAATACACCTTCAAACGGCAGGTGCATATCCACCACTTCCGGAAACTGGCGTTTGAGGACCGGCATGGCAATGCGCCCGACGGCTTCACCCATATAACAGTCTTCCATTGGTGGCCGTCCGACGATGGTGGTCTGGTAAATCGGATGGCGGCGGTGGGTGACACAGGTCACGTGAAATACCGGAAAGTCTTTGGCTTCGGTGTAAAACCCGGTGTGGTCGCCAAACGGGCCTTCGACACGCTGTTCATGTGGGTCAACGTACCCTTCAAGCACAATTTCTGCGTTGGCTGGGACTTCGATGTCATTGGTAATACATTTGACCATCGGCACTGGCTTTGAGCGGAGAAACCCGGCCAGCATCATTTCGTCCACATCATCGGGCAATGGGAAGATGGCGGCAAACGTCAGCAGCGGGTCGCCCCCAATCGCCACTGAAACCGGCATACGCGTCCCGGTGCGCACATGCTCGCGGAAGTGAGCCGCCCCGTGTTTATGCATCTGCCAGTGCATACCGGTGGTTTGGCCGTCATAGACCTGCAGGCGATACATTCCGACATTGCGCTTGCCATTGAGCGGGCTGTTGGTAAACACCAGCGGGAAGGTAATAAACCGACCGCCGTCTTCGGGCCAGCATTTCAAAATAGGCAATTTCAGGAGTGAAAACTCATCTTCAAGCAGAACCACTTCCTGACAGGGTCCACTTTTGACTCGTTTGGGGAAAAAACTGCCCAGTTCAGCTAACTTCGGCAGCAGTTTAATTTTCTCCATCAGCCCTTCAGGTGATTTGAAATCAATCAGTTCGGTCAGACGACCGGCAATTTCGTCGTACGATTCAGCACCAAGCGCAATCAGCATCCGGCGCTCACTCCCCAGCGCATTGATCAGGACCGGGGTGCGGTATCCAGTCACATTTTCAAATAACAGGGCGGGACCACCGGCTTTTGAAACCCGGTCGGTAATTTCAGTGATTTCAAGCTCACACGAAACTTCAGTCTGGATCCGCTTGAGTTCGCCCTGCTTTTCGAGGGCTCTGATAAATTCTCGTAAATCTTCAATTGGCATAGGTTTCAAGAAAAGATGGAAAGCTACGTCGAGCCGTAGCACTCCAAAATGGCTTCATTTTTGGGCAATTGTGAGGGCCTGACGGATGGTATCTTCGGTGAGAGCATCCTGAAAAAGCAATTGGGTCTGCTCGTTTCGTGCCGGAAGCAGGGCCCGTTGGGCTTCTGGAACATCGCTATAGAGCAAGATCACCGGCAGTTTTCGCCAGCCTGGGTTGCGGCGCAGGCTTTGCAACAGGTCCGCAGTGTCAAAGTACGGGCTTTCCAGATTGGCAATCACCAGATCGGGCACATCCAGGAAAATCGCCGAAAGAGCGGTCTCTCCGTCTGGGGCAAGCGAAATTGAATGTCCCTGTTCAGCCAGGAGCGATTGCAGTTGGACAGCCCCATCCGGGGCATCGCTGGCCAGCAAAATTCGAAGCGGTCCCGAAACCACCACAGGTGCCGACAAGGTTTCGGTTGGTTCGCTTGATATAGGAATCAGGGTTTCAACGGATTGGAAGAGCGGATCAATCTCAGGTGCCGGTGACTGGCTTCGTTCCAGCAACGCCTGCTTTTCCTTTAACACCGCTTCTAAATGTTCGCGAATCCGATGAACTTCCTGCTGTGTGGCATCCAGCACGTTTTGATAGTCTGCCATTTGGGCATCAAACTGGCGGCTCAATTCCAGTCGGGCGGCCTCGGTGTCAGCCAGTGCCTGAGCCGTCGCCGATACCTGGGTTTCCAAAACCTGCCGCGACTGGTGAGATTCCTCAAGCTGGGTTTGCAATTCATCCACGGATGCCTGCAAATGCGCATTTTCAGCCGTTAGAAACACGGCCTGATCCAGTTCACCGGTCAACCGCCCCTGCAATCGTTCGACTTCGGTTTGCAACACCGCCTGTTCGTCAACCGATGCTTCAAGTTTGGTTTGGAGTTCAGCCACCTCCGCTTCGAGCTGGGCCTGTTGAGATTGGAGCAAAACTGACTGATCCAGCTCGCCCGTCAGCCGCCCCTGCAACCGTTCGACTTCGGTTTGCAACACCGCCTGTTCGCCCAGTGCGGCCTCCAGTTTGGCCTGAAGTTCGGCCACCTCCGCTTCGAGCTGACCTTTCTGGGCACGGAGCAACACCGTCTGATCCAGTTCACCGGTCAGACGTCCCTGCAACTGTTCAATTTCAGTGTGCAGCGTTTCCTGTTCCACCCGAGACTGATCCAATCTGGCCTGCAACGTGTGGACCATGTCATCTGACTGGGCTCGGGTTTCCGCCAGCGTTCGGGCTAAATCCTGGAGTTCGAGTTCAAGTTCGGTTTGGGCCGCTGCTTCGTGGGCCTGATCGGCTGATTCCCTGGCCTTGATCGCCTCCCGGAGATCAGCCTCGGTGGCTGCCGCGTGATCAATCAGACGTTTCCAATCCGTTCGCTCTGCATCCAGCAGTCGAAGCCGTTCCAGCAGACGCGGAAGAACCGTGTTAAACCGATCTCTTTGCTTGAGATAGCGGGTATTTACTTCGTCAATCTGAGTAATCAGTTCGCTCTTTTGGGCTTCCAGGTGTTCAGTGTGAACCTGCAACCGGGCTGATTCGGCTTTGACCTGTTCCAGTTCCTGCAAGGTCTCGTGCAACGTCAAGTCGGTGCCAGCCGCTTTGTCGAGCAGGCGTTGCCAGTCGGCGCGCTCGGCTTCCTGTGATTTCAGCCGTTGCAAAAACCGGGTCTGAAAGACTTCATATTGCTTTCGTTGCTGATCATAGAGCGCCGCAATTTCCAGAACCTGGGTTTGTAGTTGTTCATTTTGGGCCGTTAACCGGGTTGACTGCTGCTTGAGTTCAGCCAGTTGAAGCTGTAAGTCCTCGTTTTCGCTGGTCAACCGGGTGGTTAACTGGGTCAATTGCACCGCCTGGACCTCCAGACGGGTATTGGCGGCTTGCAACTGTTCAGATTCACGTTCCAGATAGTGGCGATCCTGAACCGCAGCACCCAGCAACTGTTTGACTTCATCATGGGCCGAACCCAGCGCGTCATGCATCATTTGCAGCCGCTGGGACCGCAGATGTGATTCGTGGATGCGGTCTTCGAGGGTTTTGACAGCAGCACGGAGCGTGGCCCGCTCGGCCTCATCAGCTTCAATCTGGCTATAGAGTTCTGAAATCTGAGTAAACTGGCTGTTGACCTGCAAATGCAGTCGCGCCAGTTCCTCACGTTCCTGCTCTCGCGTTGCGGTCTGGCTGGCCTGTTCTTTTTGAAGGCGGTCAATTTCGGCCTGTGAGTCGGTCAGGTGCCCGGCCTGCTCGGCCAGCGAGGCTTCCAGGTTCTGAATCTGGGCTTCATACGGCGCGACATCAACGGATGGCACGGCTCGCAAGGTATCCAGCTCTGATTGGATTGTGTGCAAAAGCAATTCACGGGCTTCGGTCTCGGTAGTCAGGGCTTCAAATTGACTGGTGAGGTCCCGCAATGCCTCGCGGAGCTGCTCTTTTTCAAGTTTGTAGTTTTCAACCTCCGCCAGCAAACTGGTGATTTCGTCCTGGCGGGCAAGCTTTTCAGTTTCCTGGGTGCTGAGATGCTGTTCAAGGTGTGAAATCCGCGCTTCATATGGGCTGACATCAACCGGGGGAATGGCCTGCAGACGCTCCAGCTCTTGCTGGAGGGCCTCGGTTGACACCCGATGGGCTTCAGATTGGGCACTTAACTCGGTGATGCGCTCAGACAACTGGTGGATCTGGTCGTGGAGGGTCGCTTCCTGGGCTGAACGGTCTGCCATTTTTGCTTCAAGGTCCTCAAAGGTTTGCTGAAATTCAGTTTGCCGGGTCTGTGCAGTCAGTAAGGTCGCTTCTAGTTCGACAATCCGGGCTTCATACGGGGCAACATCCACCGGTGGAATAGCTTTCAGTGTTTCCAGTTCGGCCTGCAATGACTCATTCTCGGTTATCAGCCGGGCCCGGTCAGATGCCAGCCGTTCGGCTTCAACCCGGAGCATCCGGGTGGATTGCTCAGCGTTGCGGACATCGTTGAGTGTGGTATCCATGGCCGCCCGGGCCTGCGCCAGATCATTTTGGGCATCATCCCACACCGAACGCAGCCGGGCATAGGCTGTGCTCAGCTCATTGAGTGTCCGTTTGGTTTCTTCCAGGTCAGCAATTTCAGACATCAGCTTCATGACCTGTTCTTGATGAAGTTGTCGCTCGGCTTCGAGTTCGCGTTCGTGCTGACGGCGCTCGTCGCTCACTTCCTTTTGTAACCCCACCACCCGGTCACGGGTTTCACGGAGTTCATCTTCAAATTTGGTGCGTTCAAATTCGACCTTTTCAAAAGTTGAGCGCAACCCCTGGAAGCGTTCTTCCAGCAGTTTTTCACGTTGTTCGAGATCAAGGTATTTGACCTGAAGTTCACGATACGGGGCGACCAGCAATTGCAGGCGATTCAGTTCATCCCGCTGCAGATGAAATTCGGCGTTTCGCCGGGCATAGCGCTCTTCGAGTTCAGTGCACTGCTGGCGGAATTTTTCAGTCTGCTGTTCCAGCTCAGAAACAGATTTTCGGAGGGCGGCCTGTTCGTCAGTGTGTTGGTGCCATTCGGTTTCTTTGCGCTGGAGTTCCTTTTCCAGGGCGGAAACTCGTTCCTGATCTGCGGCCAGTGCATCCAGTGTGCTTTGCATTTCACGCCGCGCGGCTTCGAGTCCAGCCCGGGCTTCGTTGCGCTGTTCCAGAGCCTGGGCCAGACTGGCCTCGACCCGGCGGAGGGTTTCCTGGGACTCTTGAGCTTTGCGTTCAGCTTCCTGCAATTCACGGGCTAATCGCTCCTGGGTCACGGCCCAGGCCGTTCGCTCAGTTTCAAGCTCAGAGAGCGTTGCCAGATGCTGCTCACGAACCGCATTTTGCTCTTCCAGCAATTTTAAGCGGTTTTCCCGGTCGTGTTGTTCGTGCTGGAGTTCGGCAATTGACTTTTCAAGCTGGGCATTGCGCTCTGAAAGCCGACGATACCCTTGTTCATAGTGACGCTCGGCTTCAGCCAGGTTTTCTCTCAACTGCACCGTAATAGCTTCGGCTTCACTCAGGGCCTTGGCCAGCCCTTGCGAACGTTCGGCAGCGGGTTTCAATTCGTTGATTTCATTTTGGAGTGCTTTCTGGCGTTCCCGGAATGATTCAAGCGCCTGCTCAAGCTCTGACGAATAGCCCCTCAGTTCAGAAACTTCCTGGGAAAGCGCCCGGTGCTGCCCAGTCATACGGACCAGATTGGCCTCGATATTACCGCTTTGCTCCAGGAGCTGGGCACGTGAAAGCTGAAGGTCGGTGCTCTGGTCGCAAAGAAGGCGATGTTCCTGCTCAAGTGAGGAATAGCGGGCGTGCAGGTGGCGCAATTGATCGTTGAGTTGTTCCATCAACAGCGCGTGATCGAGCACCCTGGTCGCCAAAAACATCAACTGCCGGCCAGTTTCAAGTTCAGCTTCGGTCAATCCCCCATCAGCGAGCGGTGCCACCAGCACCACAGCCATCAGACCATCATGAAACAGCGGGAAGGCTCGCCAGCCAGCCAGCGGAGGTGTCCCGACCAGAAATGGGGCAGTGGCCGGCACCTGGTCGGGCGATAGTTCAACTGGCCGGTCATCGGACAGGTGCTGATACCAGACCCGGGCCAGTTCAGGATCCAGCTTCCAGCCAGCCTGGATCGCGCTCAGATCGCCGTCCAGCATGGCACGCAACATAAATTTTTTGTTTTCAACCAGGAAAAACGCCGCCTGTTTGACCGGCAGCAACCGTGAGACCTGGCCCAGAACAACATCTGGCAACTGGTCAATGCGCTGACTGGAAACCAGTGCCTGAAAACTCTCAGTCAGCGGGTCAATCACCACAACGGGTTGTAAAGCTGAATCCAGCGTTGGTGCGGCAGAAGCATCAACAGCGGTTTTTGAAAGTTCACGAGCGACAATCAAAAAGCCAGCCGGGTCGCCTTCTTCATCGCGCTGGAGGGTCAAAGTCGCTTTTTCGACAAAGACTTCGCCGTTTTTGCGCAACCGTCGAAGGATGCCTTCATAGGTGCCCTGTTCGATGGTGGTCTTAAAAATTTCCATCATGCGCCCGGTGGCCCGATCTTCCGGCGCATACAGCTTTTCACTGTTGATTTTTCCGATTACTTCATTGGGAACATATCCAAACGCCTGACTGGCACCTTCATTAAAGGCCAGCACGTTGCCTTCCAGGTCTTCAACAATCACCGATTGCTCGGTGTCGGCATTGAGCACCGAATTAAGCAACCGGGTGGTTTGCTGGAGTTCCCGATCTTTTTCTTTAATTGTGGTTTCAGCCCGCTGGGCACGGACGGTGAGTTCAGCCACGCGAATAGCGGTTGAGGCATACGAGCCAAACGCCCCCATTTCACGGTAATCAGCCGGATAGATGAGTTTACGGCTAAAAATTGCCATCAATCCAACAACGCGGTTCTCAACACGCAACGGTTGAGTGGCAAACGATACCAGTTGTTGCTGCTCAGCCCAGGCACGGTCAATCAAAAAATCAAATTCGGGTGCCCGCTTAGACCAGTCAGCAATTCCCCCGCGCGCAATGGTCTCATGGCTAAACACATCGAGCGGTGCCCGGCGAAACTCACTGTCAATCGGTGCGCCGCAACTGGCTTTCAGGTGCAGGCAACGACGTTTGTCGGAACATTGATCGGCCCAATGGCAGGTGGCGCACAAATCGCCGCGCCGAATGAGCCAGACCCGACAGCACACCGCATCAAAATATTCGGTGGCTTCACGGGCAATCTGGTACAGCACCCGGTCCAACTCCTGCGGATTTTGAAGTTGATGAGCGACGGGATCGAGAATATCGCGAATGCGTTCGGTCTTCGACATAGGCATGTTGAACCATTGAAGAACAAACTGGTAGTCCAAAATTGGGGCTGAAGAACTCGGGCTGAAGAACTCGGGCTCAGGGCTGAAGCAGTTGGGTCAGGGTCTGAAGGGGTAAGCTACACGGTGGGAGGCGTTTCGTTCGCCAGTCCGCATTCTTTTTAACTGACGCAGGAGCCGTTAGACACAATGTTTAACCGACGACAGTTGCTGAAAATATGGGTGCAGTCGCCGATAGGTGGTTATCAAATCTTCGGGAACAGTGCGGGTTTCCGCAACGGTGGTGATGAAATTCACATCCCCCATCCACCGGGGCAAAATGTGCATATGCAGGTGGGCGGCCACTCCGGCACCCGCCGCGCGGCCAAGATTCATCCCCAGGTTGCACCCATGGGGATGATATTCCTGCTGCAAAATTTGGTTGCAGAGTTTGGTCAGATCCATCAGTTCGTCACTGACTTCTTTGTCCAGCGCAACCAGTTCGGCAATGTGTTGATAGGGAATCACCATCAGATGACCACCAGTATATGGAAAAATGTTGAGAATCACGAAGTTGTGGCGAGCACGATACAGAATAAAGTTTTTCTCATCCTGCTCTTCCTGAACAACTGCGCAAAACGGACACTCGGTCAGCCGTTTTTCATCCTTGATGTATTGATACCGCCAGGGTGTCCACAAATGATCCATATCGAATGGCCAGAAAATGGGGAGAAGACTTCGGGCTGAAGACTTCGGGCTAGGGGTTGAGGGCCGGGGGCTGGGGGTTGAAGATTCTCGGGCCAGGGGCTGAGGGCTTGGGGCTGAAAACATCGGGCTCAGGGTATGAACCCGTTTTCTTTAGCCCCTGGCCCTCAGCCCTGTTTTTTTCATCCCTCATTCCTCATCCCTTCAATTGCCCCGAGTTTGCGGATCTTCAGCCCCAGGCCCTCAGCCCTGGTTTTTGCAGTTACTCGCCGTTGATTAATTCCTTGAGTTCCTTACCCGGCTTGAAGTACGGCACGGCCTTGGCTGGAATATCAACCGACTCTCCAGTTTTAGGGTTGCGTCCGCGGCGTGGACCACGATTCCGGATCCGGAATGAGCCAAACCCGCGCAACTCGATTTTTTCACCTTTGTTCAGGCAATCAATAATGCTCCGAAACACTTCTTCGACAACAACTTCTGAATCTTTTTTGGTGAGTTCTGCCGCACGTGCAACTTCATCCACCAGCTCTGCTTTGGTCATGACCATCCTCCACTTGAACAAGATTTCAAAATTAAGATCAGGGCTTGAGCGCCCCGTTTCACAAACTGTTTGCAACAAACTCGTTTTTTTCCGGACTGGCCGAACACAAAAAAGTATCCACCCAGCCGTGGCCCGCGAACCGGGCCTCTCCGTAAAGAAAACCAGTGCTGTATATGATTGTTTTTTGAGAACGTAACTGAACGTGAAGCTAACAGATTGTGCAATGCTTCTGCAAGTCTATTATTCGTACCAAGTTATGAGAAAATCAAGAGACATTGCCAATTCTGGGCTCTCCCCTGCCCTGATGGCTTTCGAAAAGGCCCTCCAAAAGTGAAAAATCTCCCATCTCTTTTCGTGTCAGAAATTGCATTCCAGCACATGATTGGGTAAGGTGTGCGCCGCTTTATGAACATACTTCCACCCGCTGACGCAGGTGGTACTGACTTCCGTCTTTATTCCTTCAAAACCACCCGCTGACGCAGGTGGTACTGACTTATACTTTTTATGAAAACTATCGTCGAATGTATTCCTAACTTTAGCGAAGGCCGACGGCCAGAGGTCGTCGAGCAAATTTTAGCCAGCATCACCAGCGTCCCCGGCGTGGTGCTCCTTGGGTCAGAAAGCGATGCCGATCACAACCGCTCGGTCGTGACGTTTGTCGGTTCACCCGAAGCCGTGCTTGAAGCGGCTGTCCGAGGTGTCGGACGCGCGGCGGAACTCATTGATTTAAATCATCATACCGGCGAACACCCCCGGATGGGCGCCACCGATGTCTGCCCGTTTGTGCCAATCAAAGGCGTCACGATGGAAGATTGCGTCGCACTGGCCCGCCGCGCTGGAAAACGAATTGCCGAAGAATTCAAAATTCCGGTTTATCTCTATGAACGGGCGGCCACACGCCCCGAACGCGCCAACCTGGCTGATGTCCGGCGCGGGCAATTTGAAGGCATCCGGGCTGAAATCGAGACCAACCCGGCCCGTCACCCCGATTTTGGCGAACCAAAAATCCACCCGACGGCTGGCGCCGTGGCGGTTGGTGCTCGTCCACCACTGATTGCCTACAACATCAACCTCAACACTTCGGATATTTCCGTGGCCAAAAAAATCGCCAAAGCGATTCGGGGTCGTGATGGCGGGCTGATGTTTGTCAAAGCCCTCGGATTTGAATTGCGTGACCGCAGCATCGTGCAAATTTCGATGAACATGGTCAATTTCCTGGGCACACCGCTTTTCCGGGCCTTTGAAATGGTTCGCAGTGAAGCCGAACGCTATGGCGCTTCAATCGTCGGTAGCGAAATCGTTGGCCTGGTTCCGCAAGCGGCGCTCAATGCCTGCAGCGACTTCTATTTGCGGCTTGAAAATTTCAGCGAAGACCAGATTTTGGAAAATCGGCTACAACAGGCACTTGAAACTTCGGGCCAGAGCCTCCCTACGGGACGAACCGAAGCCGACAAGCGGGCAGCCAAACTCGGCAGTTTCCCGGCGGAAGTTGCTGCCGGAACACCCGTTCCCGGCGGTGGCAGCGTCTCAGCCTTTGTCGCCAGCCTCGCCACAGCACTGGGTCAAATGATGTGCAATATGACGGCGGGCCGGGCCAAATACGCGGCGGTTGAAGGTCAGGTGCTCGACATCCGCACCGAACTCGAAGCCCTGCAACAGACCCTCGAAGCCCGCATTGACGAAGATGCCGCCAGCTTTGACGGCGTGCTGGCTGCCCGTCGCCTGCCCAAGGAAACCGAAGCTGAAAAACTGGCCCGGGCCACCGCCATTCAGGAAGCCACCCAGCACGCGGCCACCGTTCCTTTTCGCATGGCCCACGAAGCGTTCAAAGTCCTCGAACAACTCGCCGATCTGGCCGAAATCGGGAATCCGAACCTGCTGTGTGACGTCACCGTCGGTGCGCAACTGGCGCTGACCGCGATCAAAGGCGCGCGCTATAACGTGCTGATCAACCTTTCATCACTGGATTCGAAAGAACTGGTCGAAGAATACCGCAGCACCATCAACAGCTTACAGGAACGCGCCCAGGAACTGGCCAATCAGATCGAAGCCCAGTATCTGGCGACGTTATAAGGGTTCAGGGTTCAGAGGTCAGGGTTTCGAAGAATGTCACTTTGTCATTCTGTCAGGAACTTTGAAATCCAACTGGCGTGAAAGGCCCACCATAGAGAAAGCTTACAAGCACAATGCCAGCCGAAGGAGCCTCCTCAATCGAGCCTCCGGCTGGCATTTCTTTTTCGAAAACCCGGAACCCCGAACCCTAATTCGATTCCTTCGGAGGCGACTGTCGTCCCGCCTGAATCTGGCGGAGTCGTTCATCACAGGCCATTTTGATCCATGCCTGGCGTGGGATGCCGACGAGCAGACATTCAGCGTCAATTGCCCGGAGCAGGGCTAAAGGAAAATCTACATTCACTCGTTGTTTGGCAACAAATTTCCCGGTGAAGTGTTCTGAGACATCTTCCCCGCTTTGGGCTCGCCGTGCGATTTCTTCAATGTCAGTAATGGGTTTCTTCGTCATACATGTTCCGTTCTGATTTGGTTGATTGTCAGGCAGTAACAACCCACATAATTTCCCCAACTCGTCGAATCGATATTCAACAATAAACGTGGCCATCATTCCGTTCGCAAACCCAATGATTCGGTATTGTTCGGGATCATCAGACTTTCGATCTTCAATGTAGGGCAGACTCACCAGATCCTGCAGATGTGCAAAATCCACTCCGCGCTCTGCCAGAACTAATTGACGTTTTGGCTCATCCCATTTAATTCGCATAAGAGAAAGGTATATTTTTTATACTTTTTATATACAATACTTCATCTAATCTTTCCAATAGTCTCAGAGCAACTTTCAGAAAAAACAAAACAAGTACCACTCAACTCAAGATGATTTCTTAATCGAGTCTTCGGCTGGCATTTCTTTTTCGAAAACCCGGAACTACCCCACCTTTCACGTGTAGGTATTTGGTTTTGCACCGCGAAGCGTTGCAGTTCGGATAGCCGGTCGGTTGGCCGCTT
>CAZXCE010000132.1:0-16072 GCA_964639175.1 uncultured Clostridia bacterium
TGGCCTATGCAGTAAATGGTTCCGGGCTTGGCCATTTGACCCGCGTGACCGCCATTTTGCGCTGGGTTCGACGATTGGGAAAACTGGTCGGCGTGCAACCGGATATCTACATTTTGACCTCTTCCGAAGCCTCAGCCCTGGCGTTTGAAGAAGGGTTTGCGGCGTTTAAGATTCCCAGCAAAACCGCGATTCGGCTGGCCAGCATTCAAAAAGAAGACTACCTGCGACTGGCCAAACAATGGGTCTGGCATAGTTTAGGGTTGCTGCGGCCTGATATTCTGCTGGTTGATACCTTTCCGGGTGGTTCGTTCGGAGAGCTGTTTCACGCGCTTGATGGAACGGGCTCAAAGGTGTTTATTCATCGGGCGATGAAAGACGTGTTTTCGCAACAGGAAGTCTTTCAGGCAATGCTTCCGCTCTATGATCGGATTTTGGTTCCGGAGGAACCGGGCCAGATTCGAACTGAGCTTTCGTCACGGCTGGCCGCCCGAACCCGATACCTGGGGCCGATTTTATTGCGTGATCGGGTGGAACTCCATTCGCGAGCAAAAGCCCGGCACCGGCTGGGAATTCCTGAAACCTCCCTGGGTATCTGGATCAGTGCTGGCGGTGGTGGCGACCCAAAAGCGGCTCAGGTATTACAACGGCTGGTTGAAACCCTTCAAACCGAGCCAGATATCCATCTTGTGATTGGCGCCGGACCGTTGTTTCGCGGAGAGCCGATCCGGGGCGCCAACATCACCTGGGTCACTGAATTTAACGCCGTGCTTGATTTTCCGGGTCTCGATTGTGCCTTTTCGGCAGCCGGGTTTAATTCGTACCACGAGCTGCTCCACGCTGGTGTCCCAACCGCCTTTTTTGGACAGGAAAAAATTGCTGACGAACAATCCCGCCGGGTTGAGCGGGCAGTCGAAGCCGGGGCCGCCCGACTCTTAAAACTCGATGCGGGTGGAGTTCCGGAAGCTTCGTCCATTGTGGACATGCTGGCCTGGTTTCGGGATCCGGAAAATCGTCAGACGCTGGGGCAGGCCGCCAGTGAGTTTGTCCCTCGCAATTGGGCTCAGGAAGCGGCGTTTGAAATCCTGGCCACGCAACTCCCAAAATCGCAGTTGGAAGATGCACTTGAACTTGGAACACCGGAATTTTTCTGCCAGCTTGATCAGTTGGAACTCGACTTTGATCTGGTTCAGGACGTGCTCAAGGAACTTGGGCCAGCCTCCGAAGTTGACGGAAGCGAGCGGCGGGAATTGTTTTTCGAATTGATTGACCAGGCTGGGGCCCGCCCTGAAACTACGGCCCGGCACTTTCTGGCCCTCGTCAAGCGAATGCCCAAACTCACCGATGAAGCCGGCGCGCAAGACCGGATTTCAGCCGCAATTCGCGTCATTGAGCGACTTCATCCGTTTGAGGATGACCGTGGCGCGATGGCTTTTCTGCGACTACTCCCAACCGAACGCCAGCCGCAGGCCGATCAATTTGCCGACCAGCTTTCCCTTTTTCTCGAAGCTTTGCACGTTGCGGGAGAATCACTCTGGCGCGGAATGGCTATCCTGAGCCGTCACCAGGACCAGTTGCCAGCCGGAAGCTCTTTTGTGTCAGTTTTGGAGGCCGCCCGGAAAGAAGTTGAGAAGTAGGGTTCCGGGTTCCGGGTTCCGGGTTCCGGGTTCCGGGTTCCGGGTTTTCGAAGATTGGTTGGGCTCTCTTTTTCGTCCTTTTCGTCCTTTTCGTCCCTTATGTCTTTTTTGTCCCTTTCATCCCAAACCCTGAACCCCGACCCCTGAACCCTGAACCCTGAACCCCGACCCCTGATATGGATTTCAAATCAATTCGAAAACAACGACTCACGAGCATTGCCGAAGGAAAAGTCCGGGTTGGGCCGCAAACGGTGCATTTTGATCTGGCCAACGGCTGCAACACCAATTGCACGACGTGCTGGGATCATTCGCCGTTGCTGTCACAACCACGAACGACAGACTGGAAACGGAAACAGGTTTCGCTGGCTGATTTTCTTCCACTGGCGGATGACATTGCTTCGATGGGTTCGGTGGAAGCGGTGATTCTCTCGGGGATGGGCGACCCGTTTGTCAATCAGGACATTTATTCGATCATTCGGGCGTGCAAACAGTACGGTTGGCACGTGACGACGCTGACCAATGCGTTGCTGGCTGATCCGGCGCGAATCCTGGAACTCGACGTGAATATGATGTTGATTTCGGTCAATGGCGTGAGTGAACGGTCCTACACTGCTTTTCACCCAAACCTGACGGCACGTGATTTTGCCAGATTGTGTCGCCTGCTCGAACGGTTTGCGACTGCCGGGAAACGATTTAAACACGTGCAGGTCATCAACCGTGACACAGCGGACGAAGTGGTTGAAATGGTTCGATTTGCCGCCCGATACAACGCCGAACACATGACGTACAAACTGGCGAGTCTGGGTCACGGCACCGAACGCTGTGCGATTACCGAACTTCAACGCGAACAATTGCTTTCCGACCTGATTCCAACAGCCCGACGTGAAGCCCAAACCCTCGGCGTGTTGGCCAATCTGGATGTGTTCGAAGCCCAGGTCCGAACTGGTGGGCTCGCCACCGCACCGATGGCCGACATTGGATGTTTTATGGGCTGGACCTATGCCCGCGTAACCGTTGACGGGACGATCCTGTTTTGCTGTTCCACCGAAGTCGAAGTCGGCCATCTGTCACGCGGAACGTTTTCTGAACAATGGTATGGACCGCAATGGAATGCCGTCCGTCAGCAACTGATGGCCGGTGAGTATTTTTCAAGCTGTTCACAGTGCGGAAAACTGAATCAGAATGTCAAAATTGGAAAAAAAGTGAAGGAAAAATTTGGCGAACTGGTGTACCTTCAACGAACGGGACAAACCCACAAAGCTCAGGGCTCAGGGCTCAAGGTTTAGGGTTTAGAAATCAATACTTTCCACGCACCAGGGTCAATGAAACCAGATACACCGGCATTCGTGCCAAAATCACCCACGCCACCGATTGGGTTTGCTTTTCTGGAGCAAATGGATGCCAGCGCTTCACGAGAAAACGCCCGACAGCTCAGGTTGGCGTGTGTTTGTATGTGCGGGTACTTCCTACTTTTTGGAATTGTCCGAATTGTTGAAATTGCACTCGAAGTACCGGTTCTGGTTGGCGGGGTTGAAGTTGATTATCTGGCGCCAATGGAGAAAACGACCGCGGGAAAAATTCCCACTCCGGGGCGACAACATATTCCGCTGGCATTAAATACTGGAAAAGGAATGCCCAATACACAGCCAAACTGGAAAATCCCTGAAAAGATTGAGGATCCGGCTGTCTTTGAATCTCCGGTTGTTTCGCCGGAAAGTGTTAACTCAACTCCTGGAACCAGTCCGGCTCCGGCCCAAACCATTGCTCAAGGAATTGATGTGGGCACAATTGGCGGGGAACCCGTGCATCCGGGCGATTCAAGTTTGTATGACGGTAGTCTGAACGTGGCGTTTGAAGACAAAGGAGGCCCGCCCGTCCCCAGCCGGCCAGGTGCCCCTGGGCCAGCGCTCCCAAATGGTCAACCAAATGCCAATCAAGGCCCCCAATCGGTCAGTGAATCATTTTTGCGCTCCTCGGCGGTTGATCGAGTCACACCAGTGTACCCGGCCATTGCCAAAGAATCTGGAATTACCGGAGTGATCGTGGTGGAAATGGTGGTCGGAACCAATGGTCGGGTTGAATCAGCAAAAATCCTTTCTGGTTCTCCACTTTTTCACGCCGCGAGTCTGGATGCGGCCAAAAAATGGAAATTCAGACCGCCGCAATACAATGGAACGAACTGTAAGTTTATCGGGCGGCTGACGTTCAAGTTTGTTTTGGATTAGCCAAACGAATGCGTTCGAACAGGACCTTCATGGCATCTACCAGATGGGTCAGAAGCTGGTGTTCGGAAAGCTTCACCATCGAAGTAATCAAAATGACAAAATTCTTTTCCACAAACACCGATAGCCGCTCTGTTTTATATTGAAATGACGCCGTGAGGAATTTCCCAGCCCCGACGTCAATTGATTCTGAAAGGGAATGAACCAGAAATGCCCCAACCAGTGACGCGGTTGAGGCATTTTCAGTATTCACGGTTCCGCTGACAGCCAGTTGCGTACCATCCCGGCCTGCCAGAATGACAGAATGAACCCCCTTGAGGCGACACAGATCATTGACAAAACAATGGTATGGATCCGCCGCTATTTTGGAGGCATGGTCACCTGCGGCAGCTCGTGCCGCCCGGAGAATGTTTTCTTGAGATTCAAAAATGGTTTTGGGGATTGAACGAGGTTCTTTTTCCAGAATGAAGTGCCCGGTTGTCAGCACCACGGCTTTCAGAATGGCAGTCAGTCCTTCTTCATCTTCAAAGGACGCATCCACAAAAGTTATCCCATCGTGCCAAATGACAAACTCTCCCTGAGCTGAGGTAATGATGAGCCTGGACGGGCGGGCATTTTCAACCATGAGCGCCAGCAACGCTGGAACGCTGACGTCTGAAAGGTCCCCATGAATTGGCATAAATCCCTCCGGGTTAAGGACACTATGAAAAATCTCCAGGCCATATTAACCACGAAATACACGAAAAACACGAAAAAAATCAAGCACTTACCAAAATCAATTTCTCAATCATTCAATGACGTGGTACTTAATCGAAATCATTTCGGAATCACAGACACAGGTCCCCTTTTTCAATGGCGAGTTACCCATGAAAGAATTCGAACCATTTTTAAAATCTGTTGCCTCAATTGACGGGCTGCTTTGGGGAGGCATTGTGAGTTTGCAAGGCACTGTCCTGGCACGGGTTGAACCACTTCAGATTCCTGCGTCCTCCGAGACAGCGATTGCCAAAGCATTGATTTTAGCGGGTGCTATCGGATGTTGCGGCAAGCAGCTTCCAGGGTCAGTTGTCTTGCAATACACCGAAATGTGCGCCTTAATGCTGTTTGATAAATGGTTCCCGGTACAATCGGGCACCACACTCTGGCCGGCCTGGCCGGCACTTACGGTTCCGAGACTGATGGCGTCTCAGGTACCAATCCTGCGAATGAGGCTGGCCGTTGCGATGGGCAATGAACCATCTATTCACAATATTCGAGCCTTGCGTCTGGAGGGAGTCCGTCCAGCCGTGCCTGAGGATGCGGATGACGAAATTGGGCGTGTACTCCTGAAAAGCCTGAAGCATGGCAATCCATCGGGGACGTTTCCTGAAATGTTCAAATAATGCCAGTCAGTAGTCAGTGGTCAGTAGTCAGTAGTTCGCTCAGTTTATTTGGTTGAATCACTTGACTGTTTTCTCAAACAGGGATTTTTTGCAATTTGGTATACCGGATCCTGTCACTGGTGTACTGAGAAACTGCATTGGGTTTGGGGTTCTTTTTTCGTGTATTTCGTGTATTTCGTGGTTAAAAATATCCTGGTATTTTGGTAAGGGCACTTTATAGGAATGATCATGACCACAAGAGATTTTGAAGAATGGACCGAGGATTCGGCCAATTGGGAAGTCACCGACCCACTGATTGGCCAAACCCTGGACACCCGCTGGCACGTGGCAGGCTTGCTTGGCCAGGGCGGGATGTGCCGGGTCTATGAAGCCTCTGACCAGGATGGCTCGCGCGTTGCCGTAAAGCTTCTGTTACCCGAATATGCCGCCAATCGGAATGCCGCCAAACGGTTTCGCCGTGAAGCCAATATCTTGATGAAACTGGACCATCCGAATGTCGTGAAAGTCAAACTGGTCGGCACCCACCAGGGCCGCGACTATATGGTGTTGGAACTCCTGGATGGCCGAACCTTGAAACAGACACTGGCCGAAGACGAGCGGTTTTCGTTTGATCGAATTGCCTCGATTTGCAGCCAAATTGCGGATGGGCTTTCAGCCGCCCATTCGTCAGGCATTATCCATCGTGATCTCAAACCGGAAAATATTATGTTGATCGGTTCTGGTGATTCGGAAACGGTGAAAGTGCTGGATTTTGGCATTGCCCACCGTGACGACACCTATCAGGACCCGACGATTCAAACCAGTTCAGATTCTGTTCTTGGAACGCCGCAGTACATGGCGCCGGAACAGGCGTTGGGAGACCCGATTGATGCCCGGGCAGATATCTACACTCTGGGTCTCATCTGTTATGAAATGATTGCCGGTCAACCCGCGTTTAAAGGTGGTCGCCGAGAAGCTCTGATTTGTCGGCAAATTTCAGAAAATCCCCCACCCTTGAAAGAGTTTCGGGCAAATGTCCCGGCCTTGCTTGAAGTGACCGTTCGCAAAGCGATTGAAAAAAAACCACGCCGGCGTCATCAAACCGCCCAGGAACTGGCGGACGACTTCCGGAGAGCCCTGGTCGCCGCCCGGATGCTTGCTGGTGCAGCATCTGGATATTCAGCCGACGACTCAGCCCCTTCAGCACTTTCGCTGTTATCGGTTGGGTTCAACAACCGGAAGCCTGTTCAAGCTCAATCTTTTGACAAAGAACCAGCGGTAATGCCTCTGGTCACAGAAGTGAAACCAAATCCAGATGCACATGAAGAAGGCATTCTGGTCTCGATGCCGGCAACAGTCCCAGACAACAATCTGGTTCGCTGGATTGGACCGACCTTGCTCGTAATCGGCGCTTTGGTGCTGCTTTCAATATTGGGGTACAAAGTTCTGGAAGGAATTGGCGTTCACCTCTCCAGATAGCCTCAATTCAGACCCGAAAGGTCGCCGTGCAATAGCCGTGGTGCGAAGCCCACGGAATACGGCAAGGATGAGACTCCGGCCCTGCAGAGACGCTGTAAGATCACCTCGAATCGCGGTTTTCTTAAAAGGCTCTACCCCAAACACTTCTTTCCGGTTACCATCGGGCAAAGTCCAGGAAATTGGAATTATCTTCAGAATAAACATTTGCGCGTAGAGGGAGAAAGACAATGCCGCTGAGTTTTCTCACACTTTCCATTCCTTCTTTGAATATTGACCCACTCCGGGTTCAAAAATGGATGGCAGTCGTTTGGGTCATCATCGGCATGTGCCTGCCAGTTTTTGGCCAGACGCCGGGGAGCGCTTCGGGAGTGATTGCCGGCAAGGTGGTCAATCCAGGCGGGATCGCGCTTACCCAGGCTGAAGTAATTGCCGTTGAGACTTCAACCGGCCTGGAGCGGAAGATCTCGGTCAATGACCGGGGAGATTTTGTCCTCAGCGACCTTCCTCCAGGAAGTTATGAAGTCACGGTTCAAGCTGGCGATTGTGAATCTCCCAGAGTCGCCACCGAAGTCCGAGTTTCAGAAGTCTCCCGAATGACACTGGTTTGTGGCGCCCAGGCCGAAGCCGAAGTTGAGGTAAGGGCCGGGAATTCACGATTGTTTGGCGATACGGCATCAAGTTCGGTCGTAACCCAGACCCAAATCCAGGGCTTACCGATTAACCGGCGGGTGTTTACCGATTTCGTCGTCATCAACCCGCGAGTGCGCGAAGAACGGCTGGTCAATCAGGGAATTTTCAGGTCCACCGGGTTTTCTTCAAATGGCCAATTGACCCGCAGTAACAACGTCCAGATTGACGGGTTTGACAACAATGACCCGGTTTCCGGGGCGTACCGGTCATTTTTCAGCAGTGAAGCCGTGCGTGAATTCCAAATCGTGACGGATGGCTATTCGGCTGAATTTGGACGGGCCACGGCAGCGGTCTTGAATGTCGTGACCCGTTCGGGAAGCAATGAATTCAACGGCAGTGTATTTGGGGTCTTTCGCAATGAAATGATTGCCGCCCGGAACGCCTTCGCCAAAAATCAAACCAACTTTGAACAGGATCAGTTCGGAGCGTCAGTCGGCGGGCCAATCAAAACCAATCGGGCATATTTCTTCGCCGCCGGCGAACGGCAAACGATTCAAGATACCGTCGTGGTGGCCATCCCTGAACGAATCGTGAATGTGCTGCACAATCGGGGCTACACCTGGGTCAGAACCGGCCCCCAACCCGTGGGAATCGCCACCTCAAGCATCCTTGGACGAGTAGATGTTGACATCACGGAGCGCAACCGACTGACGGTGAGGTACAATTACGCGGGAAACCGCGACGGTGCTGCCCAGGGATTTGGCGGAACGGTTGATCGAAGCTTTGGTGGCACTTTGGAGGCTGCAATTCATGATGGTGGAATTCGCAACGTCTGGAGTTCAGCTTCTGGAAAATGGGTCGCGGAAACCAGGTTGGGGTTTGGGGACCAGGACTTTTTCATTCGAGGTGGAGAGGTGGTCGGAATCAGGTTAAGTGGGATTGCGACAGGTGGCCAAATTGATACCGGCCAAAATGGGTACTCCAACCACACTCGGAGCAATCGGGTGTTTCAAATCAGCCAAACAGTTTCTGGATTTATAGGAAATCATTCCGTTCGCTTTGGAGGCGATGTTCTAAGGTATGGCAACCGAGTCAAACTTGGGTATATTGATTATGGACGGTTTACCTACCTGGATCTGGATTTAAGGTATCTTGGCCTACCCGGAGATGGATTTATTGGAGCCCTTGAAGCCTTTGAACCAACACTCAGAAGCAGAGCCCAACGGCGGTTTTTAACTGCGCTTGCGCCATTGCTCCCATTTATTTCCAAACAGTCTCATTTTCCAGATGATCTCCCTTTGGCGGAAATGCCAATTCCTGCCGTATTTGCTCAAGGATATTCCCCAACCTATCCAGCTAATGTAAACCAAAATAACCTCGCTGCGTTTATCCAGGATGATTGGCGCATCAAGGACAATGTTATGCTTAAGTTTGGTGGAAGATTAGATCATTTTGCGGTGCATGGTTTTAGCCTACCTGGAGTGACTTTTACCCCACGACTCGGGATTTCGTGGGTGCCAAAGAAACTTTCCAAGCTGGTAGTCAACATTGGGTATGGAGCTTATGCTAACATCAACCCTGCGTCTGGAGTTGGAGCCAATGGCACTGATGCGTATGAACCCGGTAATCTTGATTCAGACATAGCCAGATTTTTAATCTATGTTGCCCCAGATTCTTTGCCTTTTGCATTGAGTCATCCCCAGGGGTTTGGCCGACTAATTTTGCGCCCAAACGATCTACCCATATCTGCGCCTTTTAAGGCTGTTGATTCGATTGATCGGAACATCCCCAAATTACCAATTACCCATCAAGCGTCCATTAAAATAGGGTGGCAATTCCAAAATATCTGGTTTGCTGAAACAACCTATGTATGGAGTAGAGGAAATCGTATTTTCACACCAGCGATTGGATACAACATTATTAATCCGGAAACTCAACAACTCCCGTTTCCCAATCTAGGCTCAGTGGCAATTGCTGGATTTGCAGGAGATAGCTATTACAACGGACTAACTATTTCTTTGGAGCGACGATTAGCTGTTGGATGGTATTTAAGCTTTCATTATACTTTTTCCAAAGCCATTGACAACAGCGGGGACTTCTCAAGCCAAGAGGCTGGGGTGCCTAATGACGCAATTCAGAATTTTCGCCGTCTTGACCGATCCCTTTCCTTTCTTGATCTCAGACATCGTTGTGTGGGAAATTTTCGAATTGAATCACCCTTTAGTTCAACTTTGCTAAAAAACTGGGGACTGTCTGGACTGATAATTCTGGAATCTGGATCACCCTACAATCTGACTGTTGGTGCCGATACTAATGGAGATGGCAACACTACCAACGACCGTCCTCTGGTCAATGGCGTTCCCCTGGCTCGCAATGCCGGCATCCGTCCTGGTTTTGCCCAGGTAGATTTGCGCCTGACCCGTGGGTTTGAGTTGGGTCGCTCACTCAAACTCGATTTCTTTGCCGATGTGTTCAACCTTCTCAATCGAGTCAATGTCCGTCAGATTAACAATACCTATCCGATCCAACCCGACGGGAGTTTTAACCTGCCAACACCGGTCAATGGACGCTATCCGGTTACTCAGGATCGCTATCGGTCAGCGTTTGCTCCACGACAGTTTCAGATTGGGTTCCGGCTCAGGTTTTAATACCATTTTGGGCTGAGGGTATAGGGCTAAGGGCTAAGGGAAATACAAGGTTATCAACAGCTTAGCTGTTTGCTAACGCGATAGAATCATTCCAAAATGGTATAAAGTCACGAAAAGCCATTATCGAAAAAACAACAGGTACAGAATAAACAATACGGCTCCGCCGCTCATGAGAACCCAAATCCAGAGAACCAGTGACTCTTCGAAAAACCCTGAGTGAGTTGTTTGTTTTGGAGGTTCTTCGGTTTCGGTCCGTTTTTGTTGCCCGGATGAAACCGGTACTTTCTGGGTCGGTGGAATTTCACTTTGAGACGGCGTTTTTTGCGTGCCAAGCAGTGAGGCAATCTGAAGTTCGGTATCAACTTCGAGCAGGTTCTGGCTACCGGAAGGTGACCGACCAGGAGCCGACAGTGTTTTGGGAGTTGACCCACTGCCAGACCTGCTTCCTTGACCCGCAGACTGCGGATACCCAAAGGAACCTGATGGAGTGAGATTTTGACCGCTGGTTGAATCCGCTCCAAAGACAGCTCTCAGGTTTTGGGCAAAGTGCATCACGGTCGGTGGACGGTTGGATGGCTCTTTTTGGAGACAACTCATCACCAGCGCTTCGAGCGCCGGAGCAACACCACTCCGATGAACTGTCAGCGGTGGTGGCGGGGTTCGGATGTGGCGAATCAAGGTCAACTGCGGCTGGTCTTTTGGAAATGGCGTCACGCCGCAGACCATTTCGTAGACCACAATTCCCAACGAATAAATATCGGAACGATAATCGAGTTCGACGCCTCGGGCCTGTTCCGGAGACATGTAATTTGGGGTTCCAAGGATTGAATCCGCCGCTGTGAGCGGGGTTTCTTCGCCCTCGTGTTCAAACATTTTGGCAATTCCAAAATCAAGCACACATACGTGCTCGCCTTCAACCGAAGGGGTCACCATAATGTTTTCCGGCTTGAGATCGCGGTGGATAATTCCACACCGATGGGCAGCCTCCAGGGCACCGCAAATTTGGAGCAGGAGTGCGAAAATTCGAGGATAAGATAATGGAGACTCAGCAGCGATGATTTTGCGCAACGTCCAGCCTTCGACATATTCCATGACAAGGTACACTTCGCTGTATTCAGTAATTCCAAAATCCATCGCCCGAACCACGTTGGGATGTTTGATCTTGCAGGCAGCCTTGGCTTCACGTTGAAATCGTCGAACCGCCAGTTTATTGACCGCCATTTCATTGTGCAGAATTTTGATGGCGACGGTTTGTTCCGTCAGAAGGTGAACGCCTTTCCACACGGTGCAGGAGCCGCCCTTGCCAAGGTATCCGGTGATTTTATATTTCTCGATGAACCGTCGCCCGATCATTTCTTTGATGGGTGAGTGGTCATCTTCCTGAGTGGTTGGGACAAGCGGCGTTTTGCAATCAGGACACAGACAATCGGCGTTGGGGATTTCGGCAATATGTCCGCACGTTTCACAAATGAACATTCCACGTTCGGCAGGAAATGCTGCCGCCCTTTCTGATGGTCACAGGAATTTAAATTCACGCAAGGGATCAGGCCAAGTTTTGGGTAAGTTCTATTTTCAAATATACAGTTTACCGCCGGCTATCGGTACTGCAAAATGACTGTTGATGGTCGAACCTGCTCAACGAAAGCATTTCAGAAACTGAACCTTTTCTGAGATGCTGATAAATTCTTGCAGATTCGAAAACCCTGAACCCTGATTTCTTCCCTATGCGCAAACCAACCATCGAATGGCAAACCAATGGCCTGTGCAATTACGATTGCACCTATTGCATTCAGTCGCGCAAATTTCGCCAGGGACATCCAACCGATGACGAACTTGACCGGTTCCTCAGCTTTTTTGATACCCTGCCCGGCGCCTGGGAAATCAAGATGTCTGGCGGCGAACCATTTGCTTTTAAAGGATTTATGGCACGGGTCATTCCAGGGCTTGCCAGTTTGCGCCACCGGGTGTCGGTCCTGACCAATCTCTCGGCACCACCGGCAATCCTGCGCAAATTCGTTGATCTGGTCGGAGACAAACTTGAGATTGTCTCCGCCAGCCTGCATCTGGAATATGTGACGGCTGAAGAATTTATTGAAAAAGCCGTGCTCCTGCGAAGCTGGCTGCGACCTGAAACGTCACTCGTCGTCAACAACGTGCTGGTGCCGGGAACACTTGATCAACTCATTGAGGTTCGTCAGCAGATTGAAGCGGCTGGGTTGCGCTACTTTCCACAAGTCATGAAAACCAAACAGGGAGTTTTCCAATATTCAGCCTCAGATCAATCGCGGGTGGTGCAACTCACCGGGAAAAATCCGACTTCGCGGGAAGCCAACCTGGCACCATCCTATCGTGGCCGGCTGTGCTGGACCGGAGTTGACTATTTTGTACTGGATCAACGCGGCAATGCCTATTCCTGCCGAACCGCGAAACGGTTTGGCGAAGGCTATCTGGGAAATGTACTCGACGGCAGCTTTGCTCTCAAAACTGAGCCGGCACGGTGTCCATATTCAATTTGCCCCTGTACCGTTCCAGCCAACCGGGGGATGATTCAAGAATGAGTCAGTAGTCAGTAGTCAGTAGTTCGCTAAGTTTATTTGGTTGAGTCATTTGACTGTTGAATTTGGGAAGTGGTTGATTTTTTTCGTGTATGTCATGTATTTCGTGGTTCAAAATGACTTGGAATTTTCGGGAAGGTACTTATTGGAGGCCAATCTGATGCAACTCAAAACCCTGGCTGGAATCATCACCACCCGCTGGCGCGACCCTCAAACCTGCGAAGCCTGCGGCCAGCCGTTTGTCTGTGGCGCCACGCTGACCGGCTGCTGGTGTACTGAAATCAAATTGACCGATGCTCATCGGGCGGCACTCAAGACAAAATTTACCCATTGCCTGTGCCGAACCTGTCTGGAACACTTTGCCCAGGCTGATCCGAATTCTATTTTGCTTGAGGAGAAAACCGAATGTTTGCCGTGATTATGGCTGGCGGCTCTGGCACACGTTTTTGGCCAGCAAGCCGCGACACAATGCCCAAACAGTTTTTACCCATCACCAGTCAGCAAACCATGTTTGAAGAAACCGTGGCCCGCATCAAGCCGCTGGTGGAAGATCATCACCTTTTTGCCGTAGTCAAAGACATCCATGCTGAGTTGACCCAGCACCTGTTTGGCGAGGGGGTTGGTCACGTTCTGGTTGAACCGGTGGGTCGAAATACGGCGCCCTGCATTGGACTGGCGGCCATTCATGCCCGCCAACAATCAGCAGATGAACCAATGGTCATTTTGCCGTCAGACCACTTTGTCGCCAATGCTGACGATTTTCGGGCCACCGTTGCAGCCGCCGCAAACCTGGCTCAAACCGGCGCCATTGTAACGCTGGGCATTACTCCAACTCGACCGGAAACAGGATATGGATATATCGAGATTGGTGACTCTCCGCTGGTTCAGGCTGGAAAACAATATTTCAAAGTCAGCCGGTTTGTTGAAAAACCCGATGTTGAAACCGCAACCCGGTATGTCACCAGTGGCCGGTTTTTATGGAATAGCGGAATTTTCGTCTTCTCAGCCAAAACCATTCTTGCTGAAATCGAAGCGCACCTCCCAAAACTGTATGCTGGACTGCTCGAAATCGAAGCCACGATTGGAAATCCTGACCTGTACACAGCAACGCTCAATCGGGTCTATCGTGAGCTTGATTCGGTTTCGATTGATTATGGCGTGATGGAAAAAACCACGGCCCCGCTCTTTGTGTTTCAGTCTGATTTTGGGTGGAGCGATGTCGGAAGCTGGCAGGCACTCTATGAACTCCGAACCCCGGAACACGACGATCAGGGGAACCTTCTCATCGGTACGGGAATCGCCCTGCGCTCATCGGGGAATCTGGTGTATTCCAAAACCGAACGGCAAGTTGCCCTGCTTGGCGTCGAAGACCTCGTGATTGTGGATCTCCCCGATACGCTGCTGGTTTCACGCCGGAGCTTGTCCCAGGATGTGAAACTGGTGCCGCAAGCCTTGAAGACGTCGGGCTGAAAAACCAGGGCTGAGCCCCAAACCCTCAGCCCACTTTCTTCAGCCCTGAGCCCTGGTTTTCTCAAAACATTCCCATTCGTTCCTTCAATTCGCGGACTCGATCACGCGCCACCTGGAGTTCGGTTTTGGAAGCGTCTTTTAATCTGACAATCAGTTGACCAGCAAACCAGGTGTGGAGTTCTTCGACAAATGAAAGATTGACCAGCGTTGACCGATGAATCCGCAAAAATCGCGCCGGGTCGAGTTTCTCTTCAAGTTTTGAAATTGTGTAATCAACAACCCACTCCCTCCCATTCGCCACGGCAAAGGTGAGTTTGTCATGCGAGAAAAAATGCGTCACCGTGGCCAGATCAAGAAACTGGATCCGTTCGCCGACGCGTGACGCAATGCGTTCTGGAAACTGCCGTGTCGGGACAGCCAGCGTTTGGGCCAGTTGCGAAATCACGGATTGCAGATGATCAGATGGATGTGGTGACTGGTTGGCACGCAGTCGCTCAAGCTTCGCCAGGGCCCGGTCAAGCTGGGCGGCTTCGATTGGCTTGAGCAAATAATCAATGGAATTGACTTCAAACGCCTGTAACGCATACTGGTCAAATGCCGTGGTGAAGACAACCAGCGGCTGGTGAGGCAGGTGCGATAGCACTTCAAACCCGTTGTATCCGGGCATTTGAATATCCAAAAAAACTGCATCAAGGGTCAGGGCCGAGAGTTCTTCAATCGCGGTTTCCGGGTCAGTGGTGCTTCCAACAACTTCGACCCGGCTGGTTGATTCCAACATTCGCACCAGGCGCCGAACAGCCAGTGGTTCATCGTCAACAACATATACTTTCAGCACACTTCAGTTCTCCGATGAAACGGAACCGAGACCGAGACACTGGTTCCAGTTGAATGGGACGAAATTTGAAAATCAGCCTCATCGCCAAATAAAACCTGCAACCTCGACTTTACATTGTCAATGCCGTGGCCGGGCTGAATGTCTTTGGAATCAAATCCTGGGCCGTCATCTGTGACCTCAATGGTTACACCAGCATCAGTTGAAAAAGCCTGGACTGTCACGGTGCCTCCCATTCGACGGGGGGCAATCGCAAATTTAATGCTGTTTTCGACCAGGGTCTGGATGGTTAAGGGTGGGATTTCAACCAAATCAAAGTCAGATGACACGTCAAGCTGAAACTTCAGCCGGTTTCCAAGGCGCACACTTTCGATTTCCAGATAATCACGGGTAATTTTGAGTTCCTGAGCCAGGGGCACCAGACTGCGCTGGTTCACATCCAGGCAAAACCTGAGGAGCGCCGCCAGTTGTTCGACCAGCCGCTCGGCTCGCTGTGGGTCTTCCGGAATCAGCGCCGAAATCGAATTGAGGGTATTAAAGAGGAAATGGGGGTGGATCCGGGATTCGAGCGAAGCCAGCCGGGCCTCGGTCGCCAGTTTGCGGGCGCGTTCTTCTTCGAGTTCCTTGGTCCGAAGCTTGAGCTGAACATCTTTGAGCGATTGTTCGAAGAAATTGAGCAGATAGGCCGCCAGTCCCATCAAGACGGAAAACACCAGGGTAAATTGAAAACTGGTGCTGATGGCGTTCCACGAGTAGTTTTTTGGAAAATAGCCCGTTGTCACCAGGATCCCATTGGCCAGCATTGTCCCCACCGCAGCCAGAATCAGCAGGAACAAGATTCTAAAGATCCAGTTCCAGGGTTTGTGGTACGACTTAAACTCCACCCATCCCAGACCAATCGAAACCGAAATCAAAGTGCCGATGATTTGAGAATACACCATGCTGACTACGGCAATTTGGAGGGTTTGCCTCGGCGGACGTGAAAACAGACGCCCGGCCAGCAGCACCGCAATGGCTGCAATAATCGAGTTAATGACCAGCGTCTGCGGGAGGTTATGACGCAACCACGCCGCCAGTTTGGAGGGTTGAGGCATAGGTCAGGGGTTGGGGGTTGGGGGTTGGGGGTCAGGGGTTGGGGGTCAGGGGTCAGGGGTCAGGGTTCGGGGGTCAGGGGTCAGGGGAGATAAAAACCAAAGGACATAAAGAGATACTATTTTGAAAACCCTGAACCCTGAACCCTG
>CAZXCE010000133.1:0-16062 GCA_964639175.1 uncultured Clostridia bacterium
ACTCATCAACTACTGACTTATCAACTACTGACTACTGACTACTGACTCATCAACAACTGACTCATCAACGACTGACTCGGTAGACGATGCAATCGCAATTTTTCCAAACATAACTCAATCCCAAATTTCTGATTTTCATTTTGTGAAGGGGGATCTATGAATCGAGCACGGTGGAGGTTTACCAGTATCCGGCATGTCAGCCTGTTGATCGTATCCTGTTTGGTGATTGGAGCTGGTACCGCTGTCCTGCCGTTGAATTGGGCACAGGGAGATATTTCCCAACAGAAAAAGGTGCGGAAATCGCACGCTGCCCACACATCCCAGGCCGGCAAATCCAGTTCAAACCACACATCCAAAACGACGTCGGATGGCACCCGACTCCCAGTTTTACCTGGTGCCAAACGAGAATCCATCCAGGAGGGAGCCCAAACGCCTTTCAAACCTGAAGATCTGCCAGGTTTTGGAGCCCGCCAGTTATCTGGTGTGCCGGGGGTTGCATCCCAAATGGCAGTTGATAATTTCCAGGAAATTGCCCTGGCAGAAGCCGAGGGAAGATGGGCCAAAAAACCGCAGGTGAAAAAGCCACAGACGGAAAAAATCCCGGTCCTCCTGAAACCATACCCCAATGACGAGATTTTGGTGAGCGGGCCAGCCGCAATTATGTCACCCAATCAGCCAACGCGGGTTCCTTCGCCAGTGCCAGCCTCAACCTTTCTGGCCCTGGAGGATAATGGCAATGGTATTCCTCCTGATACCCATGGTGCGGTTGGCCCAAATCACCTGGTTGTGGCAACCAATCAGCAGGTTCGCATTCAAAGCCGAACAGGTAGCGCCATCAGTACCGTGTCGCTGGATGCGTTCTGGCGTTCGTTGGAACCGTTCAGTTTTACCTTTGACCCGAAAGTTTTGTATGACCCCTATGCCAACCGGTTTATGATGACTGTCATGATTGACTTTGGCTCATCGAACTCTTCGGTACTGCTGGCTGTCTCAAAAACCAGTGACCCCACCGGACAATGGAACTTTTATAAAGTTGACACAGATTCAACCGATGCGCTTTCGGCTGACTATCCGAGCATTGGATTTAACAAAAACTGGATTGCTATTCAGGTCAATATGTTTAGCCCGTCCTCGGGTCGGTTTACCGAAGCGAAACTCTTTGTTTTTGACAAAGCTGATGCCTATGCCGGAGGTGCTGGCCGGGTGACGACAATTCGCTCACCAGAGTTTGTGCTCGTTCCGGGGATTACCTATAGCGACACCCAGGACACCCTGTTTTGCGTGGGAGGTAGTTTTAATTCATCTATCCGCATTTCAACCATCACGGGTGCCGTTGGATCTGAAACCCTGACGGTTGGGGCAACTGTCAGCGGCGGGTCAGATGGGTGGTCCTTTAACCAGCCTGGATTCCAGGATTCAGCCCCGCAAAATGGATCGTCGGTCAGAATTGACTCCGGCGATGGTCGGATGCAAAACGTTGTGTTCCGGAATGGTTCGATCTGGTGCGCCCATACGATTTTCCGGCCCGGAGGCTCGGCATCACGGGCTGCTGTCCAGGTCTGGCAATTGTCAACCAGCGGCAATGTCTTGCAGCGCATTATCTTAGAAGACCCAAACAGCACCATTTTTTATGCTTATCCAAGTGTAGCCGTCAATAAAAACAATGATGCGTTGATTGGCTATTCAAGGTTTTCACCTACCCAGTTTGCCAGTGCCAACTATGCCTTTCGGGCTGGCTCAGATGCTCCAAACACGCTTCGGGACGATACGGTATTAAAAGCTGGTGAAAGTGCCTATGACAAAAACCCAACGTTTGGTGCCAACCGCTGGGGGGATTACAGCAACACGGTGGTTGATCCGGTCAACGACACCGACATGTGGACGATTCAGGAGTTTGCCGCCCCTGGAAACCGGTTTGGTACCTGGTGGGGACGGGTGGCACTTGACCCAGGCGCCGGTGACACCACTCCGCCGACGGTTCAACTGCAATCTCCAAATGGCGGCGAATCGGTCAAAGGGAGCGAGCGCACCACCATCAAGTGGACTTCAAATGACAATAATGGTGTGATTCAACATGATTTACAGCTCTCGACCGATGGTGGCACAACTTTTGGGATTCGGATTGCCGCTGGCGTCAGTGGCTCGGTTCAAGAATTTTCGTGGGCGGTCCCCCTGGTTGAAACCACTCGCGCCAGGGTTCAAATTACCGCACTCGATAGTTTTGGCAATGATGCAACCGATACGAGCGATGCTGACTTTTCAATTGCCCGTCCACCGCTCTCGCCAGCCCAAAATGTAACGGCCACCGTGAATGGTCAAACTGTTCAACTGGCCTGGGAAGCTGCCCGCCCAACGCCGGGTGCCAATATCACCGGATATAGCATCTATCGGTCACGAACCTCTCCGGTAACTGTTGCTGCCTCCAATCGGCTGGGCACGTTTAGCATCCAGACCCGGACTTTTTCTGATCGTCCATCTCCGGCAGATGGAAAAACCCAGTATTTCTATGTCGTGACGGGTGTGTACAATACGGGTGAAAGCGGCCCCTCCAATGAAGTTGCGGCCACACCAGAGTCAAACAACGATACCAAACCGCCGGTCGTCCAGGTTCTCGCTCCAAACGGTGGCGAAACAGTCAATAACGGAGAACCACTCCAGATTCGCTGGCAATCATCGGATGCTGGCGGAGCGCTCGCTTCACACGCGATTGATCTTTCAGTTGACGGTGGAACGACCTTTGGAACGTCGGTGGCTGCCGGATTGGGTGCCACGGCCCAGTCATTTGTTTTCCAGATTCCAACCACGATTGCCTCACCGACTGCCCAGATTCGGGTGACGGCCCGCGATACGGCTGGAAACAATGGTCAAGATACCTCAGACGCCAGCTTCACGATCAAATCAACGGATACCGTGGCCCCAACCGTGACCGTAACGGCACCTGCCGCTGGTCAAAAGGTCAAGGTGACAGGTTCCAGTTCCTTTACCGTTACCTGGACCAGTACTGACAACATTGGGGTTGCCAGCCATGATGTGCTGCTGGCCAAAGATGGAACGACGTTCCAGAATCTGGCGACAGGATTGTCTGGCACGACCACGACGTTGAGCTTGACCCAGTCGCTGGTTGGGCCGGCTGGAAAGAGCAAAGCCGCAAAACTTCGGGTGGTAGCCAAAGACGCTGGTGGCAATAGTGGCACCGGCGAAACCGGCGCTTTTAAACTCATCGTGAAATAGACCCCACGATTGAGAACGTTGTTTACTCTTAAGGAGGACGCTCCGGGAATACAGGGGAAAATCAAGATTCCTCAGTATTCCGGAAGTGTCCTCTCTGTATTTTTAGACCTTGACGGTCTGGTTTTTTTGCTTGATGGGGGAAACTATGCGTCTTTGTTCAAACCTGCTGATTTGTTTTTTTGGCTCCCTGTTGTTGATTGCTGGACTGGGATCAGGTCCGGTCAGGGCCCAGGAGAAAACCGCCCCAAAAACAACACTGGCTGAACTGGCCTTCATCGCTGGCACCTGGCAGGGTGAATTGGGAAAAGGGACCACCGAAGAACAGTGGAACCCACCCTCCGGCGACAGCATGATGGGGATGTTTCGCTATGTCCAAAACGGTAAAGCTGCGTTTTACGAGTTTATGCTGATTGAGCAAACGTCTGATGGTCCGGTGTTACGGCTCCGGCATTTCAACCCCCGGCTGATTGCCTGGGAGGACAAAACCGGCACCTTGAATTTCCCGCTGGTCGAATTCCGAAAGAACTACGCCGTTTTCGACCATGACAACAAGGAGCGTCTGATTTTTCATCGCAAATCCACAACCTCAATGACCATCACCCTCGAAAAAATAAAGGATGGTCAAAAAACAGCCGAAGATTTTGACTACCGGCTCAAAAAGTAGTGGATTTGGCGGGTGCCGATGTGCCGGCGCTTTCAACTGTCCCACCTCACATTTTCTGAAAATCTGCACAATATCGGCTGTCCTGATTCGTCACATCTCTGGAGAATGTGTACAATACAGGTGAACCGTTCTTTTCCCACCGCGCACAGCGATTTTCTTGAAACAACAATAAAGAGTTTTCAGTCCTTGCTCTTGCAGCAGGCGGTCAAACAACCCAACTCGTTTTTCTGTCGTGTCTCGACTTGCCCAAGGGGAAGCGTGTGCCGGCAGAATCTTACCGATGAGGAAACCCAGGCCCTCTTCAACCGGTGTGCGACCATTCAAGTACAAACATAATCTTCAACGTCATTTCGTGACGAGCAGCAGGTGCAAAAACCACAAAAAGAATCTTCTTGATCTGAGCTAGAAGAACCTTTCCCTGGCTTTGGTCTGGATTTTGCGCACAAGGAAGTGGTAGCCCGGCTTGTCTCATTTTCAAAGAAAGAGGTGCAGTATGAATCAAGGGAAGTGGAGGGCAACCAGCGGTCTTCGGTTAATTACCCTCACGTGTTTACTGGCACTCATTGCCGCAAGTGTCTCAATCCGGATTGGTCAGTCGTTGACAGCGCTCGCCGATCAACAGCCAGCCAGTGCCCAGAAGAATCCGCCAGCCACCAGTGAACCGGGTCAGTCGGCTCAAAAGTCACCCGTACCGGTTGGAGCTTTGTCGCGTACCCCGTTGCGTCCTGGGGAAATGATGCGCCGCCAGGATGGTGCCAAATTTATTGAAATTCGCCAGGAAGAATTTCCATCAACCGGGCAGCAAATCAAAGGCGAACCAGGAACCGCCACGCGCAAGGCTGAAATTGATTTCTCTGAAATCGCCCGCGAAGAAGCCGCCGGGTTAATTCAAAAAGTATCGAAGCCGAAAAAGAGCACTGTCCGCATTTTCCCGGTCACCGATCCCCACCCAGACAATCAAATTATTGTCAGCCCGCCGGCTGCTATTATGGCTCCACAGGGTGAAGCCGACCGCAAATTGAATGTGCAGCCGCGCGTGCCATCGCCTGAACTGGCCGCAAATTTTCAGGCATTGGGTGACAGCAACACTGGGATTCCGCCTGACACTCACGGTGCGGCTGGGCCAAATCACCTGATGGTGACCCTCAACACTGATGTTCGGATTCAGGATAAAACCGGACGTCCCTTGAGCACCTCAACCCTTGGCGCCTTTTGGGGGCGACTGGGCAATCTTTCGACCTTTGACCCCAAAATTCTGTACGACTCAATTCAAAATCGCTGGATCTTTGTGACGATGGCTGATCCGCTTGAGCCCACCGCCGCGATGTTGATTGGTGTTTCTCAAACCGATGACCCAACGGGCCGGTGGAACCTGTATCTGGTTCAAATTGATAGCAACGGCCAGAACTGGGCTGATTACCCAAGCATTGGGTTTAACAAAGACTGGATTGTGGTGTCGTGCAACATCTTTCCAAATCAGGGTGGTAGTTTCCGCGGCTCCAACATTTATGTGTTTAACAAAGCTGACTTGTATGCCAATGGCACCGGGAAATTTACCCTGTTGCGCGGACCGGATTTGACCCCCTGTCCAGCAATTACCCAGGATGCCAACCTGGCCACACTGTTTGTCGTGACCAACCTCAATTCGGCGATCAAGCTTTCGACCATCACGGGCGCCGTGGGAGCCGAAGTTCTGACCCAGGGACCCACCATTTCCGGTGGCTCTGATACCTGGGCGTTTGCCACTTCCTCTGATATTGGTCCCCAGAAGGGAACTTCGGTGAAACTGGATACTGGATTTTCCTGGATGCAGAACGTGGTGTATCGCAATGGCACGCTGTGGGCCGCGCAAACCGTCAATCGTCCAGCCTCAAATCCCACCCGATCCGGGTTGCAGTTGTGGAATTTGTCAACTGGCGGGTCTGTCCTGCAGCGAATCATTGTCGAAGATCCGACCAATGCCGAGATGTTTTGTTACCCAACTGTGGCGGTCAACAAAAACAGCGATATGCTGATTGGGTATTCACGCTTGGGCGCGGATGAATTTGCCAGTGCCCATTACCGGTTCCGGGGTGGAACCGATGCGCTCAATACCTTGCGCGATGACACCCTGCTTAAAGTTGGAGAGGCGCCCTATGACAAAACTTTTGGCGGTCCAACCAATCGCTGGGGTGATTACAGCAGCACGATTATGGATCCCAATGACCTGGATATGTGGACGATCCAGGAGTATGCCGTTCCAGCCACCGGCGGGTTTGACCGCTGGGCAACCTGGTGGGGGAGGGTCAATGCACCGCAAGGATCAGACACTGCGGCGCCAACGGTCCAGTTGACATCGCCCAATGGCGGCGAGAAGCTCACCGGGAGCAACAAAGTCACCATTAGCTGGACATCATCTGATAACTCGCTGGTACTCTTTCACGATCTTGATCTTTCAACCGATGGCGGAACAACGTTTGCCACAACGGTTGCTTCAGGCGTGGTTGGAACCGCAAAGACGTTTGAATGGACGGTGCCGCTGGTTGAATCAACTCAGGCTCGTGTGCGGGTCACTGCGGCTGATCCGGTCAACAACCGGGCCAGCGATGCCAGCGATGCCAGTTTCACGATTTCGCGACCAGCGTTGTCACCTCCAACTGAACTGAGTGCCGCCATTAACGGCCCACAAGTCCGGTTGAGTTGGAAAGCCGCCGCCAACACCCCTGGGGCCTCGCTCACCGGCTATAGTATCTATCGTTCGCGAACTTCACCCGTGGCCGCAATTGGGTCAAACCGACTGGGAACATTTCCGGCATCGCTGCTGGCTTTTAGCGACCGGCCAAACCCGGCAGATGGAAAAACCCAGTTCTTCTATGTTGTGACCGCAATGTACAACACGGGGGAAAGTGCTCCGTCAAATGAAGTCTCAGCTATTCCAGAACCCAACAACGACACGACTCCACCACAGGTGAAGGTCGTTGCTCCAAATGGCGGTGAAACCGTCAATAATGGTGAACCGCTCCAAATTCAGTGGCAGTCATCGGATCCGGGAGGTGGTCTGGCTGCTCACAACGTGGATCTGTCGCTGGATGGCGGAACGACCTTTGGAACGTCGGTTGCCGCCGGTTTGGGAGCGACGGCCCAGTCGTTTGTGTTCCAGATCCCAACCACGATTGCCTCAGCCACTGCCCGAATCCGGGTGACGGCGCGTGATGCGGCTGGAAACAACGGCATTGACAGTTCAGATGCCAATTTCACGATCAAATCAAACGACACCAGTCCGCCAACCGTGACCATCACCTCGCCAACCGCCGGGCAGAAAGCCAAAATCACAGCCAGCGCTGGCTTTAACGTGACCTGGTCAACGGCTGACAATGTGGGTGTTACCAGCCAGGAAGTCTTTCTGGCCAAGGATGGAGCCACCTTCCAAAGTCTGGCCAGCGGTTTGTCAGGTAGCACCACATCATTTACCTTGACGCAGGCACTGGCTGGACCAAAAGGCAAAAACAAGGCCGCCAAGGTCCGGGTCGTCGCCAAAGATGCGGCTGGCAACAGCGGCACCGGTGACAGCGGCGCCTTTAAGCTGATTGTGAAGTAACTTTAACCAATGAGTCAGTACCACCCGCATCAGTGGGTTGACCTGTGTACGTCTAAACCCACCCGCTCACGCGGTGGTACTGACAAACTCTTCGCGACTTCATTCTCTTCAATCCAATTCAGGTTCAGAAACGACACATCTATTCTGAACCAGGGACCTTGTCAAAAGTTTCCTGAGATATTGAATTTTGGAAGTGTTTGGTTTTTTTCGTGTGTTTCGTGTATTTCGTGGTTCAACATGTCTGGAAATTTTCGGTAACGTACTTAAAACTGGTTGGATGATTCCCTACACCGACTGGTAAAGGTTAAGGTCCACCCAGATCAAAAAAATCAAAGGCGCCGGATCCTGAAACTCAGTCAAAAACCGCTCGTGGTGCAAAGTTACCTATTCGAGTACTGGCTCCGTCGGGTTCGACGCAAGATAAAAATCATCAGGTTTGTGGGTTCAGAGGATGTGTATTCCACCACCCAAAAAGGGCAACCGCCACATTGGCACCGTTGCCCTTTTTTCTTTGGTGTGGGAAAGTAACGGCACCTCCCCTATGGCCTCTGTCCTATCAGCCCCTGAAATCCAATTTCGAAGCATAAACAAAAAGTTCAGTGATTCAATCAAAGAAGTTTGGTGGATGACTGATGAGTAACAACAAGGCTGATCTCACTTTATGAAATGCAGCAAATGCGGTGTTGACAACAATTTGCAGGATCGAACAACTTCAAGCGGGCGCTGTAAGTCCTGTCAGCATCCCTTTACGTTTGACCCCAAACAGCCAACTGCTCTGAGCACCTCTGACACGAAGCTTCATTTTACTGATCCCTTTTTTCAACATGCCCTGGCTGCAATCACTGCCAACGAGTCGCTTTTTTTTACGGTCAAGCAGTTTTACTACCTGATGAATCAGCGGTTTATCCGAAAAACGCACAATGAAACCGGCTGCTTAATCAGTGGCGGAATTGTGGCCGGTACCTTCATTTTGGTATTTTTTTTCAGTGGTTTAGCCAAAGCACTGATTCCCATTTTGATCGTGCTCGCAATTTTTGCTCTGATTGGATTCAACCTGTACTGGAGGACTCCCTACGTCAAACGGAAATTCTTTTCAAACCGGAAACAACGTGACCTTCCCGCCGCACCAAAGCTGGTCAAAGGCTGGCTTGATGCCTGGGCGCGCAACAACGGTCCGATTGCAAAATTGCTTCCGCCACCGTCACCTCCGACACACGTCATTGCTCCGGCTTCGGTAAATCCTGAAGTAACGGTTTATAGCTTTGACCGCCTGATTGTGACCGATACTCCGGTGATGGCTCAGTTTTTACTGGCGAATAATTTTCATTTTGAAAACAACTGCGCAGTGCTCTGTATTGATAAATACCCGTACGACCTGTTCTGGACGGTGATGAAAATGCTCCGCCGCAACCCGGAACTCAAAGTATATGCCGTCCATGACGCCTCGCCTCTCGGGGTTCATCTGGTTCACCGGCTTCGCACGGAAGCTGACTGGTTTGCCAATCAACCAAATGTCACAATCTATGATCTGGGAGTTTTGCCCCGCCAGGTACTGGATCGTCCCGTGTTTGTTCAGCAGTCACCTGAATCGGCTCAGGCTGGTCGCAATATCGCTCAGCCGGTACTGGCCGCACTTGATGTCACTGAAATCCAATGGCTGCGGGACGGGTATTTTGTTGAATTGGAATCATTTGCACCACAGGCACTCCTGCGAATGATCACGATGGGGATTGCCCGCAGCCGTGACCCTCGGGCTGGTGATGCCCTGGTGCCGCTTGATCAGGATCCGCACTACACCGGCACGACCATGGTCTATGTGTCGGATTCGTTTGGATAAAACCCCACCCGCTCACGCAGGCGGTACTGACTTTTCATTCATTGACTTGCAGCCAGATTTCGAGTGTCACCAGCAGCCACAATTTCACCCCATAGCGGTGCCAGACATCGCCCTGATAATCGAGCCATTGCTGAATCAGGTTTGAATTCAGATAGTTCCGAATTCTTGCTTTTCGATTCATCAGCAGTGCCCGCGCCCGGATGTGCCATTTCTCGCGAAACCAGTATTGAACCGGCACCATCATTCCACTTTTGGGGCGATCAAGGATGCTTTTCGGGATCAAATCAGCCACCGCCGCTTTTAACACCGCTTTTTCTTCAGCTCCGTCCAGTTTGAATTCCGGCGGGATATCAAGACTCATTTCAACCACGCGGTGATCAAAAAGCGGAGAATGTCCAACAAGCCCAAGCGCTGTCGTGATGTTGTTGACTTTGGTGAGGATATGGTCAGCGCCTTTAAATTTGATGTTGATCATCAGCAATCGGTTGAGATACTGCGCTGAACCAAACAAATCATCAGCAAAGACCGATGGTGACTGGCTGGCAGCTTTCCAAACCTCTGGTAACAATAAGGTTGACAGGTCAGTTGAGCACTTCTGGAATGAGGCCAGATAGGCCGCAAGCTGGGCTTCAGGTTTGTATCCACCGGCTGGTTTGTACAGTTGGTTGAGCAACATCGGCTGGTTTTTTGGACCGCCAAAGCACGGATCACCGCCTTCACCATTTAAAATGACACCCACATCCTGCCGTGCTGTCTGCCCCAGGATCAGATTTGGGATCGTCAGTGGATCTCCAACCGGGTCGTCCATCAGGGCCAGTGTCTGTGGCAGCAGGTGCCACATCTGGTCAGATGTGATTTCAATGATGTGGTGTCGAGTCTGGCAGTGTTCGGCTACGGCTGATGAAAATTCAAGCTCGTTGGGCGTTTCGGATCCAAAATGAATGGAATAGGTATGAACCGGATCTGAATGAAGTTTTCTGGCCAGTGCCGTGATACAACTCGAATCCAACCCGCCGGAAAGATACACCCCGACCGGCGATTGATCAGGCAAACAGGCGGCAACGACGGCTTCCAGCTTGTGGCGTAATCGAGCGGCATGCCAGTCAAGTGATTCAGCCAGGATTGGTAACTCGTGCGCTTCCCAGTACTTCTGAAAAGAGAAAGCCGGCAATTCAAAGATCGTTCCCGGACGGAGTTCAAGCACATCTTTCCATAGGGTGCGCTCACCCGGCACAAAGGCACAGCACAAATAGTCGCGAAGTGCCACCGGATCAATGACGCCTGAATGAAATGGGCGAAGTTCACGCAGCCGGGGTGAGAATTGCCAGCAATCACTCGTGCCGGTGTAATAGAGCGTGCGGCCTCCTGCCGGGTCACGAACTGCCCAGGCCGTTGCGGATGCCGTTTCCCACACGACAAAGGCGAACATTCCTTCGAGCATTGACACTGCGGCTGGCCCGACCTGTTCCCACAGGTCAACCACAATCTGTAAGTCTGAGTGTTGATGGGGATTGCGGATATCAATTTTTCGGCAGAGTTCGAGTCGGTTTCGAAGACACACTTCGCCCACCACGGCATATTTCCCGCCCACACTGGTGACAGGTTTTGTGTGGACCGGATTGATTTGCTGGCGAGCGGTGTCAATTGAAAGGTGCCAGGTTGGAGGAAATGAAAGCGGAGGAAGTTTGGATTCGGGTAAAAACCGGGTCAGAAGGGAAGACCACATGGTTGAGGGCTTATGGGGCTGAGGGTTTGGGGCTAAGGGCTTGGGGTTAAGGGCTGAGGGATGAAATAAAACCAACGTCTTTCGCCCGGCTTCTTCAGCCCGACTCCTTCAGCCCAAACACAACAATTAGAAAGGTGAAAGTCCGGCTGCGGCGTTGTAGGGGCGATACAGTTCGTTGAAATCTCGGATACTGCGGTCAAGGACTTCGCGGAATGTATCAAGATCGGCGGAATTGACGGTCAGGTTCACCCCGTTGAGAAAGGCCATATAGGTATCAAGCGTTTTGATTTGCGGTGAAACCAGAACCAGATAAATTCGGCGGCGGTATTTGGGCATCATTGAACTGACGTGACGTAACACCGTGATCCCACCCTGGTTATTGGCGTCAAACTGCGGGTCGAGGATGACGATATCCACCCGAATATCACGCATGATTTCGACAGCACGGGCGGCTGTTTCACAGATGGTGAGTTCAAAATGAGCCGTATCAAGCTGACTTTGCATTTTGCGGATGCTTTCAGCTTCAGCCATACAAATGATGGCGTGACGACGTTGCCAGCTTGCCGGGGCGGCTGATCCATCGGCGGCGCGACTGGTATTGAGTCCCATGGCCGAAGAGAGTAACGCCACTAATTGGGCGACTGCGTCGTTACCTGCCGGCGCGTCGGTTGCCCCGGCTGATCCGGATCCCGGACGGGCCGAAGCCGGTAGCGTTGGGTCGGCTTTCGGAGGCGGGGTGACCGTCAATGTAAACCGGCAGTTTGGGCAATTGACATTAAATGCCTGTGTCGGAAGGTTATGTTCCTCAAGGCTGAATTTAGTGTGGCATTGAGTGCAGGTGACTTGCATGGCAAATCCTTTGATGACAAGGGGTTCAGGGTTCAGGGTTTAGGGCTCAGGGTTCAGGGTTTTCGAAACCCTTTTATGCTATTTGAATCCTTTGTTTTGGGAAAGACAGAAAGGACGCAAAGGGTACAAACCCTGAACCCTGGATTTCTAGCGTTCGATCATATCCAGAATAGAATTGGTCTTGATGGCTCGGGTACTGCTGCGATCAGGGGCACCAGTCGAGGGCATATTGAAACCGCCCATTCCTGGCCGGGCCTGACTCTCACGTTCGCGTTGCTGACGCTGGATTTCAGATCCGCCTTTGCCCATAAAGTCGTCTGACGCCCCGAGGCCAGACAACCGGAGCATCAGATTACTCTGGTTGGTGGAAAAGGCGACGCCATCTTCCTGACTAATAATGCCTTGACGGATATAGCGTTCGATCACCTGATCAAAGTGTTGCATTCCATCGAGTTCGCCATCATTCATGGCATCAAGCAGGCTCTTGCCTTCGGTTTCACCTTTTTCAATATATTCTCGGGTACGAGGCGTTGCTTTGAGGACTTCGACGGCGGCAATTCGGCCTTTGCCATCCGCCCGTGGAATCAAACGCTGAGAGATAATATAGCGAAACCCTTGTGCCAGACGGACGCGGATGACGTGTTCTTCGTTTTTCGGGTAGAGACCAATGATACGGTCAACGGTTTTAGACGCATCAGTGGTGTGGAGCGTTGAGAACACAAGGTGGCCTGTTTCAGCGGCTTCGAGCGCAATTTCCGTTGTTTCCAAATCGCGCATTTCACCGACCAGAATAACTTTGGGGGCTTGCCGCAAGGCGGCGCGAAGGGCCAGGGCGAAACTTGGGGTGTCGCTGCCGAGTTCCCGCTGATTGATCGTGCAGTTTTTGTGCGAGTGCAGAAATTCAATTGGATCTTCAATCGTGACAATATGATAAAACTTTTCACGGTTGATTTTATCAATCAAGGCTGCCAGAGTTGAAGATTTTCCGCTCCCCGTCGGCCCAGTCAGCAGGACAATGCCATTCTTCAAATGAGAGATGTCACCCAGTTGAGGTGGTAAAAACAATGATTCAATCGTTGGAATATCGGTCGGAATGACGCGCATCACGATTGACAGTGTGCCCCGTTGGGAAAAAATATTGACGCGAAACCGAGTGCGGGAGGGGAGGCTAAATGACAAGTCAACCGATCCGGTATGGACCAGTTTCTCGGCTGATTCTTGATTTCCGCCCATCAACGACATCGCGATAATTTCGGTTTGATAAGGTGTCAGGCTGCGCAGACCCTTGATATCAACCGGGGTCAGTTTCCCATTGATTTCCACCTGTGGTGGACGTCCGACTGAGAAATTCAGGTCGCTGATTTTGTCGTCAACGGCAAGCATCCGTTCAATAACTGGAGGCAAGTCAAAGTACGTCATGCGAGAAAGTCCTCCTGGCTCGATTCACTATACATTTTTGATTTGAAGATGGGGATTCAACCGAAATGATGAAGAGTTGGCAGCCAAACGGTACACCAGAATCCACCGAAGATGCAAGCATGGGGTTGGCTTCCCACGGCGTCAATCCTATCCTGACTCAGGTTATCCAAATGCTTCTGGATTTTACATTTAAAAGGCTGGACAAGGTCCTTCTTGACAGACTCTGGTAACCAGTTGTCCAATTTGGACTGTCTCTCTTGTCGGCGCTTTTCCTCCGATCCTCCAAACACCTTGTCGTCATATTCACAATCTGGAACAAAACACTGATGTTGGAACCGTGTGTTGGTTTTTTACTGTTTCTTGCCCTCCTGGTGGTCACCCGCGGTCGAACGACCCCACTCTTTATTGCCTGGCTGGCGACTTCGCCGTTGCTTTCATTTTGGGCACGCTTTCCCTGGGAAAAATCGGTGCTGACTTTTGACCGACTGATGGTGGCCTGCCTGATACTCTCTTTCCTGTGTGAGGCTTCAGCCCGGCGTGTTCCAGGCGGTTTCCGAGCCGGGCTTTTTGAAATGGTGTGGGCCGTTTTCGCCGTGTTTGTCATCCTTGACCTCAGCCTGCGGGGAGGCAGCCAGCTCTTTGCCTGGAAAACTGGAATTGACGGGTTTGTCCTCCCACTGATTGTGCTGGTTATTGCCCGACAAGGTGTTGATATTAAACAGCTTGGCAATGGATCGGTTCTGGCGTTGAGTTTACTGACGGTGTTTCTGGTGCTGGTTGGTCTGGCTGAATTGACCACCCATCAGGATCTGATGGTGTATGCGGGCAGCAATTTGTATCGGGAAGGTATGGTGCGCGTGAATGGTCCGTTCCTGGCGGACCACTCGTATGCGCTGGTTTCGTTGTTGATTGGATTATGGCTGTGGTACTGGCCGCGAATCTCGCCCGTTCCACTTTCTCCACCCATACAGAACATTCGTCAGGCTGCCAGTCTGGTGGCATTGTGTGCCAGTGCCTTGCCATTTTTTCGTGCGGTTTGGGCAACGGCGGTTGGATGTGCCCTGTTACCGGCTTTCTGGTCTGGGAGTACCCTCCGCCGTCGGCAACTGATCCTGATCTCAACTGTGATGGCTGGGGTCCTGGCTGGCGGCACGCTGGTATTATCCCAAACCTCGTTTTTTCAAGAACGCGTGGCCAATCCAGATAATTTATACACCCGGCTGGCAACCTATCAGGCAGCCTGGATTATGTTTGAAGATAACTGGCTGACCGGGGTTGGGCTGACGCGATACACCGATGAATACAACCGAACTTACTATAATGAGGATGACTATAACCGGAAGTATCCGACCGTCCATGGTGAAACACCACGCAATAGCCCCCATAATACGTTGCTTGCCATTTGGGCTGAATTGGGGCTGGTTGCGGGGACACTCTATGGTCTGGCGTTTCTCTTGCTCCTGCTCGAAGGCTATTTGATGAGCCAGTCTTCGGTCGCTTCGGTGCGTCAGGCTGGTCAGTTGCTGGTGACGTTGTGGATTGCCTACTGGATTCCTGGTCTGTTGCTGGCCAGCGGGTATTATGCGGATTTGAACTTTTATTTTTTTGCCCTCTGCGGCCTGTTGCTTGGTCGAAAACGTGACTTGCACGAACCGGTACTGGAAGGTAAAGTGGAGACAACGCCCCTTCAAGCGGGAACCCAATTTGCCTGATCCATACGGCAACTCTATACTTTAGCCATACCCAGACAGTTTTATAGAAAAAATGCGCAGTGGGGGTTCCCTTGTGCCTGGGAAATGTGCCGTTTGCGGTGGAGGGATTTCTGTATGCAAGCCCTGAGACCAAACTGGAAGCAACTGGTGGCCCGGTTTTTGTTGCTTGATTTGATTAAGGGATTTCGGTTGACGATGAAATACAACCTGAAGTCCTTGCTTGAAAAACGTGAAGGTGGAAACCCGCTTCAGGGGATCTATACCGAGTTTTATCCGGAAGAGCGCCCGCGGGTCAGTGAACGGTTTCGAGGGGCACCGCGCCTCAACCTGGATCCTGAGACAGGGGAAACCCTGTGCATTGCGTGCAATCTGTGTGCGCTGGCCTGCCCGGAGAACTGCATTCACGTTGGTTCGGCCAACCGCGAAGTCCAGGATGGTGACAAGCGGCGCAAGAAGAAAGTTTTGACAACCTATGTGTATGACACGTCGCGGTGCATGTTCTGTGATCTGTGTGTGGAAGCCTGCCCAACAGATTGCATTGAACTCACCCAGGAGTTTGAACTGGCCGTGTATTCGCGTTCCGGGATGGTGTGGGATCGCGAATTACTTGAAAAAGGCCGTGAAATTGTTCGCTATGGGCAACCGTGATGTGGTGCGGAAAGGTTTGGCCCTTTCCAGATAACTTATGATTGAAGCAGATTTTAGTCTTTGGAGAAGTGGGGAACTGGTATGTCGATTATTGCTGAGTTCGTAGACGCTGTAAAAATTCTCAAAACCGCCGTAGAAGGAATGGCCATCACGCTGAGTTATGTGCCGAAAAAGAAGCTGACCCGCGAATACCCGGATGTGCCGGTCGAAGTGTTTCCGCGCTATCGCGGAGAGCATTACCTCGCCCGTGATGAAAATGGCAAGGAACGGTGTGTGGCCTGTTTTCTGTGCTCGGCTGCCTGTCCAGCCGATGCCATTTACATTGAAGCCACCGAAGATCTGCGCCCGTATGAAGACCGGCCAGGGATCGAAAACCGGTTTGCCAAAATTTATAACATT
>CAZXCE010000134.1:0-15991 GCA_964639175.1 uncultured Clostridia bacterium
GCATTTCCCTGATGATCAATCGCAATCAGCCCGGCAAAACTGGCCAGTTCATCAATTTCAGCCAGGACAATCTGGCCGGCGGCTTCAAGTGATTTGCCATCCTTTACCAGGTCGCTCAACCGCTTGGCCGAGAGCAGGACCATAATTCGCTCGCCAACCCCGGTCAGTGACACCCCAACCAGCGGGGTGCAAAAGGTTCCAGCCCCAATGATTGGCGTGTCGCCAATTCGCCCAGGGTAGCACTGGCCCGTACCGCCAGTTGATGTTCCGGCGGCCAGACGGCCTTCTGCATCGAGCGCAACACACCCGACTGTGCCCAGGCGTGGATTTTCAGATTTCCACTCGTCGGCCATTTTCTGGTAATCCAGCCGCATATTGTGCTCGGTCAAATGCTCGCGCCAGTAGGTAATTTTGGCTTCGGTGGCCACCACTGCCGGGTCAAACCCCAGACGCAGCGCCAGATTCAGGGCTTCCTGGCCACAAATCATGACGTGGGCATCCTGCTCTAATAAATACCGCGCGAGGCGAATCGGGTTTTTGAGTCCTGGAATCTGAGCCACTGAACCGGCTCGACCATCGCTGGTCATCAAGCTGGCATCCATTCGGGCCACGCCATCAGCCTGTAAATAGCTACCTGTACCAGCATTTAACAGTGGTTCGTCTTCAAGCTGGCGGATCGCAACCTCAACCGCTTCAATGGCGTTTCCGCCCTGACGTAACACCTGCCACCCGGCATCAGCCGCCCGTTCGCAGGCATCCAGCCGCGGCTTTTCTTCTTCTGGAGGTGGCGTTCCACAGCCACCGTGAACAATGAGGACTGGCTTCATGAGATTCTCCTTCGTCTATATATAAGATGACACCCTCTTCAAATCACCGCCCTGGATGAGCAAAAGGCTAAATGATTAAACAATGTATTTTTCCCTGAGCCCTGAGCCTTGAGTCCTGAGCCCAAAACAGGATGAGTCCTGGTCGTAGATGAATTTTCATCGCCTGCTCGCTGTCAACCGCCGGTAATTAAGTTCTTCCCCTTTGATTTCAATGGATTACCCTTGATTGCTCCAGATTGCCAGCACCTGAATAATTTATCTTGACAGTAAGACAAAAGTTTCTATACTTGTAATGAACATTACGGAATATAGCTCAGACGTAATGTTTAATTCAAGTGTTGATACAGACTTTTCTCAGTCCTCCGAGACTCATCTTTCACTCCATCTTTCTTTTCGGGAAGTGTCCCATGAAATCCTTTCGGTTGTGGCCAGTGGTTGCCATTTTCTGGTTTTCTGTGTGTTGCCTGATGCTGGTGGCGTCTCCCTGTGTGCTGGCCGGCGAACGGCTGGTTCTGGTTGGCGGTGGAAAGCGACCCGTCCAGGCGGTGGCCCGGTTTGTGGAATGGGCTGGCGGCTCCCAGGCCCGGATTGTGATTATCCCCTGGGCAAGTGGCGAGCCACAGGAAAGTTATGATGCGCTGGCCAAAGAAATCAATGGTCACCATCCAGCGTCGGTTGAATGCGCCCCGTTTGCTCCGCTCACTGCCGAGTCAAAAGCCCGATTCCTGGCTCAGTTGAAAACGGCTGGCGGCGTGTTTTTCACTGGCGGCGACCAGGGCCGAATTATGGATGTGCTCGCGGACGCAACATTACTGGCTGAACTGCGCCACCGTTACACCAGGGGCACGGTTTTTGGCGGCACCAGCGCCGGAACGGCCATTATGTCGCGGATTATGTTGACTGGTGATGGTGATTTCGAAGTGATTGACGGGAGCAAGGTCGTGACGCGTGAAGGATTGGGTCTGCTGCCCAACACGATTGTGGATCAACACTTTATCAAACGGCAGCGTGAGAACCGGCTCTTTGGGCTGGTGCTTCAACACCCGGAAGCCCTTGGGATTGGGGTGGATGAAGACAATGCACTCCTGGTCATGGAAAACCGCTATGCCGAAGCCGTTGGCCCAACCCAGGTGATGATGGTGGATGGGAAAGCCCGGCGTGGGGCACTGACAGTCTATCTGGTACACTCAGGGGAAAAATTTGATCTGGTCAAACGCCAGCCGATAGGGTTCAGGGTTCAGGGTTCAGGGGTTGAAAAAAGACCCAACGGGATAAAAAAGACGAAAACCTCGAAAACCCTGAACCCTGAACCCTGAACCCTGAACCCTGAACCCTGAACCCTGAACCCTGAACGGTGTACTCCATGTTTGCCAATATCTCCCTGATGCTTTCACTGCTGGCGATTCTCCTGGTTGTGGGAGGGTTCCTGTTTCGATCAAGCGCAACGGACGCTCCCAAATTTTGGGGATTTCCCAATACCTACGTGCTGATTTTTTCAGTGCTGGTTTGCACAGCAGTAGCCACCTGGATGATCCCGAGTGGCAAATATGAACGCGCCAAAGACAAAGAAGGCCGCGAAATCGTGGTGGCTGGTTCCTTTCATCGGGTTGAGCAAACGCCGCAGGGGGTGGACAAGCTCTTGCAAGCCCCAGTGAAGGGAATTGCGCAAACCATTCCAATCATTACGTTTATTTTTATTATTGGTGGTGCCTTCGCGGTTTTAAATAAGACTGGAACCATTGATGTCAGCATTTATTGGGTTGTTGAGCGACTCAAGGACCGGGGCGAACTTCTGATTCCAATTGTGATGGTGTTGTTTTCACTCGGGGGCGCCATTATCGGGATGAGTGAAGAGACCATTCCCTTTGTTCTGGTTTTTATTCCGCTTGCGATTGCGCTGGGCTATGACTCGATTGTTGGTGTCTCGATGTGTTTTGTCGGCGCGGGCCTTGGCTTTGCCGGTGCCATGCTCAACCCCTTCACGGTCGGGATTGCCCAGGGGATTTGCGAGATTAAGCTGTTTTCAGGCATCGGCTATCGAACCGTGGTCTATTTCGTGATTGTGATTGTCGGCGTCAGCTATGTGATGTGGTATGCCCGGCGGGTTAAGGCCAATCCTGAACTGAGCCCGGTTTTCTATATTGACGAAGAGCGCCGCCGCGAAGCCAAAACCGTTGAATCTGGACCGAAACAATTTGAAACCTCGCACTTTCTGGTACTGGTCACATTTTTGTCAGCACTGGTGATTCTGGTGTTTGGTGTGGTCAAGTTTCACTGGTACATCCCGGAAATGGCCGCCATCTTTTTGGGAACAGGCATTCTGGTCGGGATTTTGGGCAAGATGCCCGCCAATGAAATTGCGGAAAGTTATGTGGCGGGTGTGAAAGATATTGCCGGTGCCGCGCTGGTGGTTGGTCTCTCACGCAGCATCCTGGTGATTGCCCAGGACGGCAACATCCTCGACACGATTTTATATTCACTGTCCTCGCTGATTGGTTCCGGGTCGCCTTTGTTTGCCGCCCAAATGCAGTTTGTGGTTCAAACCCTGTTGAATCTTCTGGTTCCATCTGGGAGCGGGCACGCGGCACTGACGATGCCGCTGATGGGGCCGCTGTCTGATCTGGTGGGTGTTACCCGGCAAACTTCAGTGCTGGCGTTTCAATTTGGCGAAGGGTTTACGACGCTGGTGGTGCCGACTTCCGGGGTGACCATGAGCGTCTTGTCGCTGGCGAAAATCCCCTGGAAAGACTGGTTTAAGTTTATGTGGCCATTGCAGGTTATCCTGGCCATTTGCGGAAGTCTGCTTTTGATTTGGCCGGTTCTCACCAACTGGCAGTAGATTTTGGAATGCAGAATGAAGCATGAAGAAAGCTATTGAAAACTGAGAGCTAAGAAAGTGCAGGTTTTTCAATAGTTTCGCTTCAACTTGATTCAAATGATCCCCGAAAATAAGTGACACCTGAAATTGTCTGAAGGCAATCTGGCGGTAGCTCTGCCTGTTGAGAGAAATATCGCTTTCAATATGTGCGGAGCTTAGAGTTCTCGCCATTCATCATCCCTTTCATGGCGATCAAACATTAACATTTTTAAGACTTTAGGGAGAAAGACCATGCCTTATCTCACCCCCCTCATTCAACTGGCAAAGCAGTTTGTTCGAACCGGCATCCTGGGGTTGCTGGCCATCGCACTGGTTGGGGTTGTTTCGATGAATTCGTTGGCTCAGACCGCACGTGGACGTCTGGTTGGTGCTGTCACCGACGCTCAGAATCTGGCGCTGGCTGGTGCCACCGTGACGGCCACCAACACGGCGACCAACTTTTCACGAACGGCCACAACGAGTGAGAGTGGTGATTTCACGATTGTGGAATTACCGCCTGGGACCTATACCGTGACCGTCGAAGTTGAAGGCTTTAAAAAGGCCACCCAAACCGTAGAGATCAACATTGCCCGCGACACGCGCACTGAAATTGCGCTCGAAGTCGGTGCCTCGTCTGATGTGGTGACCGTCGAAGCCGGGTCACCCTTGATCAATACCACCAACACCGATCTGGGTGGCACGCTCGACAACAAACAATTGATCGAATTGCCGCTCAACGGTCGTGATTTCCAGGACCTGATTGGACTTCGGCCAGGATTCCAGCGCCAGCCGGGTGGTGGATTTGGTACAACCAACGTCAACGGGTCACGCAATACCTCAAACAACTTCCAGTTGGATGGGATCAGCAACAACGATAACTATTCCGGAACCGTCGCCCAGGGACAGGAAGGCGTCAACGTCAAATCCGGCGGCTTTTTGCCGGTGGATGCGGTTCAGGAATTCACGCTGACCTATGCTCCGTCAGCTCAGTATGGGTCGAAAGCTGGTGGGTTGGTCAACGTAGCGATCAAGTCGGGCACCAACGAGTTCCACGGCTCGCTCTATGAATTTTTCCGCAATGACAAACTGGATGCCCGGGCGTTTTTTAATGCCACCCGCGATTCAAACACCGGGGCACCGCTGGCCAAAAATCCCCTGCGGATGAACCAGTTTGGCTTTACTCTGGGTGGTCCGATTGTCAAAGACAAGCTGTTCTTTTTCGGCAACTACGAAGGCCAGCGCGTCCGTCAGGCTGAAAGTTTGACCGTGTTTTCACCCGGTGCGGCTTCAATTGCCCGGGCAACCCCAAATGGCGGCATCAACCCGTTAAGCGCCCGATTGCTGTCACTGTTTCCGCTGGGTGATGCCAATGATAGTGCCGTGGTGACGTTTCCATCGTTTAGCGATATTGACAACTACATTGTCAAACTTGACTACAACATCAATGCCAACAACACGATCAACGGCAAATATTTGCTGGGCAACACCAGCCAGTCCGAAGTGGATAACTTTTATCTGCGCCCGGAAGACATTGCTTCCAATGATCAGCGGTCACAGAGTCTGGGGCTCAGCTACACCTCGGTCATCAAACCGGAAATCGTCAACGAAATTCGGTTTGGCTACACCCGGTTGTTTCAGGAAATTGCTCCGCTCAATAAAGACTTCAATCCGGCAGACATCGGGTTTGTGACCGGGATTACCGATCCAACCCGTGGCGGGATGCCGCGCATTCGGATCAGCGGGTTTGATACCTTTGGTGGACGTGCCACCAATCTGATTTCCGATCCAAGCGAAACCTATTCAATTCTGGACAACATTACCTGGACGCGTGGCCGTCACTCGTTCAAGTTCGGTGGTGATTTCCGCTATGACCGGGCGGTCAATACCCGCGACCTGGCGGCGCGTGGTGAATTTCGCTTCCGCTCGCTGAGTGACTTTCTGGCCGGTCGGGTGGACCGGGCGTCAGTTTTGACCGGGAGCACCCTGCGCGAAGTGAGTCAGAAGAGCTGGTCGCTGTTTGCCCAGGACGATTTCAAAATCCGTCCAAACCTGACTCTGAACTTTGGGGTGCGCTATGAATTCTTCGGCGTGCTCAACGAAGCCAACAACCTGCTGGCCAATTTCATTCCTGGTGTCGGGCTGCAACAGGTTGGGGCTGGCCTCGACAAGCCCTATGAAAATGATTTGAACAACTTTGCGCCACGCCTGGGGATTGCCTGGGATGTGAAGGGCACTGGCCGGACCGTGGTTCGCGCCAACTGGGGGATGTACTATGATCCGCCAGCACTCTCGGCCTTCATCGGTCAAACCGGCACGGTCAATGCGATTTCACCAACCCTGGGTCTGAACTTCAACCCGGTGGGTTCGATCAACAGCTACATTGTGCGTCCACGTGGTTCGAGCCTGAACTGGAGACTGGGCCAGCAAATCTTCCCATCGCTCGAAATTCCAGATAGCTTCCTGGACGTGCTCGGGATTGATCAAAACATCCGCACGCCGTTTACCCACAGCTATAGCCTCAACATCCAGCAGAAATTGTGGGATAACGGTTCGCTCGAAGTGGCCTATGTTGGCAACCGGGGGACGCGGCTCTATTCGTTGTCAGACATCAACCAGATTTTCGACGTCGAAAACGAACTCCGTCCATTTGACAATCAGCTTGTGAATGCCGATGGCGACCCGTTGTTCCAGTATGTCAACTTCCTGACCTCGACGGGAAATTCAAATTACAACGCGCTGCAGACCACCTTTACCCAGCGCAACTGGCGTGGTTTGTCAGCCCTGGTTGGGTATACCTTTGCTAAATCAATGGACACGGCGTCATCAAATCGCCCGGTGAACCCACAGAATTCAAACAACATCCGCGCTGAACGCGCTCGCTCAGATTTTGACGTCAAACATCGCTTTACCGGCAGCGTGTCCTATGAAATTCCGACCATGACGTTTCTGCCGACTGTGTTGGGCAAAGGCTGGGCCGTCAACACCTTGATGACCTTCCAGACTGGTAAGCCAGTGGATGTGTTTTATGGTGATGATTTCTCAGGATTCTTTGAATTCAATGACCGTCCAAACATCATCGGCGACCTGAGCCTGATCAAATTCCGACCCGGTCAACGGCTGGATCGCAATATTTTGAACCAGGTGTTTGCCGCTCCTGATTTCGGAACGTTTGGCAACGCTGGTCGCAACATTTTGACCGCACCAGGTTTCACGATTGTGGATTTCTCAGTAACCAAGAATACCCAACTCACTGAGCGGTTAAAGATGCAGTTCCGGGCAGAGTTCTTCAACATTGCCAACAATCCGGAATTTGCCCAGCCACGCGGCGACTTGCTGAACTCACAGTTTGGTCGGTTAGGCGACACGGCTGATCGCGGCAACCCGCTGTCATCAGGCGGCCCACGTCGAATTCAGTTTGCCTTGAAGTTAACTTTCTAAAATCAAGGGTTCCGGGTTCCGGGTTCCGGGTTCCGATGCGCAAAGTTCAAACCAAACCATCACCTTCAACCAGAGAAGCGTTGCAGAACTTCCATCTTAAGTTTCCGACGTCAATCTGACTTCAGTAACCCTGAACCCTGAACCCTGAACCCTGAACCCTAAATAATATGAAACCACTCTTCTTCACCCTCCTTTTTCTTCTTCTGACTGGTCTGGCTGCGCCAATTCTGGCGGGGCCGGGATATGTCGTGGCGATTGGGGGCGGAAGCGAAGACGACCGGACGTCCACGACCTGGTCGGGTGTGGTGTACCAACAGATCGTTGAGCGCGGCAATCGTGGGAAAGTCGTGATTTTGGGAACTGAACCCGAAAGCGACTTTCTGCCGCGCTATTTTCGTTCGCTTGGGGCCAGCGACGCGGTCAATCTCACTGTTTCCTCATCGAAGACAGCCAATAAAAAACGAACACTAAAAGCTCTGGAAACTGCCAGCGTGGTATTTATTCGCGGTGGCGATCAGGCCCAATACATTCGGTTGTGGAAGGGCACCAGGCTCGCGACGGCGATTCGTGATCTCTATCAGCGTGGTGGCGTCGTGGCTGGAACCAGCGCCGGCGCTATGATTTTAGGCGACGTTGTTTATACCGCAGAAAACGGGACTGTTTTTCCCGAAGAAGCACTCCGCAATCCATTCAATCAATATCTGACTGTTTCAGAAGGATTTTTAAATCTGATTCCAGGTGTGATGTTTGAAACCCATTACACCGAACGTGGCCGAATTGGCCGACTGGGACCCATGCTGGCCCGCTGGTGGGCAGCCAATCCAACATCACCGGTGGTCGGAATTGCCCTTGATGACCAGACAGCGGTGATGATTTCGCCCACGCTTGAAGCCGAAGTCCTGGGGCAGGGAATCGCTGGTGTCATGCGGCGCACACCCCAAACCCAGATTGACTTGAAGCCTGGTGAAGCGCCGTTGATTACCCATCTTCAGTATGACCAGTTGACCGAAGGGTTTCGCTTTGATGTGACCAGCCAGACCCTGACCAAAACGCCAGCCAGCGCTCGTCCGGTAACGCTTTTGCCTCCGCCGACCGTTTTTACACAGACAATTTTGAATGGAACCGAAGCGGCAACGGCCAGTTTCGGTGAGCATACCGTGACTGGCGTGACAGACGACCCGTTTGGACTCTACCTTGGAAAATTAACCGTGACTGCCGGAGCTGGTCAGGTGCCGCAAACGCTGGTGATGCCACGGGTTTATTCGGAAGTCAAATTTATTGAAAATCGAACTGGCGGCCTCTTTTTCGGATTGGCCACCGCTCAGGTCCGGACCGGGATCCTCATGGACCAGGGGTCAACGGCAACCCTGGAGTCAGATGGTACGCTCAATTTTGATGCCACAAACTCAGGCCATCCGTCGTCGCTGGTCATTTCACTGGCAGATGTCAGTCTGGTTGATTTTTCGACTTATATTACTGATCGTGATAGTGTAGGCCCACGTCAATCAGCCGCCCTCGTCGGGATGCTGGTTCATTATCTGCCGTCAGGACACAGGTATCATTTAGGAAGCGGAGAAGTCGGTACTTTGGAACGTAAGGGGCAGGGCAACGGGCGGGGGTACGAAAAGACAAAAAGGACAGAAAAGACCCAAAATTGAAAACCCGGAACCCGGAACCCGGAACCCGGAACCCTCAAAAACTATGGAACATACACTTCGCACTCGGATTCTGGCCCGTTATGACCAGCTCACTGACAACTTTAAGAAGCTGGCTGACTTTCTGCTCAATTCACCAACTGAAGTGCCGTTGCTCTCAAGTGCGGCGCTGGGAAATCGGGTTGGTGTGAGCAACGCCACCGTGGTGCGGTTTGCCCAGATGCTGGGGTATGAAGGGTACCCGGATCTCAAGTCTGACCTGCTGCGGGATTTGCGTGAGGAACTCAAACCTGAAGAACGCTTTAAGCTGGCCAGCAAACGCGGCCAGGAAGACACGCTCATCCGAGTCGCCAAACAGGACGTCTATAACATCAATCACACAATTGCCCGGATTCACAGCGAAGAATTTCGCGAAATTGTTGATTGCATTGCCCGGTCGCGCAAGGTGTTGATTCTGGGCGTTGGGTTGTCGGCGTCGCTGGCGCGGCTGGCATCATATTTATTGCAACAAGTTGGGGTCGAAGCGATTTCCTCTGATGCTGAAGTGACGCCCATTGAAGAAAAGATTCTGCGGCTCAAGCGCCAGGATCTGGTGATTGGATTTTCGTTTCCGCCCTATTCGGTCACCACGTTGCAATTTGCCGAACTGGCCCGGCGTGAAAACATTCCGCTGATGACCATTACTGATAAGGCCACGTCACCGATGGCGTTGATTGCCGAATACAAACTGTTTATTACCAACGAGAATATTTTGTTTACCAATTCCTTCGCGGCGTTTGCCGTGGTGATCAACGCGATTGCCACTGAAATCGGCCTGCGCAATCACAAACAACTGGTTCGCGAAAACGAGCGCATCGTCCAGACCCTGGAGCAGTTTTACGAGACTTCACAGTACAAGGGGTAATTGAATTCAATACTGTTTCAGTTGCCGGATCTTTAAGTAATTCCAGGGTTTATCCAGCAGGTACATGCTATCGGTTTGGTATTTTTTTGAAATACCAAACCGATAGCTTTTTAGGTGGAAAAGACAGGTGTAATGATGAAGTCTAGGTTTCTATCTCTTTGCTTTTGAACACTTTAACTTTTCGGAGTTGCTCCTGTTAACTTGTTACCTGTCGTGATATAGACCGGAAGTTCTGAAATTTTCTGGCTTCAGGCTAGATTTTTCTTGACTTTACCTGAATGAAAAAAGTATGGTCAGGGCTGGTTTTTCACCGGTTCTTAATTTTCATTCAATCCAACAAAACATATTTCTCTTCACGCCATTGCGTTGAAGCTGATTTGGTTTAAGCCTTCAGTGTATTCCCGTACACATTTTGGGAAGGAAGCCTATTCCCCATTAGTGTTGCTTCCACCCCTGCTGACTCTTGTTGTTCATCCAGTTTCTCAACCTGGCACGGCGAGTTGTTTCAACTTTGCTGCCACCTTAACTGAATTGCCTTGCCCCGTCTCTCAAACCGGGGATTTTTTTGCACGGCCAAACGGTATCACTCTGCCTCTGTAGGCAGTGATGATGGCTGTGTATTTGTTGTTCCCCAACAACAAGTGGAAATTCCAGTGTTTCCTCCATTAGCCAGGCTGATGTGAGAAAACTCACAAAAGGGATCGCCGGAAATGTTACAGGCTATCTCAAACTCCAGCTCAATTCTGGAGGTACCCAGAGGAGAAACATACCATGCCTTATCCTTCCCCCCATTCAAGGCGTTTCACGTCAAATCTCAAGCGTGTAAAAGTTTTATATCTGGTGATGATTACTGCCCTGGCGCTTGGCACTGCCTTTCTGGCTGACCAGAGATTGCATCTAATCCCTCCAGTTCATTCAGCCACCCTATGTGTCAATCCTGGCGGAACCAGCGGGTGTTTTGCTTCGATTCAGGCGGCCATCACGGCGGCCAGTCCAGGCGATATTATCAACGTTGCTCCCGGCACATATACGGAAAACATCATTCTCAATAAAAGTGTCACCCTCAATGGCGCGCAAGCCGGTGTGGATGCCCGGGGACGCGTCGTCGGTGCCCCAAATCCGGCGGTTGAATCCATCATTACTGCCGGGAGCGGTACGCTGATCCAGCTCCAGACTGGCGCTGCCGGCGCCATCATCAATGGGTTTTCCTTTCAAGGTGGCAACCGGGCGATTGAGTCTGCCGGCGGCCCGATCAATCAACTGCGGATCCTCAATAATCATGTTGCGGGTTTTACTGGCAACGGGGTTTTTCTCAACGATACCGGCATTGACATTACCGTGAATCAAAACGTGATTGATGGAACATCAAAGACCGGGAGTGGCGGGTTGTTTCATCTCGACACGGATAATTTCGATGGCTTCCGCTTTACCAGTAATATTATCCGAACTGGTCCCACGGCGACGGGGTTCTTTGTGGACGGCAATCACAATGTCGGTGTGAGTACCACCCGCTCACCCTTGATTGGTGGAAATTTCATTACGGATATTCAGACTGGGATGAATTTGGGGAGCCGGGCGTTCGAATTCGGGACTATCAGCGGGAACACCTTTCAGAATAGTGGATTCGACGGGTTACAGGGCGGCATTCAAAACACCCTGATTACCGGCAATGTGTTTCATAATAATGGCCGGAGCGGGCTGGCCTTGACTTCATTTGGAAATGCAGCCGCAGATCGTGGCGGCCAGAACTGCACCATTACCTGCAACACTTTTACCAACAACGGCTTTACCCAAAATTCGGGCGATACCGTCGGGGGTGGCATTACTTTTAGCGCAACTCAAGCCGTTGGCACCATCGCCACCAACCATGCCAACAATAATAATATTTCGGGGAATTTTGCTGGTGCCCGCTACACTGGCGTCGAACTGATTGATGTCGAGAATAACTGGTGGGGAAATGCCACCGGACCAACGGTGGCCGGGAACCCAGGCGGCACGGGAGATCGGATCGCCGGGTCGGGCGCAGCCAACCTTGATTTTGCGCCATTTCAGCCAACTGTTTTGGCCGACACCGATGGCGACGGCTTGCTTGATGCCTGTGAACCACTCTGCACACCGGCGCCGGCAAATTTAGTGAGCTGGTTTCCCGGTGATGGAAATGCCAGTGATATTGAGGATGGCAATAATGGTACGGTGCAAAATGGTGCCGGCTTTGCGGCTGGCTTTGTCGGTCAGGCCTTTCGTCTCGATGGCGTTGATGATTTCGTCAACGTGCCCGATGCGGCCAACCTCGATTTCAGCCCAACCGGTCCGATGACGGTTGATATGTGGGTCTTTCGAACAGCGGCCAATCCAGTCATGTATTTGCTTGGAAAACAAACGGCTTGCGGCAGCATCAATTATCAACTTGGTCAGGACACCACCCGTGGGCTGTACTTTGCCGGAGATACCGGGTCGGGAGTCAATACCAACGCCAGCTTGCCGCTTGATACCTGGACACATCTGGCGGCAACCTATGATGGCACCACCTGGCGCTTTTATATCAATGGCACCGAAGCCGCCAACACCAACGCGGGAGGGACACTCGGGCCGGCCAATGCCGCGCCGCTTGAAATTGGGGCCTCGGGCACCTGTGGCAATACCTTCCCAGGATTGATTGATGAAGTCGAAATCTTCAATCGAGCCCTGAGTGCTTCAGAAATTCAGGCCATTTTTAATGCCGGCACTGGAGGCAAATGCAAAGTCCCCGAACTGGTCGCCGCCGGCGCCACCATTGTCACTGAAGGCTGTAACCCAGGGAATGGGGCGATTGATCCGGGTGAAACTGTAACCGTCAGTCTCTGTGTTCAAAATATTGGGAGTTCAAATACCTCAGCGTTGATGGGCACGTTACAGGCTACGGGTGGTGTGACTGATATTCAGGCGCCAAATCCACAACTTTATGGTGTCGTCATTGCTGGAGGCACTGCCGTTTGTGCTGAGTTTACTTTTACCGCCACAGGCACCTGCGGTGACATGCTAACCGCCTCGCTCCAATGTCAGGATGGCGCCACTGATTTGGGGACGTTGACCTACACCTTTACACTGGGGACACCGGGGCCAACCTGTTGCATCACGCCCTGCACCACCTGCCCCAGCCTGTATGTTGCCGATACCAGCAATAACCGGGTTCAAATGTTTGACGGAACTGTCTGGTCCATGATTGGAGTTGGGTCGGTTGGTTCAGGTAATGGTCAGTTCCGGCTGCCTGAAGCCGTTACTTTCGATGTCAATAATCGGATTTATGTCGCCGACACGGGCAATAACCGCATTCAATGGTCAACCGACAGCGGAATGACCTGGGCCAATTTTGCCACGATTGGGTCAGGATCAAATCAGGTGCGGTCACCACAGGGGCTGGTCATTGATGCTGATGGAAATTTATATGTTTCAGACACGGGCAATGGACGGGTCCTGCGCTTTGATGGAGGGCTGCCTGGAACTGCGGTGATCATTGCCTCCAACGGTGCTGCCAGCGGTCAGGTCGGCAGCCCACGTGGGCTGGCCGTTGATGCTATGTTTCGGCTGTTTGTCACTGATGAACCCAATAGTCGTATTTTGCGCATCAACAACGCCAACACGGTGGTTACTTCGACTTCCGGCGTGATTATTGCCACGGTTGGATCAGCCTCGAACAAAGTCAGGAATCCACAGGGGGTGGCCCTTGATGAAGATGGCAACCTGTATGTGGCCGATACTGGGAATTCCCGAATCTTGCGATGGATCAATGCCAATCCGAACAACAGCACGACGCTGGCTTTGACTGGTTCCGGGCTTGGACAGGTCAACCATCCCGAAGGAATCACCGTGAGTGCATTTACCACTGGACCATTTTCTGGTGGACCGTTCCTGGTCGTGGGCGATACCTCAAATAACCGGATTCAAGGACGGTTTCTCCCGGCTGGGGGCTGGATGCTGGTTGGGGCACCCAACGGGGTTGGCTCTGGTGTGGGGCAATTCCGCGCCCCGAGCAAGATCAGATGACTTTTTGACCATCTGACGAAGGTGACAATTGCAAAATGACAAGGTGACAGGGTGACAATGATTTGCCACATGTTCACTTTGTCATTTTGTCATTTGTCACCAACAATTCTTGGTGCAAGTCCCTTTTGAATGGTCGAATTCCATCCTCCATTTAAGTACCTGACCGAAAATTTCCAAACATTTTAACCACGGAAAACACGGAAAAGAATCAAACACTTACCAAACCCAATATCTCAGAAAGTTTATGACAAGGTACTTATGAGGACTTGTGTTTATCATTTTGCAATGAATGCTTCGTATGAGGAAATAGTCAAATAATTCAATCAATTGAGCTTAGTGAATTACTGACTACTGACTACAAACTGGTATTACATTGACCTGCAAGCTCAGACTCACAAGGCTTTTACACATTCCCGTTCGCCTGTTGTTATTGTTTCATCCTGGAAAAATCTTAGGTAGAAATAAGACGGATAGAAACAGTAGTTTCTTGTTTTCTAACCAGCAGTTTCAATCTAATTTGTATGCCTTCACTCTCTCAACAATCTGAACAACCCTACGAAATACTAATCTTACCCTCCAGAATTTAGGAAGGCTGTTTTACAAAAACACCTGTCAAATCAAAAAGATAACTGTCATCACCGCCTTGACAGCTTAAACCATCTTGCGGTTTTTCCTGGAGTATAAAATGTTTACCAATCGCTGCAGGCTTTTCATTCTGACTGCATTTATTGCTTTGAGCATCGGTGCGGTTCATCAGAGTATTTCCCAGGCCTTCGGACCAGGAATCCTAACTTCGAAAACTGAAAATCGAGTTTTTTCCATTGCTCGCACCAGCCGAGTTCCTTCTGGGGTATATTGGAATCAACCCGTTTTGTTTCAATCAGTTGAGCAACGCTCGGAAGACGTTTCCACCTGCTTTGGCCTTGGCTAGGATGGGAACTCTTACCGGATGGAAGGCCGCTTCCTGGTGCGCTTTCAAGGAAACGGAGTGCGAACGGTTCTGCATGTATTCGGGGAATCGGAGGGTGTTTATGGAAGGCTGCTGGAATCAAACGGGTATCTCTATGGGGTGATGACAACTTCGCCCACTGACCGGTTTGGGAACCTGTGGTGCTTGAAGGTGGAATCCGGAGAATTTGAGTCGCTGCATCGGTTTACAGGTGGTGAGGATGGCGCAATGCCTTTAGCGGGTTTGGCCGCGATGACTGATTCGGGGACACTGTACGGTACCACGAGTCAGGGAGGACTGACCGGATTGGGAACGGTATTTGAGATTTCCAACCAGAGAAAACTGCGAACGCTTCATCATTTCAGCGGGCTGGACGGAAGTTTTCCACAAGCCGAACTTTTAGCCGGTGGAGATGGAATGCTTTATGGCACGACCCGGCGCGGTGGAATCCAAAACCAGGGAACGCTCTTTTGGATCAATCCTCAAACCGGCATGCTCGTCACCATCAGGCATTTCGGTGGATTTGACGGAGCTTTCCCGGCAGGCAGTCTCGTGACGGACGGAAGCGGGGTGCTGTATGGCATTACCTCGTCCGGAGGAAATGCTGGTGACGGCACTGTCTATCGAGTTTCCTCCCAGGGAGATTCATTTGAAGTCATCCATCATTTTGGAGGCAAGTCCGGTCGTCATCCGATTGGCCTGGTGATGGGAAAGGACGGGTTTCTGTATGGAACCACATTCAGCGGAGGCAAAGCGGGTCATGGCGTGATTTTCCGAATGAAATCGGATGGCAGCGGGTACCAGGTTGTGTACCATTTCACCGAAGAAAACGACCCGCGTCCGGGCCTGATAACGGGAAAGGATGGGAACATCAAGCTGCTTTATCAAGCCGGTGACCTGGGTCAGCCGACCTGGCAGTCTTTGGAAGCGATCATACTCGGGGATGGTCGTTCTGAAACACGCGGTGGAGAATTTCAACCCGCAGCGACGTTCTCGGTGTCCACTCAGGCGGAACTCGTTACGGCGATAAACACCGCCAATGGCAACGCTGAAGCCGATATCATCAATATTACCAGCAATATCAATCTCACAAGCGCCCTACCGACAATTACGGCGGGTGGCGGAACGGTTACCATCAACGGCGGCGGTTTGGGTCTTACCTGCACCGGCAATGGATTTCGCGGTCTTGATATTGCCAGTGGTGCCACCGTGATCCTCAATGATCTGGGGGTCAGAGATGCCACTGGGAGTCAGGATGGGGTTGGCATTCAAAATGCCGGGACCTTAGGGAGCGTTAAAAAACAAGTTCCCGTTATGTTCCAGAACTTCTTTTATATT
>CAZXCE010000135.1:0-15965 GCA_964639175.1 uncultured Clostridia bacterium
GGCCCACCCACTGACACAGGTGGTACTGACTGAGCGGGAATGTTCATCCTCCATCTTTTGAAGTGACCAGCCAGGGTGGCCTCAGGGCAATGGTGGTTGTTTCGAACGGAGGTAAGTGATTCCAGCTCGCATCAGGCGGTTCTGGTTGAGTCCACAGTGTGGCCACCAGCCAATCTTCAGTCGCAGTAGGGCAACAACCAGCCACCCCAGCCAGGAAATCCGGGTCACGGCGCCAGTCAGAAAATTGAGTTGCAGCCAGATCAGTCAGTGTCAATTTGGTTATCTGCAGCCACGTTCCAGCAGTCAGCGCCGCGAGAATATAGTCATGGCGGCCTGGAATGTCGAATTTTTGCTCAAAAAATTGAATGGTGAGTGACTGATAGGTGCCGGATTGACCACTGATTTCTAAAATTCGGTCGTGGTCATGTGCCATAAATTGCTGGTACAATAGCTGGCTTTTCCAAAAAGCCAGAATGCAGGCGTGGGTTTTCAAACTCATACTCCAACCGCCGATTTGGCCGCCAAACCCCGGTACAGTTTGCAGTTCCCGCCAGCGTTCCTGCGCTTCTTCAAAAGCTCGTCTTTGTTCACCTGGAACCGAACAAGAAATTATCTTGATGAGCATAGGCTTCTTTTCTACACTTGCGCCCCTTTTCATACTGAATCCACACAGGAGTCATCATCTTTTATGGTTCAAACATTTGCAGTTATTGGTGCGGGCACTATGGGCAACGGTATTGCCCAGGTTGCGGCTCGTGCCGGAATGAATGTGATTTTGCACGACATTGCGCAAGCTTACCTGGATCGTGGCCTTTCGGCGATTGATTCCAGTCTGCAGCGTGATGTGAAAAAAGAACGCCTCACCGTCGAAGGCAAGCAGGAAATCCTGGCTCGCATTCGACCAGTCACTGACCTGGCCGCTCTGGCTGAAGCTGAGTTTGTGGTTGAAGCCGTGGTCGAAAATGTTGACGTCAAAACCAAACTCTTTGCCCAGCTTGATGAATTAACCCAACCCGGTGTGATTTTGGCCAGCAATACCTCGTCAATCGCCATTACCCGGATTGGTGCCGCCACCAAACGCCCGGAGAAAGTCATCGGAATGCACTTTATGAACCCGGTGCCGGTGATGACACTGGTTGAAATTATCCGTGGATTGGCCACCGATGACGCCACCAACGATCAGGTCACCGCCCTGTGCGCCAAAATGGGCAAAACCGCTATTTCCTGCCAGGACTCACCTGGATTTATTTCAAACCGCATTCTGATGCCGATGATCAACGAGGCGATTTTTGCCCTCTATGAAGGCGTGGCCACACCAGAAGCGATTGACGGCATTATGAAGCTTGGGATGAACCACCCCATGGGCCCGCTCACCCTGGCCGACTTTATCGGGCTGGATGTCTGTCTGGCGATTATGGAAGTGCTTTATGACGGCTTCCAGGATTCAAAATATCGCGCCTGCCCACTGCTCCGGCAATATGTTGCGGCTGGCTGGCTGGGTCGCAAATCCGGTCGCGGATTTTATAAATACTGAAACTCAACGACTTGTCAGTACCACCTGCGTCAGCGGGTGAGAATGTTTCCGGGTAGAAAACAGCGAACCCGCCCGCTGACGCAGGTGGTACTGACTCAAGGATATTTCACATGGCTTCTTCGACAATTCGCATTACCAACGGCACCTTGCTCACCTCCGGCCCCCAACATCAAGTGATCAAAGGAGATTTGTACATCACAGATCGCCGCATCAGTCATATCGGCACCGTTCCGGAAACGGCGGACGAGACAATTGATGCCACGGGTTGTGTGGTGATGCCGGGTTTTATTCAGTCTCACATTCACCTGTGTCAGACCCTGTTTCGCGGTTCGGCGGATGATCTGGAATTGCTGGACTGGTTGAAATTGCGAATCTGGCCGATGGAAGCTTCGCACACACCGGAAAGTCTCCGGGCCTCAGCCCAACTCTCGATTGCGGAAATGATCCGGGGTGGCACCACCGCCGCCTTGACGATGGAAACTGTCAATCACACCGAAGCTGCCTTGCAAGTAGTTGAAGAAACTGGCTTTCGGGCCGTCGTTGGCAAGTGCATGATGGATAAGGGAACCGAGGTTCCGGTTGGGCTTCAAGAGAAAACTGATGCTTCAATCGCAGAATCAATCCGTCTGATTGAAAAATGGCACGGGCGGGATGATGGACGGGTTCGAATGTGCTTTGCCCCACGCTTTGCGGTTTCGTGCACCGATGGGCTGCTTCGTGAAGTTGGGAAACTGGCGCGCGAACGAAATTTGATTATTCACACGCACGCTTCGGAAAATCGCGACGAAGTGGCGCTGGTGTATTCTGAAACTGGTCAGCGCAACATTGCCTACCTTGATAGCGTCGGGCTAACCGGCACTCACGTTGGGTTGGCCCACTGTGTCTGGCTGGATGATACCGAACTCGACATCCTCGCCCGTACGCAAACCCACGTGTTGCATTGTCCGTCGTCAAATCTGAAACTTGGTTCGGGCGTGGCCCCGATTGTCGAAATGCACGAACGTGGCATTCGGGTCTCGATTGGGGCTGACGGAGCGCCGTGCAATAACCGCCTCGATGCCTTCACCGAAATGCGACTGGCTGCGATTTTGCAGAAAATGCGCAAAGGGTCGCGCAATCTGGCCGCCGCTGAGGCTTTCCGGATGGCAACCTGGGAAGGCGCCCGGGCGATTGGTCAGGAAGATGACCTGGGCAGCCTCGAAGTCAGCAAACGGGCGGATGTCGTGATTGTCAACCTCAACACACTCCACGCGGCGCCGCATCCGGACCCGGTTTCCTCGTTGGTTTATTCAGCCAATGCCAGTGATGTTCGTGACACCATCATTGATGGACGAATTGTGATGCGTGGCCGCGAACTCAAAACCCTGAATGAAGAAAGCGTGTTGCATGATGTACAGCGTGAATTTGAATCGCTGCTCGTGCGGGCTGGAATTCGCTGACGGATTTTCCTCTGGATCAAAACAGATGCGATTGATCTGGGACGATGACAAAAAAACAACCGGGGAGACATCACAGACGATGCCTCCCCGGCTGGCCTTTGAACTTCGTTTCTTTAGAGGATCAATTCAGCCTGGTTGTTCCGGCTGAGAATTGGTGTATTTTTTTAAGGTATACCTGAACTTCTTCCTCAAACATGGGGTTGCTTGATTGAGTAACCCGGTTGAATGCTTCAGTCGCCAGATCATACCTTTGCTGATAAAAGGAGTGGACTCCAAGCAGGTACCACGCATGAGCGCTGTAAGCACTCTGCGGAAACCTGATCGCAAAGCGGGTCAGGAGATCACGTTGATCCGTTTCCCCTGGTAATAGATTCCCAACAAAGAAGGAACCGGAGCGGTCCCCAAAATTCTTGATGTACTCATAGGCTTCACGATCCTGTCCAGTTGGGGCCGCAACCTGGAGCACAGCCACGTTTGAATAAACCACCTGGGTTCCTTCGATATTCGACAACACTGCCTGAAGGCGGTACTTTCCGGGGAAAGGGAAAATCCGGTCGAGATCCAGTGTTAACCATTCCTTCTGTTGAGTTGAGAAACCGGACTCAAGCGGGATTTCAGTTACAGCCGTTCGACTACGGCTCAGTGTCAGGTTTTTGATTTCCTGCCGATTTCCCGTTTGATCTGTCACCAGAAGGTGAACCAGCCCACTCTCAAATTCCAAAACAGAATGTCCAACAACTGGATTTGAGGTTCCATTGACCAGGGTCAGCCTGAGCGAAACTGGCTCCAGTTCAACCACCTGCTCCCTGGCCAATGCCAGTTTGAACGTCAGTTCTGAAAAAGGACGGGCACTGTTTTGCGGGAAAGCGGAAACTGGTGACGGTGAGAAACAGATCACACCAATCAATCCAAAGAACACGAACCACAAAGTAAAAACTATTTTTTTCATCATCTACTCTCCTTTTCCAGGTTACGGTTGATATGGCTTTCCAGGGCTGGAAGCTCTCCACCGAAGGTTGTTCACATGGGTTTCAGTAAGGGTACGAGGGAAGGAGTGGTTTGGGATAAGACTCATGACTCCCCCTAGTGGACACAGACCAAATTGGATCCCTATTGAAATAGGGAACCCTCTGGCCACTGCGTCCCCAAATGAAGTGCTTACGTCATAATCTGTATTGCTTTCTGCAAACACGATTGAGCTGATAGCTCCGGTGAAAACCTCGGCTGATGACCCGTAGGCATAATTGGTTAGAGGCATATCCTGTGGAGAAGCGTAGTGATCTTTTGCCAGACCAAAAGCCTCTGTTCCTGAATGATCACCATCAGTTGACTCCTTACCTTGATAGGCCAACAGAATATGCGCCACCCAGAAATCATCTGCCCGATTCGCATCGCAATTCCGGATGTTATTGAGATACAGATCCAGAATCCCGGTTGGCAAATCAAAGTTCAGGACAAACGGTACGATGGTGTTGTTGGCAAGATTGCCGCCGCCGTCAAACACCGGTTTGATGTAGGCTGGGGCCAACACATTTTGGTTTGGGTTATCACTGTATTGCAGCAACGACAGCGAAGCTGGAAGCGGTTCGATGGCCTCACCAATATCACCATGTCGTTCGCTCGGGATCTGATTGGTATTATAATCATCGTCGTCATAGAGATAGCAGGAAGGCCCAACCGGAATTGATTCGATTCCCAACCCTTTGACCACGACTTTGTATTCTACCTGTCCACCCGTACCAGTGCTGGTATACGCATCAACAATGATATACCGGTTGTTGTTTACAACCTCCAACGCTCCTTTCTTAAATCGAACAAAATTCTCTGGGGTAACCAGATTTAAGTCAGGAACCACGGTTACAATGGTCTCTTGCTCACTACTTACAAAATTCGTCGCTTGAATGATTCCCGGAACCCTGTTGTCCTGAACTGGTGCCATACGATCCAGTTCCACATGGACATATCGCCACACCGTGAGCAGATCAGATGATCGGGCTTTGACGCCACCTTCAAGCAATTGCCCCTGATACTTGAGATCTGTGCCATCCACCGTGATTTCATCGACCACACCAGCCTCACCAGAAGCAGCGATCTTAAAATTGTCTCCTGGTTGAAGTGTGACGAAAAAATCAACTTCGGCAAATCCGTTACTATCTGTCTGTGCCGTGATGGTATCACCTTCTGGTTCTCCACCGACCGTAGCAAAGGCGCCTCTCTTTTTACTTGCTTCAACCCGATTGTCATTCCCGTTCCTACCGTTTGAGTCAATTAGCGCAGTATCACTGGATGGGTCATCGACATCAAACGATTTGAAATAAATCGTTGTGCCTTCAAAAAAGGTCGTACGTGCCCGGACTCTGACCCGCTTCATATCGGTGTTGTTACCTGGACCTGGTTTGTCAGGAAAGATTCGACGACCTCCCCCGGCATTAGGATTTTGATCAAGCGGGCTATTGATGGCCTGGAGTTGCACTTGTTCAACTTCACCGTCCGCCAGTACGGTGACGGGTACCGTTGCCGAAAGATACACACCAAAATCCTCAAACGACTCGCCGGTAATGGTTAATAAATACGGCCCAGGCGCCGTGGTGCGGGAAGTTTGGACCGCAACGGAAAATGCGTCGAACGTTCTAACCGGATTGGGAACGATTGAAATTCTCGTTCCGACTGCTTCCGGTTCAAGCCGTGCGCTGACTCGGATCCGATCATCGCACAGATCGAACTCACCACCTACAAACTCTCTGAAACACAGAAAATGACCATGAACATACCCAGTTTGCCCCTGCTTGATAACGATTGGTCCCGATAACTGTCTGGTGGGATCACTCGGTGCTTGTGAAGCACCTGCACCACGGTTTGGAGTTGGATCAATGATCGTCTGGCCAACCGGGTCAGAGGCATTATTCACTGTAAACAGCAGGGTATTGCTGATGTTATTTCCATTGCGAACCGTTACTGTCCGGTCACCAGGGGCCGCCGTCGGATCAATGTGGAATGTGGCGTTGATTTCCCCGTTGGTTGCACTTTCAACACTGACCTGGACGCCTGTGCCAGATACTTCGATGGTCGGATTGGCACCAAAACTCGTCCCGGTAAATGTTGCCGGAATGTTGTATCCGACTCGTCCGCGCGATGGAAAGATATCCACAACTTCGGGTACCGCATCATCATCGTAAATGGTGACTACTGTTGAAGTTGGGCTGCCAAGCGTTGCTCCGCCGGTCGGATTTCTCAATGTTACGGTAAAGTTCTCTGGGCTTTCCGCCGATAAATCATTGAGCATGGAAATGCGGATGGTTCGGGTTGTTTCACGATCTTCAAAAATTTCCAAACCGCTGGTTACCAGTGAATAATCGTTTCCGGCCTGAGCGGTACCATTCGTGGTGAAGTATTCGACGGCAACCTGCCCACCGCGCCCATTGACCCGTTTAATCGTCAGAATGGCAAATTGTTCATTTTCATTCACCGAATAACTCGCTCTTTCAAACTGGAACTGCCCTGGTGGACTTGGTTCATTATCCACAATCGTCACTTCAGCCTGGGTGATGGGACCTAAGGCGCCACCTCCAGTCGGATTCAAGAGATGAATTGAGAAACTCACGTCATCCTGGTAGACCGTATCATCAATGATTGGAATCTCAATGATCTTGAGCAATTCGCCGTCACCAAAGGTTAAAACACCGTTTTGTGCCTGATAGTCTGTTCCCGCAATGGCGGTGCCGTTATTGGTCAGATAGCTAACTCCAACGGTGCCAATAGATCCACCGGTACGAGCGACCGTGACAACTGCCGTTCCTCCGTTTTCATCTACTGTATAGTTAATTGAAGTCAGTTGGAGGTATCCTGGATGTGGCGAAGTGATGCCATCAGCAATGGTGACCACACTTGTCGCCAGAAGGGTTCCAGTGGCTGGATCCGTGAGTTTGACATTGATGGTTTCATTCCCTTCAACCAATGTATCTTTGGTAATGGGAATCAAAAAGGGCTGTGGAAAATTATATCCGCTGGGAAAGGTGAAAGTACCCGATGCTGGCGTGTAGTCACTGCCTGCAGCGGCAGTGCCATTCGAAGTTGAATAGTTGACTTGCCGTGTACCATTGGCACCGTTGATGCGGGTAATAAAGACCTGTACCCCGCCGTCGCCTTCATTGGCAGTGAAATTACCACTACTGAACTGGATTTGACCCGTTGTGGCTGGTGAACTGTAGTCACGCACCGTCACCGTCGTCGAAGCCGGGGTTCCTAAAGTAGCCCCAACACAATTGCTCAGAGTGACCCCAAAAGTCTCATTCGGTTCGAATTGTTCATTGAGCAAAAGAATGATTCCAATGCTCTTGGTTGTTTCTCCTGGAGCAAAGGAAAGAGTTCCAGACAGTTCTGAATAATCGGCTTCAGGGTTGTTCACTCCTGGTTGTCCTGGAATTGCCGTTCCCGCAACAGTGGTATAGTTGACCGTTGCGCTCTGTTCCACACTCCCGGTGCGGATCACTGTCAACTGCGCGTTCGCTTCACCTTCCCGGAAACTATATTCATCCAGGCTGAACTGGATTTGCGAACCAGCCAGGTCATTATCAACAATCGTGATGGTTGAGGTGATTGGCGTATCAAGCGAAGCCCCACCGGTCGGATTGTTCAAGGTGACAGTAAATCGTTCATCCCCTTCAGGCAGTAAATCATTGACCAACGGAACAATGATGGTTTGGCTGGTTTCACCATTTAAAAAGGTGAGGGTTCCGCCCGTTCCAGTGAAATCAGCTCCAGCCGTGGCCGTTTGACCGGTTACAGAGTAACTGCACCCGACCTGGCCGGAACTGCCGCCAGTGCGCAGAACGGTCAGGGCGACGGTAGGCTGGGTTTCGATGGTCTGATATGCAATAGATTCCAATTTGAGCAGCCCTGGTTGGGGCGTCCCGCCATCATCAGCAATCGTTACCGTTGCCTGAACTTGGTTGTTAATCAGTAAACTGAAGGTCTCGTTCCCCTCAGTCAAGGTGTCCGGCGTAATGTCTATCGTTAGATAGAAGGGTGCGCTTTGGCCATTATAAAACGTATATTGGCCTGATTTGGGTGTAAAATCCGTATTCGCCAGAGCTGTACCGCTTGCTGTACCATAGGTGATTGTCGTGTTTCCTGAAGTACCATCAATTCGGGTAATCGCAACGATCACACGGCCTACGGCTTCACTCGCACCAAAGTTGTTCGCGCTATATTGCACGGTTCCAGTCAATGGTGCGGAATTATAATCTCGAATGGTAACTGTCGTTGTCGGGGTACTGTCGAGCGCGGCACCAACCGGATTGCTCAAACTGACGGTAAAGGTTTCGTCTGGTTCGGCTTCCTCGTTGAGAGGAATGATAATTTGGAAATCCTTGGTGGTTTCTCCAGGACCAAAATTCAAAGTACCTGAGGTTGTTGTGTAATCAGCATTGGGGTTGTAAACCCCAGGTTGTCCAGCAACAGCAGTTCCTGGTGCGGTACTGAAACTGACGCTTGCTGACGTATTCGTGTTTCCGATACGAACCACCGTCAAGACGGCATTCGCTTCACCTTCACGAACTCGGTAGTTGGATTTGCTGAATTTGAGTGTTCCCCCCCCAATACTGTCATCATCAATGATGGTTACAGTCGCAGGGTCGGCAACCAGGATTGCGGCTTCACCTGATGCGCCAACCAGCCTGACGTTGAAGGATTCAGTGGGTTCGAAGACAGTATCCCCAAGAATTGGAATTGAAATGGTTTTGCTGGTTTCAGAATCCCCGAAATGAACGATCCCATTGGCAATGCCGGTATAGTCCGTTCCGGCTTGAGCCGAACCAGCAATCGTCTCATAGGTTACATCAACTGCTCCCAGGCTTCCCCCAACCCGCGAGATCGTCAGGTTGGCCGCGCTGTTTGCTTCAATAACCTGAGAACTCAGCGAGGCAAATTTAAAGTATCCGGGTTGAGGTTGGCCACCATCATCTTTGATGGTGATTGTGGCAGTCATTGGGAGGCCAGTCGTGCCCGTCAATGTAAAGGTCAAGGTTTCGTCACCTTCAGTAAGTGTATCGGAAACGATTGGAAGGTTGATAAAAATCGGGTCGACGATTGCATGGGGAAAGGTGAATTGGCCGGTGGTTGCGGTGAAATCCGATCCAGCAATCGCACTTCCGTTCGAGGTTGCATAAGAAAATGTAAGTGGCCCATAGCCCCCGTCAGTTCGAATAATACCGATTTTAATGAACCCAACTGTCTCACTTGCCATATAGGTAGGCGCAGTTAACCCAAGTTGACCAACAGATGCTGGCGTACTGCTGTCTCGAATGGTAACTGTTGCCGTTGAAGTGGTGCCCAGCGTCGCACCAACCGGGTTGCTCAATGTAACTAAAAACGTCTCGTCCTGTTCCGGTAAACTGTCATCAAGGACTGGAATAGTCACTACTTTGGCAGATTCCCCAGGATAAAAAGTAATTGTCCCAGCCGTAACCGTGTAGTCGGACCCGGCTGTGGCTGTGCCATTCGCGGTTTGATAAGTTACCGTGGTATTTCCTGAGGTGCTTCCAACACGGCTGATAGTGAGAAAAGCCCTGGTCGGAGATGCAGTTTCAGTTTCACGTACGGCATAAGTCGCCTTACTAAACTCAAGTTGTGAGCTGGTGGTAGTATCGTTATCTGTAATGATTACGTTGGCACTGGCGGCACTACCAAGAGTTGCACCTCCAGTTGGGTTGGTAAGAGTGACCGTAAACGTTTCTGAAGTTTCAACACTTGTATCATCAAGAATCGAAACAACGATTGTTTTGCTGGTTTCCCCACTGGCAAAAGTTAAGGTACCATTGGTGATTCCGGTGTAGTCGATCCCAGCAATTGCCGTTCCATTAGCGGTTGCATAGTTTACTCCAACACTGCCATTACTTCCGTTAATTCGGCTTACGGTCAGTGTAACGGAAATACCCAACTCACCGACAGTATAAGCGGCTGGCGAAAATTGCAACTGTCCAGGATTTGCGGTGTCATTATCTGTAATCGTGATAGTGGTTGTACCAGGACTCCCTGGTGTAACGCTTCCAGTCGGATTACTCAGAGTCAAGTTGATTGTTTCAGATGGTTCAGACGTAGTGTCGTTTATAATCGGAACACTCACTGTTTTACTGGTTTCACCACCGGCAAAAGTAAGCGTGCCACTGGTTGCAGTATAATCTGTTCCAGCAAGCGCTGTCCCATTTGAGGTCGCATAGCTTACGGAGCCGCTCCCACTTGAACTGCCAGTACGGGTAACAGTAACAGACGCATTTCCAACACCTTCATCGACAGTATATGAAGCAAGGCCAAATTGTACTTGCCCGCTTGAGGCGGAATCATTATCAGTGATGGTGATAGTGGCAGTACTTGGACTCCCAAGCGTGGAGCCTGCTCGAGCGATCAATCCAACCGTAAACGATTCATTTCCTTCAACTGATGTGTCATCAAGAACTGGAATGTTTACAGTTTTTGTTGTTTGCCCGCTTGAAAAAGTCACAAGTTGTTGAACTGTTGAATAATCCTGTCCGGCAACCGCTGTGCCATTGCTGGTGCCAATTCCCACGGATGTACTTACATTGGTTGGTCCGATCCGCGTTAAGGTAACAGTAACAGACGGGCTATTTTCAGCAACAGTGTAGCTATCCGTCAAAAATTGGATGGTTGGCGTTGCTTGAAATAGGGCAAGGGCTGTACTGGCTAAGGCTGGTCGTGCCTGGAATAAAAATCGAGATGGAACCAAAGTACCCCAGGTTAATATCAACAGTAAAATGGCAATACTTCTTCTGAATTGAAGCTTCGACCTGATCCGACTTCCTGGCATATAAACTCTCCTGTTATTTGAGGGTAGATTTTTCATTTAAGAAACTGTTTGGAAATTATTGGGGTTTCTGCAAGTTGTTGATTGAAAAGAAAATTGTTCTTGAACCCGCGAAGCGGGTGGCTGGCTCGTAGCCCCGGATAGAGCGCAACGGAATCCGGGGAACTGGATTGCAACCCCTTTCAAACCCGCGAAGCGGGTGTCGGCGAGAATGTCCACGACTTCCGATGCCTACTTCGTAGGCTCAATCAGATTGGCAAGTTGGCCCCAGGGTTCGAAGACTCACCCTGGGCTACGAGCCGCCACCCGTTTCGCAGGTTAAAACACTGAATTTCCAAACAGTCTCTAAGGCATTTCTCCGATCAAATTTGGGTTGAACCCTGGGTAAATGCCATTTATGGGTGTGGAAAAAATCAAAAAAACATTACAGCCTTACTGTTTTTGAAGCGCATTCTCCGTCATAAAAAAGACAGAAAAAGGCTCTTTGGTATTTCCTGTGAAAACAAGCGTAACCTCAGAAACAAGAACTCTAGTCTTTCAAATAAATTAAGTACCTTGTCATAAGCTTTCTGGGATGTTGGATTTGGTAAGCGCTTGATTCTTTTCGTATTTTCCGTATTTTCCCTGGTAAAAATGTCTGGAAATTTTCGGCAAGGTGCTTACCAAAGAGCCGAAAATGCAAAGGAATTGACCAATTTTTTGACCTTCCTCTGTGTCCCCTGTGGTGAATTTTTGTTTCCACCGAAAATTCAGTCTGTGGACTGAAGGTGGTCCTTCACAGGTTCTTCACAATTTCCGCTAAACTGCTCTCAAACCAGGGTTCAGGGTTGAAAAGACGAAAGGGACAAAAGGGATGAAAATTCGAAGACCCGGAAGCGCGGAACGCTGACCAGATGACCAACTGACAAGGTGACAGAGGATTTTTTTCATCCCTCATCCTTCATCCCTCATCCCTTCCGAGAACCCTGAACCCTGAACCCTCAGCCCCGCGCTTATGCCTGACCGCACCATTCTCATCGTTGATGATGAACCCAAAACCGTCGCATCCATCCAGCTTTACCTGGAGCACCACGGGTATCAGGTTTTGATTGCCCGCACGGGTCGCGAAGCGCTGGAACTGGCGCGGACGGCACGTCCAGATTTGATTGTGCTCGATTTGATGTTGCCGGAACTCGATGGAATGGCGGTGTGTCGCATTTTGCGGGCTGAGTCCACCGTGCCAATTGTGATGTTGACTGCCCGGACAACCGAAGCCGATACCCTGCATGGGCTTGACCTTGGGGCAGATGATTATATCGCCAAACCGTTCAGTCCACGTGAGTTAGTGGCCCGCGTCCGGGCTGTGCTCAGACGGACGATTCAACCACTTGATCCACGCCCGTCAGTGTTGCAGTTCAACGGACTGTTGCTCGATACCGCACGCCATACTGTCTGGCTCGATGGACAGGAAATCCCGCTCACACCAACCGAGTTCAAGATTCTGGAAACGTTTGTTCGGGCGCCGGGACGGGTTTTTTCACGCCAGGAACTGGTCGAACGGGCCTTTGGCTGGGATTTTGAAGGCCAGGAACGCACGGTTGATGCGCACGTAATGAATCTCCGCAAAAAAATGACCCGACCGACCGGAAAGCCGCCGTTGATTATGACGGTTTACGGAATCGGCTATTCCCTGTCTGAAGAAAAACCATGATGCACAGCCTGCGTTGGCGCTTATTTTTGATGACGGTGGCGATTTCCGTGGTGGCGGTGCTGGCGGTTGGGTTTGCGTCGAGTCAGATTACATCCATCGAATTAAATAAGGTGGTCACCGGTACTGAACCACTCAACCTGGAACCCTATCGGGTGCAACTCCTTGAGCATTTTCAAAAACACCAGTCGTGGGATCAAATCACCCCGCTTTTGCGGCACATTGCCCAGATGACAGAGCGGGACGGATTGCTGGTGGATGCTGAAAACCAGGTGATTGCGGCTTCAGTGCCACAGTTGACTCAGGCGCGCATCACCTTTCCCGAACCTGACAAACTGGTCGTGCAGATGATTGAAGAACTCCCAGGCACAGTCAGGCGCGAAGTAATTGCCAATGAACAGGTTCTGATTCGCCCGCCACGTACCGTTTTGGTTGATGCCACAGGGAAACGGCTGGGGATGTTCTTTCTCCTGCCACGTCCTGAAGCAGAGCCCATCCCACCTCGGACCCGCGTGGCGGCGGTCAATCGTTCACTGTTTTGGGCAGTAAGCGGGATTGGACTCCTGGCGCTGGTGGCAACCGCGATTGTCTCCCGCCGAATCGTGGGTCCGGTTGAAGCGCTGACGGCTGCCGTGCACCGCATGGAACAGGGCGACCTGGCCCAACGCGTGACAATTCATTCATCTGATGAAATTGGCCAGCTTGCCACGGCCTTTAACCGCATGGCTGATTCGGTTGCCCGATCTGAACAACTCCGGCGAACACTGGTCAATGATGTGGCTCACGAACTCCGCACCCCGCTCACCAATATCCGCTGCCAGCTTGAAGCGGTTCAAGATGGATTGCTGGCGGCTGATGCTGAAGTGGTGGCTTCGCTTCACGAAGAAGTGTTACTGCTCAGTCAGCTTGTCAATGATTTACAGGACCTGGCACTGGCTGAAGCCAATCAGATCAAATTGACCCTGGCCGAAGTTGAGCTTCAAATTTTGATCGAACAGGCACTGATTTCGCTTTCGCCACAAGCCACGGCCAGAAGCATTACACTTTCTTCAGATGTGCCACCTGACCTGCCTGCGGTTTGGGCTGATGCCCGGCGAGTGAACCAGATTTTGCGCAATCTGCTGGTCAATGCGCTCCAACATACACCGGTGGGCGGGACGATTTGCATTCGGGCCTCAAAAAGCGGCAACCAGATTGAACTCCAGGTGACTGATTCCGGGGAAGGTATTGAAGCTGAACACCTTCCCTTTATTTTTGATCGGTTTTACCGGGCTGATCCCGCGCGTGCCCGTGCGCAAGGGGGTGCCGGTCTTGGGCTGGCCATCGTTAAACAACTGGTGCAGATGCACACCGGACACATCACAGTCACCAGTCAGAAAAGCATCGGCACCACCTTTCGCTTTACTTTGCCGATTGCCTCGACCTCTTCATAAGTTCTTCAAGATTCACCGCTACTTTTCTCCAAACACACTTCACCGAAATGGCCATCACCAGGCGAAACAACACCGCCAGAGGTGAGGTGGTATCTCCCATTGAACAACAGGAAGGTCTCATCATATGAAAAAGCGCCAATTTGTGTTTGGGCTACTGGTTTTGATGGTGTTTGGCATCACCGGATATGGAGTCCAGGAAAAACCTGAAAAACAATCACCCGCCGCGACAGTTCGCACGGAAACCGGTCAAAAACTGGATGACTATCTCACGCGACTTGAGAAGTTTGGATTTGCCGGTGGAATTCTGGTCGCCAAAGATGGCGCCGTGATTTTGGAAAAAGGGTATGGTCTCGCCAACCGCGAACAAAATATTCCAAATGCGGTGGACACGGTTTTCAATATTGGCTCAATTACCAAACAGTTCACGGCTGCAGCAATCTTGAAACTCGAAATGCAGGGCAAACTCCGGGTTGAAGACCCGATCAACAAATACCTGCCGGGTGTGCCGAAAGACAAAGCCGGAATTACGATTCATCACCTGCTGACTCACAGCGCCGGCCTGCGAAGTGATTATGCTGAAACGGATTACGAGCCAGTCGGGCGCGAAGAATATATCAAGCGGGCAATGGAGGAACCACTGTTAAGCCCTCCCGGAGAACGGTACGAATATGCCAATTCGGGATACAGTCTACTGGCGGCGATGGTTGAACTGATTTCAGGTCAGTCCTACGAACAGTTTTTGTATGACAATCTGTTGAAACCGGCGGGGATGCTCCACACCGGATATTGCCTGCCGAAATGGTCGCCAGATAAACAGGCGCGTGGGTATCTGGACGGCAGAGCCTGGGGCACCGTGGTCGAAAAAGCCTGTGTTGGTGAAGGTCCGTACTGGGCATTGCGTGGCAACGGTGGAATCCAGGCCACCGTCGGCGATATGTACCGCTGGCATCAGGCACTGGAAGGAAACACCATTCTTTCAGCCGAAGCCAGACGCAAATTTCAGACGCCGTACATTGCCGAAGGACCAGAAGGATTCTCGCATTACGCCTATGGTTGGGCGATTATGAAGACGCCACGTGGTACCAAACTCGTGACGCATAATGGCGGCAACGGGATTTTCGCCGCTGATTTCCGGCGCTATGTGGATGAAAACGTGGTGATTTTTATCGCTTCAAACGCCGATGTGAAAGCCATTCCAGCTTCACAGCAAATCGCCCGGGTTTTGTTTGGCATGAACCCAACGTTTCCGCCCAAAGTGGTTGAAGCCGACGCCAGCAAAATTGCCAAACTTGGAGGGACTTACACTCTCGCCTCAGGCGCCAGGCTGGCAGTTATGGCCAAACCAGACCGGCTGGTCATTTCACCAGAAGGCCAGGAAGCCTTTTCCTTGCTTGCTACAGGCACTCCAGCCGTCAATCCCCGCTTGACCGAAATCAACACCCGCACCACAACTCTCATTGAACAGGCCAGCAAAGGCAACTTTGAGCCGATTCACCAGGCATTTGGTGGAAATATCCCGCTGGCCAGCGTCAAAGCCCGTGAAACCGAAATGTGGAAAGACTGGCGTGAGCGGTTTGGCGAATTCAAAGGCTGCACTGTCCTGGGCACGTTGCCGATGGAGGAACGGATGGCCACCACGGCCCGGCTGAGTTTTGAGCGCGGAGAAATTCTGATGCGCTATGCCTGGGAGCAAGGTCAACTCGTTGGCATCCGGCCACTTCCCCAGATGACCGGTAAGGCATTTTTGCCGGTCTCGCCAACCGCCTTTGCCATTTATGATGTGATGTCAGGCGACACCCTCACCATTCGGTTTGAAACCGATGCCACTGGTGCTGCGACAAAGCTGATTTTTGCCGGAGAGAAAGAAGTCACAGCCAAAAAAACCGATTGAAAATACCAGGACTGAAGAAGTCGGGCCTGGGGTTGGGGGCTGGGGCTGTTTTCACGTGCAGGTTTTTTGATTGCATCCCAGTTGGACAAGCCCTCAGCCCTCAGCCCCATAAGCGCCAAGATAACAGGTAACTGCACCTCGAAGAGGTAGCCAGAGGGTAGC
>CAZXCE010000136.1:0-15915 GCA_964639175.1 uncultured Clostridia bacterium
GGTCACCATTCGCAATTCCCGGACAATGGGACGACCAGCCCAGATACTTTCCCCGGTTTGTTGGAATAACACCCGGTCATCGGGGTGAACCAGTTGCCACCAGTTTTCAGGCTGATTTATCACCTCTTTCGGATACCCGAAAATCCGATATATTGCATCGGTAACCCATTCCACTTCAAATGATTTATCAGGCTTGATCCGTAACGAATAGGTATAATCTGAAGTAATTTCAGAGATCGTCCGATACCGATACTCACTTTCCTGTAATGCCATTTCTGCCAGCTTACGGTCAGTGACATCAATCATGACACCGCCCAGTATCTCGCCCGGCATGCCATCTAAATCCCGAAAGAGCCGGGCTTTTTCACTAATCCATCGGACGGTCCCGTCAGGCCAGACAACTCGATATTCATAGTCACCAAACAAATGGCCCGCTAACGACGCATCGGCCATCCCCGTCAACTGTGAATGATCTTCAGTGTGGATGCACTTTCGCCATAATGAAATCGTCAACTCTGTCTCGGCTGGTTCCAACCCCATCAACTGATAACACTCATCTGACCAGTGCACTTCATCGGTTTTTTGATTCCAGGTCCAGATACCGACTCTGGTGGCTTTGGTAATGAGATTGAGTGATCTGGCTTTTTGGGTCAGAAGGGTTTCGCGATAGCGTAATTTCGAATTCTCAGCCTGCAGACGTTTGTTTTCTTCACGCAAGCGTTCTAATTCTGCAGTGAGGTGGTCTAAATCAGTTCCAGAAGAATTCGAATGGGATTTCATGAAAGCAATAGAGGTGAAGGCGAAGCAGTTTAGGAATTTTCGGAATCCCGAGTTTGTTTCCGAACCGATTGGGTTGTAATCGGGATATAGATTTCAGGCTCATGGGGGATTTGCTCAGGATGCGTTAACGGGAGAACTGAAGCAGCGTGACTGGCTGAAAATTCCTCCACCGTTCCCCAAAAAGAGACACCCCCCTCAGATAACACCAGAACATGAGTATTTGGCAAGTTATCGTGTCTGGCACGCACAATCTGGACTTCACCCTGTTCTGGATCTTGTTGGGCTCGATGAGTCGCCAGATATGGAATAATGTGCAATTCCTTTGAAACAAAAATTGCCGATGTTTGATGCAGATCGCGTGCCTGTAAGATCAGGTCCAGAATGTTTTTGGCGTTTACCGGGTCAAGCCCGGCGGTTGGTTCATCAAATAACATGATTGATGGCCAGCCCACCAGGGCCCGGGCAATCTCCAGTCTCCGTTTCATACCGCCAGACAATTCTTCGGGTGTCTTCCACATAGCATCGGTCAGCCCAACCAGGGCTATAATTTCACTCACCGCCGTTTGAATCGCATCTTCCGACCAGCCTTGTTCAACCAGTCGGTAGGCCGCATTTTCATAAACGGAAAGGCTGGTAAATAACGCATCTTCCTGAAAGGTAATCCCCAAATGACGGCTCCGGAGCGCCAGCAATTCCTCCTCAGATAAATGCTCAATTTCTTTGCCATAGATCAAAATCTGACCATCGTCGGGTTGCAGTAACCCCATGGCCAGCATCAGCGTCACGGTTTTTCCAGTCCCAGCAGTCCCTGTCAGACAGATCAACTCATTTTGATGCAGCTTGAAACTCAAATCTCGCAAGACTTCAGTGTCGCCAAAACTTAACGCAACGTGTCGGAATTCCAGCACCGGTACCGAAGTATCAGATTGGTTTAACTCTAAAACTGGCATAACCGGATCGTTCCTTCACTAATGAGGATCAAATTTCGATAATTTCTGCAAGCACCGTGCCAGATTCAATCAAATTCAGGAAACGGAGCTGAATTCCGGAGTGTTGAGGGCTGATCTTTTCTCCGGGTAGGTACCTTCATTTCGACGGGACAGACCAGCGCTCAATCAGATGTCTGGAGACGCTGAATAGAGAAATTTTATGAACAGGCCGCGGATTCAATCTCAGCCTCAACCTTTAACCCGGCCTGAATCCAGGCCGCCGTGCCGCCCACGACATTCAACACCTGAGGAAATCCATGCCTGGAAAGCAGACTGGCCCCGGCGCTGGAACGATACCCACCCGCACAGATAACAGCGGTTGGCCGGGTCGGGTCGAGGTGATCCAGGTTTTTCTCCAGTTGTGCCAGTTGGAAATTCAGTGCGGTTGGAACGTGCCCCTGGCAAAATTCGAGTGGGCGGCGCACGTCAACCACCTGCAGGTCTGGTTCGGCTTCCAGGCGACTGGCGAGTGCTTCAACCGAGAGTTGAGGGACTGTCTTGAGTTCCAGGCCAGCGGCTTTCCAGGCATCAATCCCACCGGCCAGGTATCCGCCGACGGTTTCGATTCCAACTCTGGCCAGTCGGGTGACCGCTTCGGTGACCTGATCAGGTGATTCAACCACTAACATCAGCGGGGTCGTGAGCGGAATCAGGCTCCCCGCCCAGGAGGCAAATTGTCCTTTCAGCCCGATATTGAGCGAACCTGGGATATATCCATTTCCAAACTGGGGGGCCGGTCGAGTATCGAGGACCAGATACCCTTGCTGGATCAGTTTATTCCCTTCCTCAGGTGTCAACGCCCTGGCGGCGCCCAGCTCCACCAGTGGTGAAGCGCCAGTTCGATTAATTTCAGCATCAAGCGGGAAATAGGCTGGAACTTCTGGTAAATCAGCCGTCATCATGGCGACAAATGCCTCTCGTGACATTGGTTTTAACGCGTAATTAAACCGGCGCTGGTCGCCAATGGTCGAGGAAGTTTCAGTTGAAAGGTTTTTCCCACACAGCGATCCAGCCCCATGGGCCGGGTAGACTTCAACCGAGTCATCGAGGGTGAGCAATTTTTGATGCAGGCTGTCATAGAGCATGCCAGCCATTTCCTCGCTTGAAAATCCTTTTGATCCGACCAGATCCGGTCTTCCAACATCACCAATAAAGAGTGTATCACCCGTTAACACTTTTGCCGGGGTGTGAGCCTCGCTGGTGTCGCTGACTACAATTGAAATCCCTTCCGGCGTGTGACCTGGCGTTTCTAAAATTTTTAGAGTGACCGCTCCCACCTGCAGTTCATCACCATCAACGACCGCCCGATGAGGAAACAAGGCATTGGCTTTCTGCCCAAACACAATCGTAGCGCCGGTCCGGGCCGCAAGTTCCCGATGCCCACTGACAAAATCAGCATGTAAATGTGTCTCAATAATATATTTCAGCGCCAGCCCCTGAGCCTGCGCTTCAGAGAGATACATCTCAACATCACGCTGTGGGTCAACAACTGCCGCTTCCCCCTCGGATCCAATCAAATACGAGGCGTGTGCCAGACACCCTAAATAAAACTGTTTGAAAAACATATGATTTCCTCAACGAAGATTTGATATCGGAACTAAACCATCTGTACCGAATGAAGTAGTGGAGCGTGCCGATTCGACACACCTGAATGTCCAGCGGCCTGGTGTTGAGAATTGGAGTCGCCTGAAGCCAGGTGATGCCAGTTTATGAGACTGGCACGTAGCCAGAGAGGCTCAGGTTGCTGCAGAAATGAAGTGGGGCGCGCAATGTTACCAAACCTGTCAAGTGAAAATCGAAGCATTTCCTGCGCTTGAAGGCAAAAGCCAGCTCATTCCTTCTCTCCATTGGGGTACAATTTGCAACCTGACCTCAGTTCTTGCTAAAAACAAGCTTCACATCCCAATTGATCACCTGACATTCACTTTCAACCAATTCCTGTTTTTCACGTCCCATCAACCGCACCATCATGGACACATCTGACGACCACATTTCCCGGGTCTCGCATCCGGGTTCCAGTTGGAAGATGCCACTGGTGAATTCCAGCCGGATTCACACTGGCTGGCGTGGTGGAATCAGTGTGTGGTTGCTCCTGAGTCTGGCCTGGGTTTCACATGTCCTGGGCGGCAGTTTACCAGCTTTGTCAGCCGGAGGACCACCTCCACCACCAGCAACAACGGGTGTGCCGCGTTCACCATTACCTGCCAATGACCTGCCTCCAAATGGCCACCCTTCCATTCGCACCTACACCGACAAAGATGGACTTCCACAAAACGCCATTATGGGTCTGGTGATTGACGCCAAAGGGTATCTGTGGGCCGGATCCCAGGACGGGGCGGCATATTACAACGGGGTCACCTGGAAAGTTGTCAATATGCCAAATCGGACGGCCTCAAATTATGTGCGCGCGATGGTGGTGGCGCCAGATGCAAGCATCTGGTTTGGAACGCTCGGCGGCGGTGTTTCGCAATTAAAAGACGGAATCTGGACGACCTACACCGTCGAAAACGGAAGCCTGTCAAGCAACCGCATTCGGAGTCTGGCCATTGCCCCGAAAGCAAACGGTGGCTATGCCGTGTGGGTGGGGAGCTACGATAAAGGCATCATGCAATTTGACCAGGGACAGTGGACCCAATTTACAGCCAAAGACTGTCCGGCGCTCAAACAGGTCATTGGCAGCCTGGTGGTGTCTCAGGATGCAACTGGTCAGTCGGTTGTCTGGGCTGGAACCTATGGCAGCGGACTCGTTCGGTTTGACGGGAAAACCTGGCAGATTTTTGACTCGACAAACTCTGGCCTCTCAAATAATAAAATCCACAGTCTGCTGGAAACCCGAACTCCAACCGGCAACCGGGTGATGTGGATTGGCACCCTGGGTGGAGGGCTGGTTCGGTGGGACGGGGCCAACTGGACAACCTTTACCCCCCAAAATTCACAATTGAAGGCAGATGAAATCACGTCAATTATTGAAATCCAGGGCCCGTCAGGTGAATCAATTTTGTGGGTAAGCACCTATGGTGGCGGCATATCACGGTTTGAAAATGGACAATGGACGACCTTTACCACTGAGAACTCGGCCTTGCCAGACAACAATGTGGTTTGCCTGCAAAATACCCTGCTGCCCCGTCACTCACGGATGATCTGGGTGGGCACCAACGGAAGCGGCATTGTCAGGCTCGATGACAGCGCCTGGATTTCTTATGACGGTTTAAATTCTGGGCTCCGCAACAAAAAAATTGTCAGTTTACTTGAAATACAAAACCCTGATGGCCATCGAGCCTACTGGTTTGGTTCTGACGGGGGAGGTGTCACCCGGTTTGCCAATGGGGAATGGACCACGTTTGACACCTCAAATTCCGGTTTGCCCAATAATGTGGTGTATTGTCTGGCCGAATCCCACCTGATAAAAAACCAGCCAATGATTCTGGGGGCCACTTACGGCGGCGGGTTGGCCCGGTTTGATGGGAAACAATGGACCGCATTGAATGTGACCAACTCGGGTCTGCCCAGCAACATTGTCAACCAGTTTATCGAGGTTGCCGGGCCCGATGGTGAACCGGAACTCTGGGTGGGGACATCCGCCGGGCTCGCCCATTACGCCCACGAAAAATGGACCGTCTATAATGAAGAGAACTCGGGGATTCCCACCAACTTTGTGTATTCGGTTCGTCAAACCCGAACTCCCGATGGCACAACCACCATTTGGGTTGGAACCAGTGGAGCCGGCTTAGGTGCCTTTTCAAATGGAAAATGGACTCGCTATACCACGTCCAATTCGCAACTCCCCAATAATGCGGTTCTGTCTCTGGCAGCAACCACTGAACCGGATGGCCGGATGTTTTTATGGGCCGGCACACAGGGCGGGGGCGCCACCCGGATTGACCTGCTCAACCCTTCGGCGGAATGGTTGATTTTATCTGATAGTTCAGACCCGGTTCGGCTTCCGAGCAATGTCATCCATAAAATCCTGCAAGACCAGCCCCACCGGCTCTTCTTGTTTACCAATAAAGGGATTGCCCGGTTGACGTGGCAGGTGAGTACCGCTGAAAACCCGGCTGGATATTCGCTCTATACCTACACCACCGAAGATGGCATCCCGGCCAGTCTTTCGACGGCGGTGATGATTGATCGTTCGGGAAGAATCTGGGCTGGGACCAGTTCCGGCGCCGCCTATCTGGATCTCAACCGCGAAATCCAGGACCGATCTCCGAAACCCTTGACCATTGAGCGCTTTACCGCCAACGGTCTTGATCTTCCATTCACTGACTCTGAGTTAACACTCCACCACGATCAAAATAATCTGGCCTTTGAATTTGCCCTTTTGTGCTATTTGCACGAAGACGATGTGCGGTTTCAGGTTCAACTCGAAGGGTATGATTCCGCCCCAACGGGCTGGATCCATGACCGAAAAGTGACCTACACCAACCTGGGCGCCGGCAGGTATACATTTAAGGTCACGGGCCGGGACGTGTTTGGAAACATCACGCCCCCCACGACGCTCAAAATCCTCATTCGACCAGCCCCCTGGCTGACGTGGTGGGCGTTTCTGGGCTATTTTCTGCTGATCGGAGGTACCGGGATTGGGTTATATCAGTGGCGGGTCAGTGTCCTGCGCAAACGTCAGGAAGAACGACTCAGAGATTTGCTCCAGCTTCTTGAAAGTACGCGGGTGATTAACTCAAATCTGGACCTGAACACCGTGTTGCAGAGCATTGCGGAGGAAGCAGCCCGCCTGGTCAAAGGTGAGCCTGGCGGCATCGGGTTGGTTACCGGCCAGGAAGTTGAGTACCGTCATCTGTGGAATCGAAAGTCCTGGGAAATCACGGCGATTACCCTGACGGTGGACGAAGCCTGCTCTGGTCTTGTCGCTCGCAAAGCACAACCGCTGATTGTCAATGACCTGTCTGAAATCCCCGAAGAATACCGCTCGAAACTCAGGCTCGACAAATTCAAAGTTTGTGGTTTGTTGGAAGTCCCGATTGTTTCGCGGCTTGGAAAAGTGGTTGGGATTCTCAATATCAGACGGCCCGCTGGCCGCCCACCATTTACTCAGGCAGATGCCCAGTTGATCACTTCGCTGGCCAATCAGGCGGCGGTCGCCATTGAAAATGCGGAACTCTATGGGGTGCTGGAAGAAAAAAATCTGTTCATCAGCGAATCAATGAAAGAGCTTGAATTGCACTACCGCCGTGAACAAGAGGTCACCCGAACCCTGCAACAACTCAACGTCATGAAAAACAACTTCATGAATGTCACCGCCCATGAGATGAGAACGCCTATCACGGTTCTCAACGGGCTCCTCGAAGCATTGCTGGATAATTTGTTTGGGCCCGTACCGCCAGAGCAATATAAAAATCTGCAAACCTGCCACCGGATGGTGGATCGTATGGCCAGCACGATTGAAAAAGTGCAGGCCATGCTCAAAATTACCCAGGGTGAAGTTCATCCCCAACCCATCCGAATGAATATTTCAGCCCTGCTTGAATCAATCCTCACGGAAGTTCGGGAGGCCGTCAAATTCCGGAACCTGAATTTTATTCTGGAGTGCCCCGCGTCGCTCGAACTCGAAGCAGATCCCCGGATGATTCGGATTTCCCTCTATAACCTGATCCAGAATGCCATTAAATTCACCCACGATGGGGGCCAGATCCGGATCAAAGCTGGCATCCTGGACGATCAAATCCAGATTGCCGTTGAAGATACCGGCATCGGTCTTGATCCGGAGGTCTTAAAGTCAGTATTTGACTGGTTTTATGCCGGCCCAGATGCTTCAACTCATCGAAGTGGCAAATTTGAGTTTTCAGCCCGTGGCCTCGGTCTCGGATTGGCCATCGTGAAAAGCTATGTTGAAGCCCATCAGGGCAAAGTCTGGGTCGAATCTGACGGGAGCGGTCAGGGAAGTGTTTTTTACCTGTCTTTTCCCCTCCCAGTCATACACGAGACCCAAACTGGTACATTTGAGCGAGTGACAACAACCAACCCAAGAGTGAGTAGTGAGTAATGAGTACCGTTTTGGATATAGCCTTTCAGATAAATATTTCCCTGGCGGTATTGGATGGAATCTCAGAAATGATTGAAAAATTTGGATTTATTTTCCGTGTGTTCCGTGTATTCCGTGGTTTCTTTATCTGAAAATCTATGGCTAAATTTTTGAAAGAACCGTATTTCCCTGACCTCTGACCCCGATCCCCTGATCCCTTAAAGGAAGCCTGATGATGAAATTAAACCTGAACCGGTCTTTAGCATTGCTGGTGTGTTTTGCCGGGTTTGGTTTTTTTTTCCTATCCACAGCTCAAGTAATTCCCCCCAAAGTCCAACCCGCCAGAGTGGCACTGGTTCGGGATCAAACCTACCCGGAAACCCGACCCGCCATCCGCTGTTTTAGTGATCGGGATGGTCTGCCGCAAAACAGTGTGATGTGTCTGGAGGTTGATCAGCGTGGGTATTTGTGGGCTGGAACCCAGGATGGTGCCGCTTGCTTTAATGGTCGCGCCTGGACAACCCTCAATATGCCCAACCAGACGGCCTCTAATTATGTTCGGGCCATCCTTCCCGCCTCAGATGGCAGTATCTGGTTTGGGACTCTCGGCGGTGGGGTGTCAATTTTCAGAAATGGGAAGTGGCAAACCTTTACCCGCCAAAATAGCCCGCTTCCCAATGATCAAATTCGGTGTCTGGTTGAGCAACCACTTGGAGATGGAAAGTTTACAATCTGGATTGGAACTTATGGTGGCGGACTGGTTCGATATGAAAATGAAACCTGGACTATTTTTAACCAATCCACTCATCCTGACCTGAATCGGGTGATTGGGTGTTTACTGCCATCCGTAGCTGAAGATGGCACCCCGGCACTCTGGGTGGGGACCTATGGCGGCGGGATTTTCCGGTTTGAACATCAAAAGTGGACTCAACACAGTACTCAGAACTCAAAACTCCAAAGTGATTTGTTTCAAAGTTTGTGCGAAACCATCGAGCCTGACGGCACCCGTACGCTGTGGGCAGGCACCTTTGCTGATGGACTGGCCAGATATCACAAAGGTGTGTGGACACCAATCAATGGCCCAGAAACTCCTTTTGCAGCCAAAGGTATTCCTGAAATTGTTGCCACCACCACCGCGGAGGGAAAAACCAACCTCTGGTTTACTACATATGGCGGCGGGATTATCCACTATGACTTCAACCACTGGACGATTTATGACACTCAAAATACTGGCCTGCCTGACAATAACCTCGTCGCCCTTGAGATTATGCCTGGCTCCAATGGCTCCAATACCATCTGGGTTGGATCAAACGGAGGCGGAATCGCCCGCCTCTTTGACAATGGGTGGCGAAGCATTATTGCCACTGGTATCCCGGCCCTCACCAATCGCGTCCTGGCAATTTTAGAAACCACCAGCCCGGCGGCACCGCCCCAAATGTGGTTTGGTACCAACGGTTCCGGGCTGGTACGTTATCAAAATGGATCCTGGTCTGTCTTTGACACCTCAAACTCAACCATCCCAAACAATCGGGTTCTTTGTCTTTTAGAAGCACCCGCCCCTGACGGAAAACCTGCGATCTGGGTTGGCACCGACACGGGATTAGCCTGTTTTTCAGCCGGAACCTGGACCAGTTACCTTCCCAAACTCCAAATTTACTCACTCCTCAAAACGGTTGATCGGGACGGAACACCGGCGCTGTGGGTTGGGACTTCAGGTGATGGCCTGGCACGATTTCAAGCCGGAGAATGGACCATGTACACCACCAAAAATTCGGGGATTTCCGATGACGTGGTGTATTCGCTGGCCGCAACCTATCTTGATGGAAAACCAACACTCTGGCTGGGCACCAATTCCGGGCTGATTAGCTTTCGATCAGAGAGTTGGACGCACTATTCAACTGCCAATTCCAAATTGCCAAACAATCAGATTTTGCACCTCTACACCACTGGGGAGAAGAATGATCCTTCGCAATACTTATGGATTGGAACCCGTAACGGAGGCGCCATTCGGGTCAATCCGACCGACCCACAGGGACAATGGATGGTTTTTTCCGCCAGCTCACAACCAGCCATCCCCAATAATTCCATTCATCAAATCCAGGTTGACCGTCAGGGTCGTGTTTTTCTTATGACCAATAAAGGAGTGGCCTGCCTGATCCCCCCCGAAGGCGCCATCTCAAATCAGACTGAGTTTACGACCTGTACTTTTTTGGATGAAGACGGCCTTCCCAGCAATGAGTGCACCCAGGGCGCCATCAGAGACAGTCAGGGACGAATTTGGGCTGCAACGGTGAATGGTGTGGCTGTTTTTTCTCCAATTTCTCAGAAATTTGACCAAATCCCAAAGCCACTCTATATCGAACGAATTACCGTCAATGGTGAGGCCCAACCGCCCAATGTTACCTACCTGAACCTGCACCACGACCAGAACAACCTGTCCTTTGAGTTTTCGCTGTTGAACTTTCAACGTGGCGATAGTACGCGTTATCGGGTTCAGCTCAGTGGGTACGACCCGTTTCCCTCCGCCTGGGTACGTGATTATAAAGCCGTCTACACCAATCTGGCCGCTGGCAACTACACCTTTTTGGTCTGGGGAAAAGACAGCTTTGAAAACATCACTGGACCCATTTCAGTTACCGTTTCCATTCAACCATCCGTCTGGAAGACCTGGTGGGCGTATGGGCTCTACATTATGATTTTGGCCGGCACCGGAATTGGAACCTATACCTGGCGGGTGACGATCCTGCGCCGTAGACAGGAAAAACGAGTCCGGTTCCTCCGCCAATTGCTTGATAGTACTCGCATTATTAACTCCAAGCTTGAACTGACAACCGTGCTTCAAATCATCACCGATGAAGCAGCGCGGCTGGTCAACGGTGAGCCTGGGGGAATTGGACTGATTGAAAATGGAAATGTTGTGTTCCGACGGGTCTGGTGCCGCGATCATTGGGAAGATCTCACCGTCAGTTTTCCATCTGGTCAGGGAATTGCAGGTCGGGCCGCCGAACAAGGCATGGCGGTGATTATCAACGAACCGACCGGGAACAACGAATTACTCTACCCTGATCTGGTTGAAAAATTTGACATTTATGGCTTGCTCAATGTTCCGATCTTTTCGCGGACAGGAAAGGTGGTGGGGGTGCTCGATATTCGACGACCAAAGGGGCGGGCACCATTTACCGAGGCTGATTCCCATATTCTGGAGGCATTATCCAACCAGGCCGCTGTAGCCATTGAAAACGCAGGGCTTTATGGCGAGCTTGAGGAAAAAAATCTGCTCATCGGCGAATCAATGAAAGAACTCCAAAAGCTGTATCACCGTGAGCAGGAAGTTACCCGCAGTTTGAAACAACTCGACCAGATGAAATCCAACTTTCTGGCGATCACCGCCCATGAGATGCGCACACCAATCACTGTTTTGAGCGGAACGCACGAAATTCTGCTGGATCAACTGGTCGGCACCTTAAATGCTGAGCAACGGGAATTGCTGCAAACGTGCCGGATTATGACCGAACGCATGCTGACCACGATTGAAGACGTCCAGGAAATGCTGCGCATTACCAAAGGGCAATTCAACCTTTCCCCCTGTAGCTTTGACCTCAATTTGACGGTTCAAGATATCGTGAATGAACTTTCAGACGTCACCAGTGACCGGAACCTTAAAATCAATATTATTTCGGCTGGTGAGTGCGAAATTTATGCCGATCCAGACAAAATCCGGCAGGCAATTTGGAACCTGATTCAAAATGCCGTCAAATTCACGCCAAATGGAGGACGTATCAACCTCCACCTGGAACAAACCGAAGATTTCTGCCATCTGGCAGTTGATGATAGTGGGATTGGAATTGAACCTGAGGAACACGACCGGATTTTTGATTGCTTTTATGCCGGGGCCGATGCAACTCAGCATAAATCAGGAAAATATGAATTTATGGCACGGGGGTTGGGATTGGGGCTGGCCATTGTTCGCAGCTATATCGAAGCCCACGGCGGACGCGTCTCGGTGGCCTCCAAAGGTCGCAACCAGGGAAGCTGCTTCCACGTCTGGCTGCCAATCCGACAGCAAATCCAGGAACCAGTCGAATCATTGATGAAAGATAGAGAATAAGCGGCGACTTGAGCCCGGGTCGCCTCAAGCCTCTGACCCAAAAATGATCTGAATCACTGGAGGTGGCCATGACGAGCAATTCCCTGTTGAGAAACCGACTTTGGTTTACCGTCTGCCTGTGTGTCGTCGTAGGGCTCAGTTCTCATCATTCGCTTTCAGCCCTCGGTTCCAGCCTTCGTCCAATGGATGGACAGACCTCGAACAAATCAAAAATGGAACCCGTGCCTCAAAACAAGAAAAAGCCTTCGACTCGCACCCCTTCAACTTCTGAACCGAATGCCGCACCCGCACCCCCACCACAAAAAATTCGACGGAGTGAAGGTGTCATGCGAAGCCTGGCCATCAAAAAGGTCGCTCCCGAAATGCCTCCCGAAGCCAAAGCTCGCCGGATTTTCGGTGATGTAGTGGTGGAGATTACGGTCTCCACCCAGGGAGATGTGCTCTTTGCCAGATGTGTTTCAGGTCACCAGTTGCTCCAGGAAGCAGCCGTAACTGCAGCCCGTCAATGGAAGTTCAAATCGCCTCTGGTGGCTGAGTACCCAACCCACTGGGTTACAGGAATTTTAACCTTTCGATTTCCGCCATCCAGTTAACTGGGCAAGATGGGAGCGCCGGTATCCTACCCACATGTATTTCAATTTCAACCAATTGCGGGCGAGACGCCTGTGCTCCCAGGTGAACGCTGAGCTAAACCTTGACCCCATAGCCACGCAGGACCCGCTTGGCAACTGACGATTTATGCACTTCATCGGCCCCGTCATAGATGCGGGCACCGCGTTCGTGCCGATACCAGAAGGCCAGCGGCGTGTCATCGGTGATGCCAAGCGCCCCGTGAACCTGGATTGCCCGGTCCAGCACCCGCAGGAGCACTCCGGCGACATAAAATTTGATCACCGAAATCTCTTCAATTGCCGATTTGGTGCCGGTCTGGTCAATTTTCCAGGCGGCCTGTAAGACCATCAAGCGGGCGGCGTTGATCTCAGCCCGGCTTTCGGCAATCCACGCCTGCACAATTTGCTGTGTGCCAAGTGGTTTCCCAGGGGAAAGCTCGCGTTTGGCGGCATAGCTGCACATTAAATCAAACGCCCGTTCACAGATCCCGATCCAGCGCATACAGTGATGGATTCGACCTGGTCCGAGCCGTTCCTGGGCAATTGAAAAGCCCGCGCCTTCCGGACCCAGCCGGTTTGATTGCGGAACCCGGCAGTTTTCATAACTGATTTCAGCGTGACTGAGCCAGGCACCGCCCGGTTCCCCCATAATTGACACGTTACGAACCAGATTAAATCCTGGTGTATCAATCGGTACCAGAATCTGACTGGCACGCCGATGCGGGCTTTCGGCATCTGGATTTGTTACCGCCATCACAATGGCAAAAGTTGCCCCGTCAGCCGACGAGGTAAACCACTTACGGCCATTGATGACATAGTCTTCGCCATCTTTTTCCGCCGTGGTGCCCATCCAGACCGGATTGGAGCCGGGATAGCCGGGCTCGGTCATTGAAAAGCAACTGCGGATTTTTCCTTCGGCCAGCGGATACAGGTAGTGCTGCTTTTGTTCGGGCGTCCCGTAATGCATCAGCACTTCCATATTGCCGACATCCGGGGCCTGACAGTTAAAGAGGTAGTGACCAATCATACTGCGGCCAAGTTCTTCGCTGATATGGGCATACTCCATCAAGCGAAGCCCCATGCCGCCCAGTTCTTTCGGGATAAAGGGGGACCACCAGCCTCGGGCTTTGACTTCGGCGCGTTTGGCTTCGAGCTGGTCATCCATCAAGTGAAAGCGGCCAGCCAGAACCTGCGGTTCGAGTGGAAAAACCTCGGCCTGGATAAATTCACGAATTTCAGCCAGTAGCTTTTGAGTGTCTTGAGCAATTGAGAAGTCCACAACAGTTGTCCTTTATAAATAAAGATGTCGAAGGGGCTGTTTGAAAAGTAGCCAAACTCTACTTGAAAAAATCTCAATCACCAAGCACAACCTCACTTCCGGCAAAGAGTTGGCAAAAAACTGAGAAAAGTTTCATAAATTTATCTTCTGTTTATCTTTCCCTCTCTATTATCTCGCTCAGTGCCTGGCTTTGAGGTTTTCTTCTTTTTTCTGCGGCATCGGAGACCTGCAGCCAGGCTCTTGTTTCAATTGACTAACTTCCTCAATCCCACCAATAACTTCCACAACCAGACGTAGCACTTGCCCCTAACGTCGAGTTCCTTGTGGAGCGACAAATCCATTAACATCGATTTGTTATATATGCAGCACCTTTTGGAGGAAGCTGAAATGTTGGTTCTGTCTAGAATTGCGTTATTTCTCACCTTTGGATTTACTCTTTGTATCAGTCCTGCCTCTCTATTTGCACAATCCTTTAATACAAACAGCGGTAATGACGATGTGAAATTTGCCGGGACAATTGAAAGTCTCCCGAGCAACGGAAGTTTGCTTGGAGATTGGAAAGTTGCGGGCAAAACCGTTCGGGTTACCTCATCCACTGAAATCGAACAAGAGCGCGGCCAGGCGGCGGTTGGCGCTGAAGTTGAAGTCGAAGCCGTCCCCCAATCAGACGGTTCTTTTCTGGCTTCAGAAGTCAAAGTCATTCGCGGCAGCGGCGGTGGCAGCGGGTCGGAAGTCAAATTTTATGGCGTGATCAATAGCCTTCCGGCATCCAGTGACCTTCGTGGCAACTGGGTGGTTGAGGGCCGAAATGTCCTGGTAACCGCCAGCACGTCGCTTGACCAGTCACGCGGATCATTTGCCGTTGGCGTCCGGGTCGAAGTCGAAGGCTATGCCCAATCCGATGGGTCAGTGACTGCCAAATCCATCCACGTTGATGACAACAGCACCGGTGGCGGATCAGAAGTCAAATTTTATGGCGTGATCAATTCCTTGCCAGCAACTTCCAACTTTGTTGGAGACTGGGTGGTTGATGGAAAAACCGTCCATGTCACCGCCAGTACCTCGCTTGATCAATCACGTGGTTCGTTTGCGGTGGGTGTCCGGGTCGAAGTCGAAGGCACTTCCGAAAGTGATGGGTCAGTGACGGCCAAATCCATCCACGTTGACGACAACAGCACTGGCGGCGGCAGCGGTGGAATGTACATCAAGTTCTATGATCGGATTCAAACCCTTCCAACCAGTGCCGACCTCATTGGGACCTGGCAGGTCGGAGGGCGATCTGTTCAAGTAACCAGCAGTACTCAGTTGGATCGTTCCCGTGGTAATTTTGCGGTGGGTGTTCTGGTCGAAGTCGAAGGCTCACAACAAACCGATGGCACTGTAACCGCCAAAGAAATTCACGTCGAAAGCAGCGGTGGCGGTGGGTCCAGCAGTGGTTCCTACTTTGAATTTTACGGTGTGATTGAAACCCAGCCAGCAGGCACCGGAGGTGTCGGTGATTGGACCATCGCTGGTCGAACCGTACGCGTGACGTCCTCAACCAGCATTGAAACCCGGAACGGGACATTGCAGGTTGGCGCACTCGTCGAGGTCAAAGGCGTGGTTGATTCAGCCGGTGTGATCACGGCTTCCCGGATTGAAGTCAAGTCCAGTTCAAGCACGGGTGGTGGGTCACCTCAGTACAGCCAGTTTTACGGCAGTATCGAGGCTCTCCCATCAAATCAGCTTGGAGAATGGCGGATTTCGGGTCGCACCGTTACCGTCACGGCCAGTACCTATATTGATCGCGAACATGGCCCAGCCGTCGTTGGTGCCTATGTTGAAGTTGAAGGAATTATCCAGGCAGACGGATCATTTACCGCAACCAAGATCGAGATCAAGGAAAAGACTGGTTCAACTGGACGCTCGTCGTTCCACGGCATTGTTGAAACCCTGCCGGATACCTCAAATCTGGTTGGAGATTGGAAGGTCAGTGGGCGGATTGTTCGGGTGACAACCTCAACCAAAGTTTCCCAGCGCGGTGGCTCAATCTCAGTTGGAACTCGGGTTGAAGTCAAGGGCTCGGAAAATCCAGATGGCTCAGTGACTGCCACCAAGATCAAACGTGATTCATAAGTCAGTAGTCAGTAGTCAGTAGTCAGTAGTCAGTAGTCAGTAGTCAGTAGTCA
>CAZXCE010000137.1:0-15914 GCA_964639175.1 uncultured Clostridia bacterium
CTACCCCTGCCACCACCAGGGATGCTGTTTCATCAAGTGTGTCAGGCAACGTGGGGGCTTTCTTCCGGGGCCGAATCTGAGCTGGAACCCCAACGGCAATGGAATCCGGGGGAATACTGGTTAAAACGACGGCATTGGCACCAATGGCCACGTCGTGTCCAATGACGATGTCACCCAAAATCACCGCGCCGGCACCAATATCAACCCGGTCTCCGATTTTGGGGGCGCCTCGGGTTCCAGTCCGGCGCAAACCAACCGTTACTCCATTTCGGATGACACAATCATCTCCGAACTGGGCATCTCCGCTGATGATGATTCCGCCGAAATGTTCGATTTTAAAGCGTTTCCCAACTCTGGCTTCACAGGGTAAATCAATGCCGGTCAGGATCTGGCTCAGAACTTTGAACAGTTTGTAGACAAATGAAAGTGGGGCACGCAGCAAGCGGGGTTTTATTTGATAGCGCCAGTTTCCAAACCGGTAGACCACCATCACCCACAGTCCCTGCCGCCAGGGGTCGCATTCATAGGTTTGCCAGTCTTCACGTAAGTTTTGAAACATACAAGTCAATGCACTTCAAGGGTGGGTTGACGAAATCATCAAACTATTGAACATTCAATGCGATCCTGTTTCTTCAGTCTTTATTTGTATGACACCAGTTGCGAATGTTCCTGTGGGATGAGTCAGAAGCTAAATCGTTGATAAAATGGTATTTCCTTCAGCCCTTAGCCCGATACCTTCAGCCCTAAATGATATTACCAGGGGCGTGGAGGAGAGAGCCGCCCTCCCTGTGTCTCTTGCCAAGCTTGCCGCATCAAGGAAAGAAGGTTTTGGGAGTCGGCGGCCTTGGCTAATGAATCTGCATTTTCCGTACCAGAATTTTTCCAGGCTCGGATTTTATGCCAGGAAGTTTCCAAAAGTCGCTCCAGCCACGCTCCCATCAGGCCATGATGCTTTCGGTAATATAACAATGCACTGCGCATCCTCCACAGGGTTAACTGTGTTCCGGATTTTGACATCGTCAAATGTTTGACGGTTTTTGACGATTCTCCACCCAGATGGATAACCTCAATATCAGGCCAGTACCAGATCTTGTACCCGGCTTGTTTCATGCGTTTGCACAGATCAACCTCTTCGTAATAAAGGAAAAACCGTTCGTCAAAGAAACCAATTTCGGCCAGGACGTCGCGGCTGATGATCGAAAACGCACCTGGCACCCAGTCAACCTCAGTGGATTGATTTTCATCGGCCCAGGTTCGGTCAACCCGGCCAAACAATCGGGATTTAGGAAACCGGGCAGAGAGTCCCGAAATACTCAAAAAATCGTTGACAATCGAGGGGAACATCCGGGCTGACGGCTGCCAGTCGCCATTCCGGCCCACCAGCCTCCCCCCTGCCAGTCCAACCAGAGGCGATTCATCCATATGCTGAATGGCGGTTTTGAGGACGCCCGGTTTGAGAAACGCATCGGAATTGAGGAGGATAAAATAGCGGCCCTGGGCAATTTCGAATCCGCGATTGTTGGCCGCGGCAAACCCTAAATTGATTGGGCTGTGAATCAACCGAACTTCAGGAAATTCCTGTTCGACCATCGCCGCTGAACCATCCCGCGACGCATTGTCAACCACAATAATTTCATAGGATAGACCCGAGCAGGTTTCTTTGACTGTCCGCAGACAATCCCGTAACAAATCACGGGTGTTAAATGAAACAATGATAATTGAAGCATCTGGGAAAATTGTAAATGGCATAGGCAGCACCAGCGTTGTGTGAGGTTCTCATTTGAGGTGAAAATGTGACGTCAACGGCTGACGACTGAGAAATGAAAAAGCAATGCAAGCCAGCAATATCTTTTGTTTTTCCCCAGCCCTGGCAGTTAGCTCTGGTTTGGGGCGGCCCGTTCAGTCCGAACCCATTCGGCTTTTTTGCGCGATGATTGAATCACAGATCGAACCATGGTCATTTTCCACAGGATGTAGAATGGCGCCCCAAGCAGCGCCAGCACATCGTTTTTGGTGCCTTCGCCGACCCATACTGCGCTCAGCGCATGGAAGATAACCAGCGCCAGGCTTGAAACAGCATATATTTTCAGGAATGGATTGGGCACCACGATCAAGGTCACAAGCAGCACAACGTGAAACGCGAGAGGGAGCAGGAGGAGGTCAAACAAGGGCTCGATCAATCGCCCCTCACCTCTGGCAATATCGCGGGCGATACTGGGGGCAAAGTCAAGCATCATCCGAATCCGACCACCTTCCCATCTGGAGCGCTGGGTTTGGACCGCCCGCCCGCCAGTTGGCATTTCTGCGCGCACGGTTGTGGAGTTAAGAAACCTGACCTTTTTTCCCGCTTTGACCAGTTTCAGGTGATATTCGAGATCTTCAACCACGGATCGGGCTGAGTAGGGCACCTCACGCAAGGTGGTGGCGTTGAGCCCAAATCCATTGCCGAAAATTCCGGCTGAGTACCCTATTGCATTCCGACCCAGCGGGCGCAAGACATTAAATGCCAGGAGCGCCACATTCATCAGGCGGGTTCGAAACGTGGCCTGTGCGTTGTTGACCAGATACCGGCATTGAACTGCATCCGCGCCCTGTTGAAATGCCCGTGCCATCTCAATGATAAAATTGGGTTCCACTTCGGTGTCGGCATCAATCACGACAAACGCCTCGATTCCTTCCCGGAGCAATCTGCCAAAGGCCACATCGAGGGCAAATCCTTTTCCACGGTTGGCCTGGTCCATTCGCACAATCACCCGGGCGCCGGCTTCTTTGGCAAGCTGGGCAGTATGATCTGTGCAATTATCTGCAATGACAAATACTTGCAGGTCAACTCCGGTTGATTGGCACGCCAGCACACTCTTGACACAGGCAGCGATTCCCCCAGCCTCATTATGGGCCGGGATTACGACTGCCAGTTTGAGCAGAGGGGTGTCTGGTGATTCCTGGGTCAGATGTCGAGAGGCCGTGAGCTTTCCAACGATGGCGCCCACTGTCAACAGGAGCAATTCAATCGTTCCAGGGAGTGTTACAAGAAGAATGAGAATTCCAGCCAGCGTAAAAAACATCATACATACCTGTCATCAATTTTCCGAGCATGTGGCCTTGCTATATACCGGGGATTTTTTGGTGTATTCCGTGCTCGAAATAATTGGGAAAGTTCGAGTTATTGAAGTGGTTATGCCTGTTTGTATGGAATTTCCTGGTCAGGGGTTGAAAACACGGTGGTCCGCGTTGACGGTGAACCCTGATTTCCCATCAGCCATAATCGCCGTTCAAAAATTTCACCCAGGCGGGCCGTATTTTTTTCAAGATTGTATTTTTCAATGACCCGCTGGCGACCGGCCTGAGCCAGTTGGTGGCGCAGGGAAGGGTTGCCCAGTAACATTTCAATGGCATTGGCCAGGGCCGTGACATCTGACGCTGGAACCAGAATTCCGTCCGTTCCTGAGCGGATCAATTCTGGGATGCCAGTAATGCAGGTGGTCACACAGGCAATTTCCATTGCCATGGCCTCCATCAACACAACCGGGATGCCTTCCGCAAAGCTGGCCAGGGCAAAAAGATCAGACGCCGCATATAACTCGCGGATCCGATCCTGGTTGACTGAACCTTCAAACTGGACCTGAGATTCCAACTGGAGCCGGTGTACCATTGATTCCAGACTGGCCCGATCAGGTCCATCACCCACAAAGCGAAGGTGAATGGTGCGCCCCCGCTGAACCAGTTCGTGAATGGCTGACACCAGGATATGCTGGCCCTTGGCCGGAACTAACCGGCCAACACAAATGATTTCAAATGGCTTCGGTGTGACTCGAAAGGGAACCGGGCGAAATAATTCGGGATCAATTCCGAGCGGAGAGACTTCAAATTTGTTCCACTGTGCCGGGTCTGAGAGTTTCATTAACTGGCTGCGGGCAAAAAACCCGATGCAGCACACAAAATCAGCCGCTTCAATCTTTTCACGGAGCGAATAAGCCGTGACATCATAAAATTCGTCCGGGCCATGAACTGTAAACGAAAATGACACTCCAAAAATGCGTTTTGTCAAGAATCCGACAGTTGAAGCTGGTGTCGCAAAATGAACGTGGAGGTGGGCGAGTTGATGGCGGTGCATCCATTGCCCGACCAGCAGGGCTTCGACAAAGTAAAAAAGGTGAAAGACCAGTCGTTTTAAATCAAATCGGGCCAATCTGGCCACGGTGACCAGCCCACGAACTACGCCTACGGGGTGGGTGGCCAGCGTCAAAAGCAATGATTTCAGTGCCCCGCTTGCCCCGGCAGTTTTGATGTATTGAGTACAGGCTACTTCACGCTTTTCATCAAGTGTCAGCCGTTCTGGCGGGCGATCTGGCGCATTGATTGAAGCCGTGTGGATCTCAAATCCCTGCTGCTTCAAAAACAGAATTTCTCGCAAAATAAAGGTATGTGAAATCGCCGGGTACTGACTGACAAGATAGGCAATTCGAGGTTTCATAACAAATAATCCTGACCAGAAAACAACCGATTTGATTGAGGCTTCACCTGGGGGTGGTGAATCGCTTTCGTTATGGGAGACAAAAGACTGACTTGCCCAATTCAAAGAGCACATGGCGTGCCAGACTGGTAGACAGGATCACAAGAAAGAAACGAGAAGACACTGGGCGATACCAATTTGGGCGAAGGGTATCGGGCTAAGGGCTGGGGAAAATACAATAGGCATTATCAGAGTTAACCATTTGCCAAAAGTAGAGCTTCCTCAATGGTTAAAATTTTTTGGGAGCGACCTGGTTTTTAACAGGAACAGGTTGGTTGAGCTTGATTCAGCATAGCCAAATCGGACTTTGAGCCGTTCGAGTGCCACATACACCACGGGTGTCAAATACAACGTCAGGACCTGGGACACCACCAGCCCTCCGACCACGGCCAGACCCAGGCTTCGGCGGGCCTGGGCGCTGGCGCCAAACCCAAGCGCAATCGGCAGTGTTCCCATCAATGCCGCCATCGTCGTCATCATAATCGGGCGAAAGCGGACCACACAGGCCAGATAAATTGCCTCTTCGGGCGAAGAGACCGACGAACGTTGGGTTTCCAGGGCAAAATCAATCATCATAATGGCATTTTTCTTCACAATCCCAATCAACATGATGAGACCCACAAACCCATAGACATTGAGTTCCTGTTTAAACAGGAGCAGCGTCAACAGCGCGCCCATTCCGGCTGATGGTAGCCCGGAAAGGATCGTAAATGGGTGGATAAAGCTTTCATACAAAATGCCCAGGACCAGATAGATGACCAGCACAGCGATGAGCAACAACCAGTTGAGGTTTTTCATTGACTCTTCAAACACCTGGGCTGTGCCTTGAAAGGAAAGTGTGACATCGGCAGGTAACAGCCCGTTTGAGGCCTGGCGAATCAAGGCTGTTCCCTGGCTCAGTGAAATATCGGGTCGCAACCCAAAGGAGATGGTGACCGAGGTCAGTTGCCCAACGTGATTGATAATCAATGGACCAACACTCTCATGAACTGAGGCCACGGCGCCAAGCGGCACCAGCTTTCCAGTACTTGATCGAATTGGGAGCAAGGTGACTGATTCAATATCTCGCTGAAACTCAGGTTTGAGTTCGGCAATGACCTGATACTCGTTGGATTCGGTATAAATGGTTGAAATCTGGCGGGTGCCAAATGCGTCATTCAGAGCTGATTGAATCTGTTCAACTGACAGGTTGTACGCCGCAGCCTGTTTGCGATCAATGGTAACTTCAAGCTCAGGATTGCGATTCTCCAAATCGCTTGTGACATCCTGTAACTCTTTGATACCACGCATTTTTCGTTCAAGCTGCTGGGCAGCGGCATTTAATTGGGCAATGTCAGTTCCTTGCAGGGTTGCCTGATACACGCTCCGGGATGAAATGCCGCCGATCCGAATGGCCGGCGGGTTAAACAAAAACACCCGGACGCCGGCAACTTTGGCCAGTTTGGGCCGAATTTGATTGATAAACTGTTCGGAACTGACTTTTCGATTCTTCAATGGTTTGAGCTTCACAAACATCGAACCGCTATTTGACGTCGAATTGCGGCCACCGGCTCCCACGTTTGAAGACACAGCTTCAACATTTGGGTCTTGCCGAACAATGGCCACGACCTGTTCCTGGATCTTTTTCATTTCTTCAAAGGAAATACCCTGAATGCCTTCGGTGCTTCCAAAGATAAAGCCGTAGTCGTCATTTGGAATAAATCCCTTGGGCACCTGGGTGAAAATCCACCCGGTTACGCCGACCAGAATCAAGGCCAGCGTCAGTGTGGTTTTTCCAAAGTTCATGGCGATTCGCAGACTGCGGGAATAAACCTTGAGGACGCCATCAAAAATCTTTTCCGTCAACCGATAAAACCAGGATTGATTGTGTTCAGCCGTAGGCCGTAAATATCGGCTGCATAACATTGGGGTAAGCGAGAGTGAAACGAGCCCGGAAAACAGAATGGCCAGACTGATGGTGACGGCAAATTCTTTAAACAATCGTCCCAAAATTCCACCCATGAACAAGATTGGAATAAAAACGGCGACCAGGGAAATCGTCATCGAAACCACGGTAAACCCAACCTCACGTGCCCCGTTGAGCGCGGCAGTGCGGGGTGGCTCACCCAGATCCATCCGGCGAACAATGTTTTCGAGGACCACAATCGCATCATCCACCACAAATCCGACACACAGAGTCAATGCCATTAGCGAGAGGTTATTGAGACTAAATCCCAAAACATACATCACTGCAAACGTCGCCAGAATTGAAACTGGAAGCGAAAGGCTGGGGATAATCGTTGCGCGCACATTGCGCAAAAACAGGAAGATCACCATGACCACCAGCCCAACTGTCAGCATCAGTGTGAACTGGACATCATGAACCGATTCACGAATTTGGGCTGACCGGTCATTGAGGATGTCAAGCCTGACGGAGGCAGGGAGTTGTTCCTGAAGTCCTGGCAAGAGTTGTTTAATCTTATCAACGACTTCGATGGTGTTTGTTCCCGGCTGTCTCTGAACCGCCATAGTAAAACTGCGGGTGCCATTAAACCAGCCAGCGTTTTTGTCATTTTCAACCCCATCAATCACCGTGGCCACGTCTTTTAATCGAACCGGCGCCCCGTTGCGATAGGCCACAATCAGTTGCTGATACTCTTTCGAATCATTGAGCTGGCCATTGGCCTGCAGCGTCAGTGATTGATCAGCACCGTAGATTGAACCAACCGGGAGGTTGACGTTTCCCCGGCGAATGGCAGACGTGACTTCGTCAATCCCGATGCCGCGCGACTGGAGTTCGTGCGGATCAATTTGGACCCGAATCGCAAATTTCTGCGGTGCAAAAACCTGAACCTGCGCTACCCCCTTGACCATTGAAATTTGCTGGGCAATCACGGTTTCGGCATATTCGTTGACCGTGGTCAGCGGGAGAACTGGTGAACTCACCACCATAAACAGGATCGGGGCATCGGCGGGATTTACCTTCCGCATGCTGGGCGGCGAGGGCATCCCCGGCGGCAGTTGGGCCAGCGCCGAAGAAATCGCGGTCTGGACATCCTGAGCCGCTGCATCAATATCGCGGTTCAGGGCAAACTGCATGGTGATTTGGGTTGACCCTTGCGAACTCTGTGAACTGATTGAATCAATTCCGGCAATCCCGGAAAACTGTCGCTCCAGAGGAGATGCCACCGCCGATGCCATGGTCTCTGGGCTGGCTCCGGGAAGATTGGCTGAAACCGAAATCGAAGGGTAGTCTACGTTTGGTAAATCACTGACCGGCAGCGCGTTATACCCCAGCACCCCAAACAAGAGAATCCCCAACATAACCAGCGTGGTCATCACTGGCCGGTGAATAAACAGGTTCGAAATGCCAAGCGAGAGGTGAAATTGTTTCATGATTGAGGGTTTCGGGGTTTGGGGATATTGCCTGGGCAAACAGAATTGGAGAAGAACTCTATCTCAGGTTGATTGGTGATGCACTGCCTTATGCCAAGCTGGTTTCCTGACCCGGTGAGTTCGGGGCAGGGCTAACTGAATCTGGTTTTTGTTAAAGCCTCTGACCCCTGGAATTCAAATTTCCGGACTTTTGAATCCACATTTGGACAAGCCACGAAAACTGCCAGTGTAGCGCCCACGATCTTCCACACAGGGTGCTTCCACAGAAAAAAGTTCCAAATTCAACTGCACGGAGACAAAAAATGAAAAAGACTTTGATGATGTTGGCTCTGGCCATCGTGGCCCTGGTGTTTTCAGATTCAGCCCTGGCACAGTGCCAGCAGGGAAAATCAACCGCTCGGAAAGCTTTGTATTCCCGCACAACCCACAACAGCACGCCCGACATTGTGGATACCGCAATCAGTGCCGGGAGTTTTATGACCCTGGTTACCGCTGTCAAAGCGGCTGGCCTGGTCGAGACCCTCAAGGGTGAAGGCCCCTTTACCGTTTTTGCCCCAACTGACGAAGCCTTCGCGAAAATTCCCAAAGCCACGTTGCAATCGTTGCTGCGACCTGAAAACCGCGATCAGTTAACCAAAATTTTGACCTATCATGTTCTTCCAGGACGCGTCACCGCCGCTCAGGTTGCACGATTGCACGATGCCCAGACCGTTCAGGGCGGGTCAGTTCACTTTAAAGCAAACAGCAATGGCATCAAAGTCAATGACTCAAAAGTCGTCAAAGCGGACATTGAAACCAGCAATGGGGTCATCCATGTTATTGACACGGTGCTGATGCCGGGTGAATAGTGTGGTTGATAGCCCCCAAATCTAATACCAGTTTGTAGTCAGTAGCCAGTAGTCAGTAGCTCACCAAGCTTATTTAAATGAATAACTTGACTGTTTTCTAACACGACCGCTTCATTCCAAAATGGTATAAGATGAACGGTAAATGATGAAACATGTACCTCTTTGGAATGCAGATCGTTAGCCATGGTAACAAGATTGAAAAAATCGGTTTCTCGCCAAACCTGATCCCAAATTTGTATTCCTTGGTTCATCATTCACCACTCATTACTTCATTCTTATACCAATTTGGAATGAAGCCTTCCCATTAAAAACCGGTCAAGTAATTCAACCAGATAGAGTTAGTGAACTACTGACTACTGACTACTGACTACTGACTACAAACTTGTATGAACTTGATTCCATAAAGGAAAAGACGCGCGTGACAGGATCGATCCTCAAGCGAATTGCCTCTGGAGATAAAGCGGCTGTCGAAGAATGTATTTCTACGTTCGGCGGCCTGATTTGGAGTCTTGCCCGGCGCTTTACGTATACCCAGGCGGATGCAGAAGACGCCGTGCAAGACATATTTATTGACCTTTGGAAAAATGCAGCCCGTTACGATCCGGCAGTGGCCATGGAAGTGACCTTTGTCACCATGATTGCCCGGCGGCGATTGATCGACCGACTGCGCCAAAACCGGCGGCACAATGACACCGAAGCCATCACCGACGAACTAAGCAACTTTTTGGCAGATCCCAAACGGCCTGACCGGGAAGTGGAACTGTGTGCTGATGCGGCAACCGCCGTCAAAGCAATGGAACAGCTCCGGCCCGAGCAACAAAAAATCATCCAACTGGCCGTTTTTCACGGAATGACTCACCAGGAAATTGCCGATTTAACCGGAACGCCACTCGGCACGGTAAAATCGCACGTTCGCCGTGGCCTGCTCCACATTCGTGAAGCACTCGGGGTTAAAGTTACCACTGTTGCAAAGGAATCGTCGTCATGAGCCAACCAGATTACGAACGACTGTTACAATTGATAGCTGATCAAGCAACTGAAGGGCTTGATCTGGAAGGGCAAAAAGAATTGCAAGACCTCATGTCTCACTATCCACAATCCGACCCGACAGAGGTGGAACTTGCAGCCGCAGCGGCTTTGTTGGCTTCGATTCAGATCGATGAACCGCTTCCAGCCCATGTACAGCGGCAAATCCTGGCAAAATCCGAAGAATTTTTTGCCAGTACCTCCAAACCAATGGCGGCCCAGGTGATTCCTTTGGTTCGACCCAGGCTGACAGGCTGGCAATGGGCAGGCTGGTATGCGGCAGCGGCCAGCTTGGCCCTGGCTGTGTTTCTCACCTGGGTGCATTTGCGCCCGCAACCACTCATTCCCACGTTACAACCACTTGCTACCAAAGAAGTTCGCGAGTTGTTGATTCAAAAAAACGCAGATACTCTTGTCTTACCCTGGCAAGGCGTCATGCTTTCGGCTGATGTGAAAGTCTCAGGTGATGTCGTCTGGAATACTGATGTCCAGAAAGGATTTATGCGATTTCAAGGGTTACCGGTCAATGACCCCAAAGTTTCGGTGTATCAGCTCTGGATCTTTGATGCCACACGCGATGACCGGTTTCCGGTTGACGGAGGCGTTTTTAACGTTGACTCAACCACTGGCGAAGTCCTGGTCCAAATTGATCCCAAACTGTATGTCAATAAGCCAACGTTGTTTGCTGTCACGATTGAACCTCCGGGTGGAGTGGTGGTCTCAAAACGGGATAAACTCATCCTGGCAGCCAGGGTTACTTAAATGAACGATCAGTCCACCTGCGAGCGCCAATTTGATTCTCTAGCTACAGATCAAACAATGACATCTGGCCAGTACTGGTAGGGGCTTTGGGTTTTGGCTTCTTTTTGTCCGAAGCTTTTACCGTTGAGGGGACCGCAGCCGGGATCAACTGTGAGTTGCCCAGGCCAGATTCTGAGTCTGGAACCACTGTGACTGGCTCTGGCTGAGCCGGCGATCCCATATCAGGTTGAATGTGAGTTGACTGATTTTTCGGTTTTATCCTGATTTTTGGACGAGGCGGTGGCAATGACTCTCCTGGTGTTGTATGTCCTGGTTGAGTTTCACGTTCTACGGCTGCTGAATGACTCTTCTGGTTCGGAGGAAAGGCAGATTCAACGGGTATGTCACCTGTACTTGGAACCATACCCAGGATGCGTTGACGACGGTATTCAGCCAGATTGTCCTGGATAATTTCGACAACTTCTTCAAACCGACAGCGGATCCGAGCGGCTTCTTCTCCGATAAGCTGGAAAAATATATTGGTGAGCTTTTTTCCGGTTGGGTGACCAACTGGTCGGAGGATAATCCACCCTCGTTGAGGATCGAGCACCCCTGCAAACTGATCAACTCCGCCATATTCGGTGGCCTCGACCGACACACAGAGTCTGAGTTCAGGCTGATCACAGTCGTCACTCCATTCACTGGCTCGGGCTCGCGGAGGAACGGGCAGCAGGATTCCGCGCATGGTGAGGACCGCCGGCGAAAGAGGGATGCTATAGCGAATAAACTCGCTTCCCTCTGACTCTAAATCCTTTTCACAACGAATGTCCGGCCATTCCATAACACCCTCGCTTGACGTGCGATTGTTTGTGAAAAGCTTAAATGAAAAATTGTGCAACGCAAAGAAAGAACTGCTTGTAGATGGATACGAGTTTGATATTGAAACGAAAAGACTTGTCAGTCGCCCCTACCTGAACAGGTGCTGGGTTGACCTTCAATGAGTGTCAAAAATGGATGGGCCAATCCGAGTTGATCCAGAACTGACTGGAGGCGTGACCGGTCACCACTCCAAAACCCTTCCATAACCTCAGCCGAACGGGTTAACCACAACAGAACTGTCAGTTCACCTTCTACAGAAAAACCAAGTTCTCGTTCCATGGCCTCCAGAATTTTTTCAGAGAGTTCAGATCCGAAATCGTTGAGTGGTTCAATGTAATGGTCGAGCTGGCCTGTCAGTGGGTTGACTGAGATCCAGTGCTGGTACTGATGCCATTCGTCGGGTGTCATTTGTTCCTGGGCAGTATGGGCACAATAGTCACCTGGAAGCGTCGAATAGGTTTTTCGGCATCCAAGCGGTCGGCGTGAATAGGCAAGACATTTTCCGGCTTCGTCAAGCAGGGCACAGGTTCCAAGGCGATGACGAACGTGCTCGTCAAAGTCGCTGAGGTCGTGGGCTTCACGGGCAAGCCGTTTTAAATGCTCGACTCGCCTGGCGATCACTGACCAGGTTGATTCAGGAAGTCCGACGGCCAGGTGGTGGGCTTCGAGCAGTGTGGCCTGGACTGGAAACTCACAACAATGAAAACATCCCTGGGCACAATAATTGGTCGGCAGGTCGCCACTTTCCAGGACTGACTCCAGCCAGATTTTTGATTGTCGGTCAAAGTGAGTCAACGTCCGCTTTACCAAAACCGGGAGCTGACGGGTTCTTCGTTTGGTGAGATCAGGTTGAGTGGTGACGATTGGCAATCGTGACATACCCCCGGCGGTGAAAGAATAAAAGTTCCTCGAAACCAAAAGTGCTCACAGATAAACAGGTTCTGGGCGCACCAGCCTCCTGCTGGTAACTGATTGAGGAGCAACCGATTGATATCAGCAGGATGCTGGCGACTTCAGCCAAAGTTCTTTTTCTGAAAAATTATATCTGGAGTGACCGAATGACCCTGACCACTGGATACTGGTTCATATCCGGTTCGAGGTAGCCAGAGCGCTCATAAAAGAAAGTCAATCTGGCTTTTGGATCGGTGGCAAACGCTTCGTCTTCTTCAAGTCGGGCTTCAAATTCATCGAGGAGTTCCGGATCCAGTTCGCCCATGCGCTGGGCGATGGGTTCCATCACATAAGCTTCAAAATCCTCTTTTTGCTCAAAAATCGGATTGAAAAAGCCCCATTTGACAGCGGAATCACAGGCTTCGGGCTCCAGCAAGTTCATCGCAACCCGGGCTGCCCGTTGATTCATGGGGACATAAACTGATCCACGCGGCATAACCCGTTTTTCCATCATCAGTTGGGCTGCAAAACTGACCAGAAGTCTGCCTTCAAATGGCTGAGGCGCCCAACTGACATTTGAAAAAACATAGCTTTCAAACACATCTGAAACCGGTTGATTCAAGACTTTGGTTTCAACTCCATGCAGCCTGAGCAACTCAATAATTTGTCGCCACTGTGGAGGAACGATATACCCCAGCGGAATGCTTGGCGCCGCCACCGTAGTTATTTTGTTATAGAACCGGGATGGAATATCCACGGGCTCTGATCCATAGACGACGTAGGGGGCACCTGAAATCTCGCCCTCTTCGATTGAAGATTCAATCCCTTTTAGAATAATCGGCTCGCCTTCATCGCTGGTTACGCCAGCCATAAACAGTTTATTTGAAGGATGATACGCTGAGCCAAGTTCTGATATTTCTGCATCTGCCGCCTGAACTGCCTGTTTGAGTTCACGGGCGTTGGCAGACAGGTATTCGAGCGTGTTGACCATCAGGTCATAGTGTGCCCAGGTTTGGGTGCGGTGTGTTTTCAAGCTATGCGTTTCAACCAGGAGTCCTGGACGGTGGTGAGTGGCGACATAGCCATTTGAATAGCGGGCCTGATTGGGGCCACCCTCAACCCCTTCGCTCAAATCCAGGCGGTTCATCGGTTCATAATAAAATCCAATAATGTGGCCATCGGCTTCCATTTCCTGCATAACGGCAGGTAGAAACTGATCTTTGGTCCAGGCGCCGACCGTCGGCCAGATTTCCTGTTCCGTTGGCATACAAATCGTGACGTCATACTGATGGTCAAGTCCATCGGTGACATGGTTATCCATAAAAAAATCAGGCAGCCAGGTATTCCACAATTTCAACCAGGCACGCATTTCGGGTGTGTCGGCTTTGATATAGTCTCGATTGAGGTTATAACGCTGGGCATTGGCCCGAAACCCCATTTCCCGTGGGCCATTCTGGTTAATTCGATTAAAAGGGGATAGCCGTTCATGCCCATCCACATTAAAAACTGGAATAAATAGCAGCGTCAGGTTTTGCAGCCAGTGGGCATATTTTTTACTGACCAGAATATCCCGGATCAGCATAAACGATGCGTCTTTCCCCGAGATTTCACCCGGGTGGATCCCATTTTGAATCAAAACCACCAGTTTGTCTGATTTTCGGGCCAGATCAGGTTTAAAAGCCTTGTCCTCAGAAACACAAAAAACCATCAAGTCACGATCCTGCCCCGATTTTCCAAAAGACCAGGATTTGAAAAATGGAGAGAGCTTTTTCATCCGCAAGGCATATCGGAAAACTTCGCCATAGCGGCCAGACTGTTCGTAATCGGTTCGTTCACAATGGGTAAGGAGGTATGGGGGAGATGCGGCTGTACTGGCAGCCAGTGATTTGACTTCTTTTGCGGCGGGTGATTCATAACCCGAAAGGGGAGGCATGGGAGGAAAATTTGTTTTCATAGGCAGTATTCAATTGGGAATCTGGGAAATAAAAGGTTTGGTAGCCATCAGGGTGTAATCCCTTGACCTGAAAAGTCAACCCCCTGTCAAAAAAAGTCAGCCTGATTGTAGCCGTTGGTTACCAGAAACAGCCATTCACTTTGACCAAAAATGAAGGAAGGTTCCTCATAAAACATCCATTCTGCAGGCTTCTGATAATTGACTCAGGGGAAAATCAAATTTTGATAAAGTTAAGAGTAGGCACTTTATCGTGAATTACTGGTTGCATTGAGATCGGTCCTTCATGGCCGGGAAATGGTGGTGATGGATCAATTGATGGCGAGGGGGAGGCGACTTCGATGGTTCTCAGTCCTGAAAGATTGGGCTCAACTTACCTTTTTGCTCTACGGCCTAACCAAATCTCGAATTTCCAAACAGTCTCTGAGCGATTACCATGCAAATGTCTACCCCCTGGACCCATAAAGGTGACAACGTGACGACCCTTGTTTTGATTGGAAAAACCGTGCTGAAATGTACCAGCTTTTGCTGACGGCTGGGGCTCGTCCAAAAAAAGCAGTTCGAAGGCAAGTCCCGCACTGGTGGGTGTTGTCACCATCATCCTGAAGAACCCGCTCAATAAACCAATCTCAATGTGAGAGTTCTGGAGGTTCACCATGAATGTTTTTCCGTCAAATCTTCTTCCGCTGGCTTGCTCACCGATGGTGGAACTGACCCAAATTCTGGGCGGCCCCCTCTGGTTTTATCAATCCACCGGGCTTATCTTGAGTGCCATCCTCTTGAAATCACTCACGTTTGCCTGGCTTGAAAAGTCTTATCAGGCGTTTTGGCTCATGCTGGCAGGGAATATCGCCAGTTCGATGGTGATTGGGCTGTCATTTCCGTTTACTTCTGCTCCTGATCTGGGCTTTATCTTTTTGCTCCTTGTTATTTTTGGTATTACTTCTTTACCCGCTCGACGACTTATAGAAATAAATGGCTTTCAGGAAAACTGGTGGTTCAATCGGGGTACCATCACCTTGTTTGTGATCGGGTTGTACATTCTTTCAGCTATTACTTTTGCGGCTGCCTACCAGAATCTGGAGCGCGGGGCTCTTGGCTGGTATTGGGGATTCAAAGTCGTGGCCATGATTGGGTCACTCACCGTAAGTCTCTTTATATCAATTTTTTATGAAGAATGGGTTATTTCCTCAGGTTCAGAAACACAAAGCCCAAACCCGATTCGACTGGATCGGGTCGTCAAGGCCAATTTGGTGACCATGGGATTGATTTTGACCGTGCTGGCGGTCAATATCCTGCCGCAACGGTTTGGTTCTTCCTTTGTACTGGTCAAACTGATGCAGTACCCCCAAAGTAATGTTTTCGCATCGGCTCAAGACTTATACAAACGATAGAATTTGAATGGTTTGGGCCATTCGGCACGAGGTTTGAAGGCAATGGCAACTTCGGCGCCGTCAAGCTTTGATTCGGTGATGATGACGTGATCTGGAACGGTTTTGGCCTGTTCAAATTCGGCATCCGTGACTTTGCAGATAGTTTTGTAAAAGGGACCCGCGAGCCACTCGGAAACTTCAGGCGAGTCCTGAAATTTCAAATAGGCTGCCAGCGAGGCATGGGCTACGGCCACAAGCGCGTACCCAACTGGAACCGATTCCTTGACCAAAATATACATTTTCATGATGCCTCAATC
>CAZXCE010000138.1:0-15896 GCA_964639175.1 uncultured Clostridia bacterium
CCTTCATCCCTCATCCATTCCTATAACCCGGAACCCGGAACCCGATTTACGGTGTTTCCTCCCCGTCAATTTTTGTGGTAACTGAAAAGCGTTTGTAGTCACTGTATCGGTTCTCAACGCTGACATTCAATCCAGCAAACAGGAAAAGCTTGATTCCAGCGTTGAAATCTTCTCGAAGCGGAAGCCAGACCCCTTCTTCAGTCCGGGTCTGGTCAAAGGTAAAGGCGGCACCCTTTTTCAGAGAAGCAAGCAGCCCACCCGCGACTTTAAAGTCATCATCAAAGCGGCCTTCGAGCCGATTGACCACCTTGTCAGTTTCATCAATCCAGACGGTTCCGGCCAGTTTGGCCACAATTTTTTCAGTATCATTGGTGGGTTTGTACCCTTTGCGTGGCCTGAAATCGCACACCACGACGGTTCGACCGCGCAGGGACTCGCGCCGGGGGTTAATAAACTCACATACCTTCAGAAAATTCGAAATCCCCAGTGATCGCTTTTTGGCATCGTCATTGGCTTCGGATTTCCCGGTTCTCTTTTTTTTCTGCCGTTTTTCATTGTCGCGGATAAATTCGGCGACGCGTTTTTGTTCTTCCTCGGCGTCTTTGGCTGAAAGTGGTTTGTTGTTGACACTCACCAGTTTACGGACCCGCTCTCGACCAGGTAGCGGGTACACTTCATACACTTTGACGGTGGTTTCTTTCACCTGACCGTTTTTTTCAAGGTCCCGGCGGGTTTCAGTCAATAAATACGTGTAACTGGTCACCCGATCATCAATCGCGGTCTGGTTTTGATCAACTTGAAGAAACAGTGTTTGCAGATCGAGGTCATCTGCCGCTTTTGGAATATTGAAATGACTGGTTGAAAGTCCAGCGTTGTGGCGCACCGTTTCAATCTGTAATCTGGTCACGACGTCGCCTTCGCGGAGCACCATCACCGATGGTTCCTGGATTCCATCCACAAGGCGATAGTCTGAAAGATCCATCTGCCGACGGGTGGCACCATCACCGCTTTCAAGTCGCCGCAATAAACCAGTCTGACCATCAAAATAAGCCCGCACCTGCGCCCGCTGACGGGAAATAAACTCGATACCCGGCCAGGTCTGACCTTCTGCCTGGAATGGAGCAATTGCCCGGGCTGAAAATGCCTGGGCTTTGTAATCAAACCGCCGATTGGCCAAAATCGTGACTTCAGCTTTGAGCTGGCGGGCGGCTTCGTCAATCAATGTGGTGTCTCCGCCACGAGTCGAGCGCATCCAGACCGATGTTCCCGTTGCAAGTTCCAATCGGTTGTCTGCATCAAAATTGAGTTCAAACCGACGACGGTTGGGGGCTTCCAAATCAAGGGAAAATGTGCCTTTTTGCCCATCTGCCGTGAGCGCCGTTCCCTGGTAACTGGTCTGGCGGAGTGTTTTGAGGCGTTTGTCGCCACCACTGGCTTTGGTGTAGCGTTTGAGCAAGTCATTTGGAGACGGGAGTTTGGGTCCTGCCTGGACAGATTGGCCTGCCAGGAAAAGCATCCAGGTTACGGCCAGCAGCATCCGGACAGTGCCTGAAAAAAACACCCGGTTGATCAAAATCGGTGATTCCACTATTGTTTGCATTCTTTTTCTCACTTTAGTTTCGTGATTGATCATCGCGAACACTTTGCCCCTTATTTCTTGAAAAATTCGCAGTAAAGGAACTTCTTCCCCATGAATAAAAAAGGATTTTGGAGTTGGTTAAGTCTGACCGGAATGGCCCTGACATTGGCCACAGGTCTTGGATACGTTCATTTCGCAGAGGTTGTATCAGTGGATGCGGCTGGGAAACCAGCCAAACCGGCGGTTTCGGCGCAAAAACCCGGTGATTGGAAGGAACTCAAAGCCTTTCATAATGTTATGTCAAACACCTTCCATCCCATGGAGGAAGGCGACTATAAGCCCATTCGCGCCCGAGCTGGTGAAATGGCCCAAAAAGCCAAAGAATGGGCTGATTCAACACCTCCCAAGGACTTTGATAAAGCCAGCATCAAAGAAACCTTGAAAAAACTGGTTGTGGAAACCAAAGCCCTTTCTGACAAAATCGCCAAAAATGCCAGTGATGAAGAAGTCAAAAAGGATTTGACAGCACTCCACGACCGATTCCACGAAGTCGTCGGTTTGTGCCGGGCTGAAGATCACGAGTAGGGCTGAAGACTCGCAAGCTCGGAGCAATCAAAGGAATGAGGGATGAAGGATGAGGGATGAAACATTCTCAATTCTTCATTCTTCATTCTCAATTCTTCATTCTTTATTGAAATTCCTGAACCAAAACGGGTTGAGTTCACCGACTGGTTTAAGCCCGCCGAGGTTCCCTGGCCAGGATAACCCCGACACTATTCCTGGCAAGCTTTTTCTGGCCAGGATAACCCCGACACTATTCCTGCTAACCCATGCTCGAAAAGTTGAGAATTCTGATTTGTTCAATGTTGGTAAAACGTTCCATATAACCTACTTAAAGGGAATAATCGAAAAGGTTTGGCTGGCTTCAACTATTTCCTCTGGAATATTCCTGGAAACCAAACAAAGCAGAGGGTTTTCCATTATTACAGCGCAATCAGGTTCAACATGTAACAGAAATCGAACACTTTGTAACAGCAAGGCTACATTTGACCCGGAGTTCAGGCGCTGTCTTCGAAAAAAATGAAGTGATCAAGGCGAAAATCAGGCAGTGATGGTTGAAAGTGCTGGACGGTACCAATCAAATTGAGAAATATTCAGGGTTGGGTTGATCAAAAATTTTGAGTCAGGAGAAGCCGGTTTTTTCATGGCACATGAGCACCATCACCACCATTCATCCATGCCTGCCTCTGGCCGGGCCTTTGCCATTGGGTTGAGTCTCAATGTCTTGTTTGTGATGGTTGAGTTTCTCTTTGGTTTTTGGTCTGGGTCGCTGGCGTTGGTGGCTGATGCGGGACACAACCTGACGGACGTTGCCGGATTATTGCTTGCCTGGACTGGAATCTGGCTGGCACGACAAAAGCCGACTGTCAATCACACCTATGGCTTTCGACGGTCTACGATTCTGGCCGCGTTTTTCAATGCTCTGCTGTTAATTGTGACGGTTGGCGCTATTGTCTGGGAGGCTCTGAGTCGGCTGAAATCTCCACAGGCAATTCACGAAGGCATTGTAATCGGGGTCGCCGCCCTTGGAATTGTAATCAATACCACGACCGCGCTGTTTTTTGCCATCGGGCAAAAAAATGACCTCAACTTGCGTGGAGCGTTTATCCACATGGCCGCAGATGCAGTGGTTTCACTTGGTGTCGTTCTCTCAGGGCTATTGATTTGGAAAACCAACTGGTACTGGCTGGATCCAGTGGTCAGCCTGGTCATTTCCGTTGTTATTTTGGTCAGTACCATCGGGTTATTGCGTGACTCGTTAAATCTGGCGCTGGATGCGGTTCCCGGCACGATAAACATTGTTGAAGTTCGAGCCTATTTATTGAATCTGCCGACCTGTCGCGAAGTTCACGATCTGCACATCTGGGCCATGAGCACCACTGAAATTGCATTGACTGCGCATCTGGTTATGGATCGAACCGCATGCAACGATGTTCTGCTGGCTGAAATTGCCCGCCAGCTCCACGACCGGTTTGGAATCGAACACACCACAATCCAGGTGGAATCAGGTGATCTGGATATTCACTGTCATTGCAGCCTGAATGTAAATCCAGAATTGCACTTTTAACCTGAGTAACTGTCTTTTTACCCATCATTCCTGGACAACTCAACACTTCCACCAAACAACGAACTCCAGAGCTGGCACAAAATTCTTCGAATCTTCATCAAAATCAATTGTCCACGCTCATCAGTTTGGGATATGAGTAGAAAGCCCACATTCTTTGCTCATAGCTCATCATTCTAAACTCATAATTCGTTTTGTTTGGGGAGTTGCTTGTCATGGCGCAATGGAAGCTTACTTTGGCGATGTGTTTTTTCCTTCTCGTTGGCTGGCAGTCAGTGATAACAGCACAAACCGACGAAGCGGTCGCTGAATATGATTTGGGCAATAGTCTGTTGAGTGCTGGTAAAAATGAAGAAGCGATCCAGAAATACAGCCGGGCGATTGAGTTAAGCCCGCGCTTTGCCGAAGCCTATAACTGGCGTGGCTGGGCCTATCGCAATCTGTCGCAATTTGAGCCTGCGATTAAGGATTTTGACGAAGCCATCAAACTGAAACCGGCGTACGCGCTGGCCTTTTATAATCGCGGGTTTACCTATGATGACCAGGGAAAATATGACCTGGCGATCAAGGACTATGACCAGGCCCAAAAGCTGGATCCGAAACTGATTCAGGTATATTTCAGCCGGGGTGTGGCCTACAACGCGCTTGGGAAAGACGAACTGGCGATTAAAGACTTTGATGAAACCCTCAAACGGAATCCAAAAGAAGCCTCGGCGCTGGTCTATCGCGGGTTTTCATATAACAACCTGGGCAAGTATGAGCAGGCCATCCTGGACTTTGACGCGGCGTTAAAGATCAACCCGAACCTGAGTGCCGCCTATGCTTACCGGGGATATGCGCGCAGCAATCTGAGCCAGAATGATAAAGCCGTAGCCGATTTCACCCAGGCGATCAAGCTCAATCCAAAGGATGTATCTGCCTTCACCGGTCGCAGTGTTTGTTATATCCGCCAGTTAAAGTACACCGAAGCCCTCGCTGATTGTGACGCCGCCATCCGGCTCAATGAAAACAACGCCCGGGCGTATGGGAATAAAGGGCTGGCACTGCTTGGGTTAAAACGGGATGACGAAGCCAGACAGGCATTTGACCGGTGTTACACGCTCAATCCAGCGCTCAAGGAAAGTTACGAAAAATCAATTTTGGCTTTTCGTCCAAATGGATTAGATGGTGAGACCAAAACGGCTGAAACCACCCCGCCGCCAGCTCGGGAAGAGCGGCCTTCAACCACCCGCGAGGAAGATCGCACGCCACGTGTGAGCCGTGGCGAACAGGCATTTCTCGATGGAAAAGATCTGGCAAAACAGGACAAACACCGCGAAGCGATAGACCGGTTTTCTGAGGCGATTGATCGTGATTACCGGACCGTTGACGTCTATCTGGCGCGCGGTCAGTCATATGGCCGGCTCAATGACTGGGAAGCGGCGCTCAAGGATTTTGACGAAGTGATTCGGTTCGACAGTCGGAATGCGCAAGGGTATTACAACCGGGGGCGAGTTTTAACCGCATTAAAGCGCACACAGTCGGCGCTCGATGATTTTGACCAGGCAATTCGGTATGGCTCAAATGACCCGGATTTGCAGGGGAAAGCCTTTTATCGGCGCGGCAAAATCAACTATGAACTCAGCCAGTATCAGAAATCAATTGATGATTGTACCGATGCCATCCGGTTGTTGCCGGAATCGGTGGATGCCTACAACGTGCGCGGGCTGGCCAGATTTGAACTGGCGGATTATGAACTGGCCGTGAGCGATTTTTCCGAAGCCATCCGACGCGAGAAAAGCTTTGCCGAACTCTATGGAAACCGTGGTGTGGCCAACCTGATGCTGAATCGGGATCGTGAGGCGCAGGAAGATCTGGCCAGATGTTATGAATTGGAACCAGATCTCAGAAGCACCTATCAACCGCTGGCCGAGGATGCCCGGTCCAAACGGCGCACGGTGGCCAGTTCGTCAACGCCTCCAAGAACAACTTCGGGAACTCCTTCGAGATCAACGTCAAATCCGCCTTCACGCCCGGCGCCTCCAGTTCGGACCAATCCGTCAACGAGCCAGCCTCCGCCAACCCGTTCAACGAATCCAGCTTCTGGTGGCAACTCGCGTGCTTTGTTGGAAGCCGCCAGAGGTGGGCACAATTCCTCTGTTGCTGCCCTGGTCCGGGCCGGTGCTGATCCGAACAGCATTGATGAAAATGACCGACCAGCCATTACCCTGGCGGCGGAAAACGGCCACAACGACACCGTCAAAGAACTTTTGATCCAGGGAGCTGACCCAAATCTCAAGGATGCCAACGGCATGACCGCCATCATGTATGCTGCGCGAGGTGGACACGATGCCACCATTGGCGCGCTGGTGAAACGCAATGCCAATGTCAACGCCCAGGATAACCAGGGCCGGACGGCCTTGATGTTTGCTTCGATGGGAGGTCATGCCAACACGGTTCGGGCGCTGCTGACAGGCCGGGCCCAGGTCAATTTGACGGACAACAGCGGTCAAACGGCCCTGAGCTATGCCCGGTCATTTGGTCATTCACAAACCGCACAATTGTTGATCAGCGCCAATGCAAAATAATTCCAGTCAGGGTTCAATGGTAAGTACCTTGTCAAAAGTTTCCTGAGCGAATGAATTTTGGAAGTGTTTGGTTTTTTTCGTGTATTTCGTGGTTCAAAATGTCTGGAAATTTTCGGTAAGTTACTTATAAGCGCCAAAATAAGGTTTTTAGCCCGGCACGGGCGTCGTGTAATAGCCGTGGTGCGAAGCCCATGGACTTGGCCAGATCGAGATCCAGCGCAATGGTAAGTATAGACTTTCAGAATAAGAAACCACAGAATACACGGAACACACAGAAAATAAATCCAGTTCCTTCAATGGTTTCTGAGACTTCTCAACATAAAAACTCAGGAAATATTTATCTGAAACGCTATAGATGATTTTCCTTCTCCTGGCGTTATTGGAAACAAACCCGCACCCCGTTCAGCCCTAATCAAGTGAAATGTCATTTCATCAATCATAAGCATTGATTTCCGAAAAATCATTCCCGCTTGTCACAAAATAAGTCCCATTCGTCATGTGTACGTTGAGTTTGGCGCAGATTCTGCGCTAGGTTCATCAGTCTTTTTTCAAATCGTTTCTCTTTGCCGCACTTTCTTTTCAGGTAATTCATTTCAAAAACTCCAGGCCAGGGGCAAAGCATGCCCGCCATGCTCGAACTATGAGTGTTTCTATCAGGGAACACCGAAGTTTGAAGCCTTCAATCTGACTTGATGGTCAGTTTTCCAGGGTGGAGTTTTTATGCCAGCACCAAATCGGTGGGTGTTTTTTTCGCGTTTGTTCGTCGTTTGTGGGTTGTTTCTGTTCCTGAGTTTGATCTTGAGACCTGGTCTTTCCTCCTCGACACCTGCAACTGTGGTTTCAAAATCTGTCAAGCAACCGGATGAACCGTCATTGCGAGGCGAGGCGGCCATCAAGCACCTTCAAGAACAGGGCACGTACCAGTCACTTCAAGCCGCCGTCAACCAGGCCCAGTACGACGTTCTCTGGCGTGATCAAACACCAGTCAAAGGGCTGGCTTCGGGTGCGTTTGAGGCCATCAACCCAAAGCAAAAATTTGCCACCTGGTTTACAGGCGACGGGATTGTAATGCAGCCGGCCCAGAGTGCGGATTCAAATTGGGAATTTCAATTCAAACTCGACTCACTCGGCTATGGAGCGGCCCAGCATCCGGTTGGCCCAGGGAACGTTTCGGCTGAACTTTCTAAAGTTGAAAATGCCCGGCTGGCAGCCGGCATCACCAAACTTACCGAATGGTATATCAACCGTCCCGAAGGGCTGGAGCAGGGTATTACCATCGAAGCCCCGCCCGCTCAACGCGTTCCAGGTGAACGGATGCGCCTTGGCTTTCGCGTTGACGGGGACCTCATTCCCCAGCTCGAAGACTCTTCCACGATCAACTTTAACCGCAAAAATGGCACTGGCACGGCACTCCGATATGATCAGTTGTATGTGACGGATTCAACTGGAAATGATGTCCCGGCACAGTTTGCCGTTGAAGGTGGAAAAGTCTGGATTGAAGTTGACGATGCCCAGGCGGTGTATCCGATCAACATTGACCCGACATTTGCCCTTCCGTTTAAACTGGTTGGGCCCACAGCGGGAGGGGCTGGTGGATCAGTCGCCGTGTATGGCAACACCGCCGTGGTTGGAACCATTGGCAATCGAGTCTTTGTCTATGTGCAGGATATGGCCGGTGCCTGGACGCTCCAGGCGACGCTCACTCCGTCTGACACCAGCACCCCCGCTGATTTTGGAATTGATGTCACGATTTACGGGAATACGATTGCCGTCGGCGCTTTTTTACAGGGGCCAGGGCGCGTCTACATTTTTAATCGAACGGGCACCACGTGGAATGAAACCCAAATCCTGACGAATCCAGATTTGGAACCTGGCGCCTGGTTTGGCTATTCGGTGGCCATGAACGTAGACACGCTGGCTGTCGGGTCGGAATGGTCGGCTGGTCCAAATAACAATGACCAGGGCGCGGCATTTATTTATGTCAGAAGTGGCGGCGTCTGGACGCTCCAACAAAAGCTGGTCGCTTCAGACGGCGCGAGTGGTGATAACCTGGGTTATGAAATTGATATCTGGGGCGATTATGTCGTGGTTGGGGCGCCTAAAAATGCCTCAATCAATTCTCAATCCGGAGCCGCTTATGTGTTTGTTCGAACCGGCACCACCTGGAATCAGCAGGCGAAACTGATTGATCCACAAGGAAATGGAGCTGATTTATTTGGCGTGTGCGTGTCAATCAACGGCGATACCATTGCCGTTGGTTCAAATGAAGGTGATTCTGCCCCTGGGCAATCTGAAAACACAGGCTCGGCAGTGGTGTTTGTACGCAATGGATCAACCTGGACTGTTCAACAGCGGTTTATTCCGCCTTCAGGTTCGGTTGTCCCGCTTGGCTTTGGGATCGGCGTGTGTGTGTATGGAAACCGACTGGTGATTGGTTCGCCTTCGGAAATCGTCGGTTCATTTACGGACCACGGGGCCTGTTATGTCTACTCCCGGTCTGGCAGTACCTGGACACTTGATAGTCGTCTGATTCCCGCCGATGGCGAGACCTTGAGTTTGTTTGGTGAATCCATTGCCATGCAGGGCGAAACACTGGTGATTGGTTCGATTGGCGATACCATCGGCGCCCAGCAAGGATACGGCTCGGCCTATGTGTATTCGACCTGCGACTGGATGCAACAGGCGAAAAATATCAACTCTGATGGTGCCGCGAGCGATAACCTGGGGTCTTCGATTGCAGTGAGCGGCAGCACCGTGATTGTCGGTGCGGAAAACGATGACGTAGACGCCGCCAACGACAATCGGGGCTCAGCTTCAGTGTTTGTGCGGTCCGGGACAACCTGGACACGCCAGGCAGTTTTGACTGCCAGTGATCGTGCCAATGGTGATCTTTTCGGAACATCGGTTGCCATCGAGGGTGATACGGCTGTGGTTGGCGCCCGCCTTGGCCCAGGTGGCACGAGTGCTGACCAGGGGGCCGCTTACGTTTTTGTCCGGTCCGCTGGTGTCTGGTCGCAACAGGCCCGCTTAAATGGCAGTGACAGCGCCGCCAGTGATGAGTTTGGCCGGTCAGTTTCAATCAGCGGTCAGACAGTTGTGGTCGGCGCCCCGCTTGGACCAGGCACCAACAGTGCTGACCAGGGCGCCGCCTATGTTTTTACCAGGTCTGGCGTGACCTGGACGCAGCAACAGAAACTGTCTGCTGGTTCCGACGGCGCCGCTGGTGATCAATTTGGCTTCGCCGTTGATGTCAATCTCAACACCGCCATTGTCGGTGCCAATTCAGATGATTTTCCAGGTCAGGCCAATCAGGCCAATCAGGGGTCGGCCTATGTTTTCTTCCGAACCGGAACGACGTGGGCTCAACAACAGAAATTCACTGGCAGTGACAGTCTGGCCAATGACAACTTTGGTGTTTCAGTCGCTATCAGTAATGAAACCGCCATTGTTGGCGCCGACAGAGACGATATTGGTGCCAACGCCGATCAGGGTTCGGCGTTTGTGTTTGTTCGGTCTGGCTCGACCTGGTCCCAGCAGCAAAAGTTGACTGGCAGCGACAGCACCGCCAACAACCAGTTTGGAGCAGGAGTTGACATTGATGGCGAACGCGCCGTGATTGGCGCTCGATTTGGCCGCAATGCGGTCCCAGTTGCCAGCGGATCGGTTTATATCTTTGGTCGAGCGGAAAATCTGTGGTTTCAGCAGAAAACACTGGTTGCCAATGATGGCGCGGCCAATGATGAATTTGCCGGATGTGTCGCCCTGGACGATAACTACATTGCCACCGGGGCACGAGCCGATGACGTAGGGGCCAATGCAGATCAAGGTTCATCCTATGTCTTTGTTTTGGAGTGCCCGACCTGCCCGTACATTCCCGCCGTTTTGACTGGAACCCGAACCATTTGTGTCGGCCAATCCGCAACCATCACGGTTTATATTGAAGGCGGCGTCGGGCCATTTTCAAATGTTACTTTGAGCAACGGAGGCGGTACCCAGTCAGGGAGCGGACCGTTTACCTTTACCGTTTCTCCGACTTCGACCACGGCCTATTCAATTATTGGCGGAACAGATGGCAACGGCTGCCCGATTTCCGGTCTTGGAAGTGTCCTGATTACATTTGGCTCCAGCCCGACTGCGGCTGATGCCGGGCTGGATCAAACAATTTGTATCACCGGCACCGCACAACTCAATGGAAACAATCCGGCCCCGCAAACAGGCGTATGGTCGGTTGCGAGTGGACCTTCGACGGCAAATTCACAATTCAACAATGTGAATTTGCGGAATGCGATTTTCGATCCGGATTTGGCTGGAACGTATGTTCTGCAATGGTCAATTCCGAGTCCACCGTGCAGCCCCTCGACCGACACCGTGACAATTCTGGTTCGACCAACACCGACCACCGCCAATGCCGGGAGTCCGCAGACGATTTGTTCAAATGGTTCAGCGACTTTAAATGGAAATGCGCCAGGTGTCGGAACTGGAATGTGGAGCGTCGTGAGTGGTCCTTCAACCGACAACAACCAGCTTTTGCTTCCAGCCAATCGGAATGCGATTTTTACCCCGAGCGGAGGCGCCGGTTCCTACGTGCTTAGATGGACGATTTCAAACCCGCCCTGTGCTGATTCGACGTCAGATGTCACCATTACAGTTGACCCGGCAGCGACGGTGGATGCCGGGGCAAATCAAACGGTATGCGATACCAGCCCAACCGTAACGCTGGCTGGAGTTATCGGGGGAAGTGCCACATCGGCCACGTGGAGCGGAGGCGGTGGAACGTTTAATCCAAACACCACCACGCTGAATGCCACCTACACGCCGTCTTTGACTGAAATCACGGCTGGAACTGTAACCTTGACGCTGACGACCAATGATCCTGCCGGGCAGTGCGTGGCGGTTTCAGACACCGTCACCATCACGATCAATCGGGTTCCAGTCGTGGATGCCGGTCCAGCCCAGGCGATTTGCAGCGGGTCAACGGTTACGTTGGCTGGCAGCATTACCGGCTCAGTCACGACTGGCACCTGGAGTGGCGGCGGTGGAACATTTTCACCCAATAACCGGGCGTTCAATGCTGTTTACACGCCGACCTCAACCGAGATTTCGACTGGAAGCGTGACGCTGACCTTGACTTCAGATGTGCCTCCGTCACCCTGTCTGGCGGTTTCAGACACTGTCATCATCACGATTGACCCGACAGCAACGGTGGATGCTGGCGTCAACCGAACAGTTTGTGAAGACAACCCATCGGTGACCCTGGCGGGCGTGATTGGCGGTGGTGCCTCATCGGCTACCTGGAGCGGTGGCGGTGGCACGTTTAACCCAAACACCACCACGCTGAATGCAACCTATACGCCATCGTCGGCTGAAATCACAGCCAGCAGCGTTACATTGACCCTGACCACCAATGATCCGACCGGACCTTGCCCAGCCGTTTCAGACACCATGACCATTACTATCAACAAATTACCAGTGGTGGATGCCGGGCCTCCCCAAACGATTTGTGGTGGTTCAACCGTGACTTTGGCGGGAAGCGTGACCGGGTCGGCCACAACAGGAAGCTGGAGTGGTGGTGGCGGAACGTTTTCTCCGAATGCTTCGACGTTGAATGCGGTTTACACGCCGTCTCCGGCTGAGGTTCTGGCCGGAACCGTGACCTTGACATTGACCTCTGGAGTTCCCCCCGCTCCGTGTGGAACCGTGAGCGATACCGTCACCATTACCATCAATCAGGCGGCGACAGTGGATACCGGAGTCAACCAGACAGTTTGCGAAGATAGCCCAACTGTCACCCTGGCTGGCGTGATCGGTGGCAGTGCGGCTTCAGCGACCTGGACTGGCGGAACTGGGACCTTTACCCCCAATGCCACGACATTAAATGCGATGTACACACCTTCTTCAGCCGAAATCACGGCGGGAACCGTGACGTTGACGCTGACGACCAATGACCCAACCGGGCCATGTCCAGCGGTTTTCGACACCGTGACCATTACAATCAACAAACTTCCAGTCGTGGATGCTGGTCTGGCTCAAACAATTTGTGCTGGACAGTCAGTGACGCTCGCCGGGAGTGTCACCGGGACAGCCACGACTGGCACCTGGGCGGGTGGTGGTGGAACCTTCAATCCAGATCGAAATGCCCTGAATGTGATTTATACGCCGTCAGCCGCCGAAACGAGTTCCGGTTCCGTCATTCTGACCCTGGTTTCGGCTGATCCAGCCGGGCCATGTAGTTCAGTCAGCGATACCGTCACCATCACCATCAACCCGGCGGCGACAGTTGAAGCTGGTGGACCATTTACCGTGTGTGCCGACAACCCATCAGTTTCATTGATTGGTCTGGTCGGGGGTGGAGCTTCAACGGGAACGTGGTCGGGAGGCGCCGGGAGTTTCAATCCGAATAACACAACCCTGGCAACTGTTTACACGCCGTCGGCGGGTGAAATTGCCGCTGGAACGGTGACCCTGACCCTGACCACCAATGATCCAACCGGTCCCTGCCCGGCAGTTTTCGATACCGTGACGATTACCATCAACCCACTTCCTGTGGTGGAGGCTGGAAATCCCCAGACGATTTGTGCTGGTTCAACCGTGACACTGGCCGGAAGCGTCACTGGCCCGGTCACTACTGGCACCTGGAGCGGTGGCAGTGGAACTTTTAGTCCAAACAATGCAACACTGAATGCGGTCTACACACCATCATCCGGTGAAGTTGCTGCGGGAACGGTTATTTTGACATTGACTTCGGCTGATCCAGCCGGACCGTGCGGAATGGTGAGCGATACCGTCACCATTACCATCAATCAGGCGGCGACGGTTGAAGCCGGAAATCCACAAACTGTTTGTGCCAGTAGCCCGACCATCGTTTTGAATGGCTCGATTGGTGGGAGCGCGGTTTCAGCCACCTGGAGTGGCGGAAGCGGAACCTTTTCGCCAAATACCACCACGCTTAATGCCAGTTACACGCCATCAGCGGGCGAAATTGCGGCTGGAACTGTAACTTTGACACTGACGACCAATGATCCAGCCGGCCCTTGCCCGGCGGTTTTTGATACCGTTACTTTCACGATTAATCCGCTTCCAGTTGTTGATGCCGGGAATCCACAAACTATCTGTGAAGGAACGTCAGCGCTGTTAAATGGAAGCGTTACTGGGCCTGTCACCACCGGCACCTGGACTGGTGGCACGGGGACATTTACGCCCAATGCAACCACACTCAATGCGAGTTACACCCCATCGTTGAGTGAAATTACTGCCGGAACGGTGACCTTGACGTTGACTTCAGCGGATCCGGCTGGACCCTGTGCTGCCGTCAGCGACACCGTGACGATTACCATCAATCGGGCAGCGACGGTGGATGCCGGTCTTTCTCAAACCGTCTGCGCTGACAATCCCGTCGTTTCATTGGCTGGAGTCATCGGAGGAAGCGCGGTTTCAGCCACCTGGAGTGGCGGAAGCGGAACGTTTTCGCCAAATACCACCACGCTCAATGCCAGTTACACGCCATCAGCGGGCGAAATTGCGGCTGGAACTGTAACTTTGACACTGACGACCAATGACCCGGCAGGCCCTTGCCCGGCGGTTTTCGATACCATGACCATTACTATCAATCAAATTGCAGTGGTTGAGGCCGGCAATCCACAAACAATTTGTGAAGGAACTTCAGCGCCTTTAACAGGAAGTGTTACTGGCGCCGTTACAACTGGAACCTGGACAGGGGGAACGGGAACGTTTGCCCCAAATGACACAACACTCAATGCAAGTTACACACCATCAATGGCAGAAATTCTGGCCGGAAGTGTCACGCTGACATTGACTTCGACCGATCCGACCGGGCCCTGTCCAGCGGTTTCAGACACGGTGACCATCACCATCAATCGGGCGGCCACGGTTGAAGCCGGGCTGGCACAAATGGTGTGCGCCGACAATGCAAATATCCAACTGGCTGGTACTTTTGGCGGAGGCGCCACCAGTGTCACCTGGAGTGGCGGTGCCGGAACATTTGTTCCCAATGCGGCAACCCCGACGGCGATCTATCTTCCAACGCCGGCTGAAATTGCTGGCGGAGGTGTCAGGCTCACGTTGACAACCAATGATCCTGCCGGACCCTGCCCGGCGGTCTCTGACACCCTGACCATCACCATTTTCCCCGTGGCCACCGTGAATGCCGGTACTGATCAGCAGGTTTGTGCCACCACGCCGAGTGTGGTCCTGGCCGGATCAACCGGAGGCAGCGCTATTTCGGCCATCTGGTCGGGAGGGACAGGGACATTTGTGCCAAACACCACCACGCTCACAGCCACCTACACTCCATCAGCGGCTGAAATTGCAGCCGGAACGGTGACCTTGACGTTGACCACAAACGATCCAACCGGACCTTGTTCAGCCGTTTTTGACACCATGACCATCACCATTGATCCGGCGGCGACCGTGGCGGCGGGCCCAGATCAGGAAGTATGCGTTGGACTGCCGATTCAACTGGCCGGGGCCATTGGCGGTGCGGCCACGCTCGGAACCTGGTCAGGTGGCGGGGGAACCTTTACTCCGAATGCGACGACTCCGACGGCTGTTTATACTCCGACGGCGGGCGAAGTCGCGGCAGGTACAGTGACTTTGACGCTGACCACCAATGATCCAGCCGGATTATGCGGGCCTGTTTCTGATTCGGTGACGATCACCATTGTGACCTGTACTGAACTGAGCACACTCTATGTCGCCGATACGTTCAACAACCGGGTTCAAAAATTTGACGGAGTGAACTGGACCGTGATTGGAAACGGAGCAGGAGGGGCTTCGCCTGGTCAGTTCCTTCAGCCTGAAGCCGTGGCCGCCAGTATTGATGGACAGCGAATTTATGTCGCTGATACTGGAAACAGCCGGATTCAATGGTCTCAAAACGGCGGATTGACCTGGACGATGTTTGCCAGTTCGGGCACCGGGCTCAATCAAGTCAAAGGACCGCAAGGGCTTGCGCTTGATGTCCAGGGGAATTTATATGTGGCAGACACACTCAATGGGCGAATTCTCAGGTTTAACGGCGGTGTTCCCGGTGCGGCCAGAGTCCTTTCGACAACTGGTTCCGGGACGGGTCAGGTGCGCAGCCCGCGTGGATTGGCCATTGACACCACGTTCAACCTGTTTGTGGCCGATCAGATGAACAGCCGGGTGATTCGCATTCCAAACGCGAATACAACGACCACGGCGAATACTGGAAGTGTGCTGGCTGGTTCTGGAACCGCCCTGAGTCAGGTACGCAATCCTCAAGGTGTGGCGGTTGATAATTTGGGGAATCTCTACGTGGCCGATACTGGAAACTCTCGGATCCTCGTTTTTGCGGGAGGTGTGGCGGGAACCGCGACTCAAATTTGCAGAGTCGGTACCAATTTGGGGCAGGTGCGTGACCCTGAAGGCATTACCGTCAGCCTGTTTACCGCAGGAGACCTGAACGGAATCTCAACCGTGATCATCAGCGACACCACCAATAATCGAATTCAAGGCCGTCCTGTGGCAGGAGGGGACTGGGAGTTAATCGGCACACCAAACGGCCTTGGCACTGGCATTGGCCAGTTCCGCACCCCCAGCAAAATCAGGTAGGGAAGAATGAAGAAACGGGTTCCGGGTTCCGGGT
>CAZXCE010000139.1:0-15842 GCA_964639175.1 uncultured Clostridia bacterium
CTGGCGAGACTGGCGACGGTTATCACGATGCAGTTTCAGAGTTTAAACGAAAGCTGATTATCAAAGCCGTAGCGGATGCGGGGGGAAATTATACCGAAGCGGGTAAATTGCTTGGGCTCCACCCAAATTATTTGCACCGGCTGATTCGCAACCTGAATATTAAGGACCAGTTGACCCGCAATAGTGGGAAATTGTGAGAAAATTGGAGTTCCGGGTTCCGGGTTCCGGGTTCCGGGTTCCGGGTTTTCGAATTGGGTACAGTTCAACACGATTGTGTTATACCACTTTGCAATGAAAAAATAGTATAAAAGAATAGTCAAATAGTTCAATCAGATGAACTTAGCGAACTACTGACTACTGACTGCTGACTACAAACTGATATAAAAAATCCCCGGATGAGGCGCCACGCTTCGTCCGGGGCACTGAGCAATCCTGTGACCTTCGAGAAAGTACAAGCACAATCAGATACACAGGCTTCAGTACAAAAAATTGTAGGGAAATTCATCTGAAGTGAACAGCCTTTTCGACGGGAAAAACACTCATTTGGAATTTTGGTGTTTGACCTTCAAAAACAACTGGCTTCAAACAATGTACTAAAAGATCAATTTCAAGCCAAACTGGATTACCCGTGGACGACCCGCGAAAATACGTGAGTCGTTAAAGGTCGGGCTGGACACGTTGGCATATGACAGGTTGCGGGCGTTGGTCAGGAGTTGAAAGACGCTGCCACCACCGACGGTGAGTTGTTCGTGGTTGAAGGCATTGAACATCTCGGTACGGAACTGAAGCCGCCAGCCTTCGCGGATTTCGAAATCTTTGAAGATCGAGATGTCAAAATTGTTGGTCCCAGGAGACCGGAGCGTATTTGCCCCAGCCGTTGGTTGGACACCAAGTCCAGCCTTGATGTATTCGGCATTGCCATTGGTGGCGAGATAGCCAACCACCTGGCCTCTGGAATTGAGAATTGAAGTTACATTGCTTCCCGTGCCCTTGATTCCATTTGGATTTCGAAGCGCGCGGTCTCCGGCTGTGTCAGCATTGAGGTTGCTGTCGGTGGCGCTCAGAGCGGTAAACGGCTGACCACTTTCCGCCGTGTAGATGGTGTTGAACTGGAAGCCACCAAGCAGGGTCCGGACCAGCCGATTTGGGTTGCGCCGAAACCACGGCAATTCCCAGATGATGGATGTGACAAACCGATGTGGCCGATCAAGTGCGGAATTCCCCTTCATATCGCCCAGGTTAAATCCATCCTGTGCCCGGCGTGGATTGATAAAACTGGTGAAGAGATCATTGGTCCCAAAGTCAATGGTATGACTAAACGTGTAGGCGGCTGACAGGGTGTACCCTTGCGAGAGTCGTTTGGTCACGTCAACCGACGCCGCGTGATAGGTCGAGCTTCCAACTGGTTGGAATGCAGTGACAATCGGGGTTGAAAAATCAGCGATTCCTAATCCACCAAGCCCGGTGCCATACACTGAAGAGGCCAGAAGCTGGTCCAGCGTTGGCATGGTGTCACGGGTGTTGGCATCTGGCACCTGGGAGGCATTCAAATAGGTCGGCAGGCTAAACCCGGCAATCGGGAAGGGCACGTTTCCGCCATTGCTGCGAATCTGGGCAAATTGTTTGACGCCGCGTGTTCCCAGGTAGCGCAACTCAAAGCCCCAATCATTGGAAAGCTGTCGCTGATAACTCAAGCTCCAGCTCATGGTGTAAGGCAGGATTTTATCTGGAATAAATGCCTGCGTTGCTGCCCGGGCATCCGCCGGCGTCGTCGGTGGAATCGGGGTATTGCCTAACCCGCCGTTTTGCAGAAAGTTGGTTGATGTTCCGTATGGGCCCCCTTCGCCGCCGGCTGAGGACAGTTCCTGCTGGAACTGGGGCGGTAACTGGAGCGTGCCGAGGTTGCCGTAAGCGACATCATACGAGATTCCAAATCCGGCTCGGATGGAACTATGTCCATTTTCACCAAATATCGTTCGTCCGATGCCATTTGAAAAGGACGGTGACCAGGCCAGGCCGATACGGGGTGCAAAGTTGTTTTTGTCAGGTTTTGGTTCGCGAAATTCAATCACGCCCGGTACGCTGGCAATCGCGTTGAGTGCCTGGAGTTTTTCATCTCGGAAAATCGTGTAGAACTCATACCGCAACCCTAAATTTAAGGTTAAGGTTGGCGAGATTTTGAAATCATCCTGGACAAACCAGTAAATGGATTTCCGGTTGGCGGCAAACACCGATGTGCCGACACCCTTTAACCCGCCGTTAAACCCGGTGGGTTTGCGGTCAAGCAGGAATTCTTCAAGCGTGGCATAGTCATATTCGCCACGATTGCGGGGCAGGAACGAACTGGCCGAAATCACATTGCGCAGTTCGACTCCGAATTTGAAGTTGTGACGGCCTTTGATCCAGCTCAGATTGTTGACCAACTGGTACGAATTGGTGATTTCGCCGCTGGGGGATTCAGGTTGTGGACCAAAAATGTACCCCAGGTCATTAAATGAAATGTTGGCAAATGATTTGAACTCATCCGGTATGCCAAAGCTGTTATTTTTGCGCCGGTAGGCAATCCGAGCTTCGTTGACCAGCGTTGGGGTGAAGCTATGAATATAGGTCACCGAGGCAAGCTGGTTCAGTTGGGTAAAGTTCCCGTTAAAAATCGGATTTCCGACCCCGGCATTCGGTGCGGTTGATTTGGCATAATTGTACCGGTACCGGATTTGATCGGCGCCGAGTAACTGGTCAACATTCACGTTAAAGGTGTGATTGGCGAGGTAATTTGGATTGAGGAAATTGACCGTTCCAACCGGGATGTCTTTCCCAAGCACCCGAACTGAGTCTGACTGGCTCGACGCCGGAACGGTGTATTGTTGGAGCAATCCAAGCGTGAAGGGGCTGACGCCGGACAGACTGCCAAGTTGTGCAAATCCAGCAGCAGTCGGGGTCAAAAAGCTGACCGGTGCCCCAGCCGTTCCGGTGGTGTTGTACTGGTAGGCACCAAAGAAAAACAGCTTGTTTTTGATGACCGGGCCGCCAAGAAACCCGGCAATCCGATTGAAGTCATAACGCGGCTTTTGGTTGGGCTGGTCACCACGGGCAATGGCTTCTTTGGTGAGATGGTCAACGGCAATGTAATTCTTGTTGATGTTGAACCAGCTTGCGCCACCGTGGAACTCATTGGTGCCCGATTTGGTGATGGTGTTGAACTGACCGGCTGAGGAGTGTCCAAATTCAGCCGTGTACTGATTAGTCAAGAGCGTAAATTCCGCGACAGCTTCAGGAATCACGTCAATGACGTGGCCCGTCAGGATGGTGTCGTTGTTGTCTACGCCATCGAGGGTGAAGCTGTTATTTCGGGGACGGTTGCCGCCGACCGAACCACCTTCGCCAGCCGTTCCGCCAGCTTGCGATGTCGTGTTGGGGGCGAGCAGCGCCAGTTCAAGTTGTGAATTGTTGAGGCTGGGCAGTTCGACGACTTTGCGTGATTCAAACGTGTTGCCCAGGGTTGAAGTACTGGTTTCGACGAGCACATCGCCACCTGAAACGGTGACGACTTCGTTGACTTCGCCGGTTTGGAGGCGAATGGTGAGGTCAATTGCCTGATTGAGAATCACGGCAATGTTTGAAACTTCGGTGGTTTTAAATCCCGTGGCTTCGGTGGTGACAATGTACTTGCCGACGGGGAGGTAATTGAGTCGAAATTGCCCCTGTTCATCAGAGGTCGCGGTGGTTTGAAACCCTGTTTCGCTGTGTTTAACGGTGACGGTTGCGCCAGAAATGACGGCGCCCGATTCATCCAGGACTTTGCCGTTGATGGCTCCATCCGTCGCCTGACCAAAGACCGAAAGCGTCAAAACAAACAGCACCACAGGGAGCATCCAGATCCAATGTTTGCTTCCTGACATAGGTGTCCTCCAGGCTCAAAGCGTCTGAAAACGTGACAAGCAGCCCGTCCCGCCCAGTCCAGACCAATTTTCAGTCTCATGCCGGCACTAATCCAATTGCTGGGCGGAAGTGGCTGCTTATTGTGTCGCCGAGTGTAGGCCGCCAGGTCTGAATCACCTTCTGAAATGGGAGAAGCGGCAGGGAATTTGTGACAAACGGATGGAAGCCGGGATGAACTGGCCACTCAAGAAAACTCTTCTTTCCTGAGTGCCGCAATTTGATTGGCTGGTTGAAAAGCGGGAAAAGGGAAGAGGAAGAGCGACTGTGACACCGGCAGCCGCTCTCTTTTGAAGGAAGTGGGATTTTTGAGGAAGGTTCAGAAATTGAGCAGGTCGTCAATGTCAGGTTCATTCATCAGCGCCGAATTGACGTCTACGTCGGTTGCGTTATTGATTGCCGTGAGAAAGGGATCTGCGGCAAAACTGATCAATCCAAGGCCCTGGTTCTGTGCAGCTTTAAACTCTTCTGTCAGTGTGCTTACCACCCGGTTTTGATCAGCTTTGGTCAGGTCATCAGAAGCTCTGACCTGGAAAAGTGCTTTTCGGAGAAGCGTTTTCGCGCCTTCGGGATTTCCACCTTCAAGGGCTTTGAGGGCTTCAAGAAAAGCTTTCTTGATCGTGGAAAGGCTTGCCCAGTCATCACGTTCAGTTCGCGCATCAACCCGGAAAAGCATGTAGGTCACGCCGGTTAACGGTTGTTTGGAGGTAGCCGTCGGCCCATAAAAAAGTCGGTCATTTCGAATCTGGAACAGGTTGGACTGGTACTGACCAGCCTCGGCCTTCAACACTACGTAGTACCCTGACCTCAGCACATTGGCGCCGCCTCCGCCAGCACCGGTAAATGATTGATGCAACCCAAGGTCAATTTCCCGGTTGGTTCCGCTGAGGAGGTCTTGAACTCCGTTGGCCAGCGGGAGCGCCAGGTTTAAAGCGGCTGAAACTTCGGGGACAATCAGGAGCTTTGAAAAATCTCCCATCACCTTGACGAATGACTGAAGCGTATTTTTGCCTTCCATCGCCAGCAGTACCGAGACCAGCTTGACGAGTCCACCATTGAACGGCAGGAGCGGGGTTAAGGCATGGTTGAGTTGCACAACATTTTCGAGCGTCGTTTCCTTGACTCCCTCCAATTGGAGCGGTCCGGCCACGTGCGGAAGTTCGACAATTTGGGTTCCAAACTGCAATTCAATCTGGGTGTGAACCACCGGATACCAGGTTTTAAACCATTCCCGGTGTTTTTTGAGGTACATCTCGCTCAAAAATACCTGGAAGTAATGCTTCCCGGATTCAACCACAGTGCCAATGGATGGCGCCGGGTTCTCGACCTGTTCAGTTGGAATGTAGAAATACTGGTATTTTGTGGCATCCCAACCAATCAGTGTGGTGATTGTGTCCCAGAATGACATAGGGTTGTGCTCCTTTGATGGTTAGTTTTCGGGCGGGCAGTAAAGGGCAAGGTGACTGATGGCATCAACTGCAGCGGATTCATTTGTGGGCAGGTTATACATCCAGTTTGTAGGATCATTGAACAATTTCTGGATACCTGAAAATAAGGAGTCAATCGAAACTTGATTGTTTTTTGGATCTTCAAACAGAAGGCGGGGAACTTCAGCCGCCAGGTTGTAATAAAGTGGAGGAATCGTCAACACGAAGGGGACCCCAAGTGAATGAAGCTGTGCCCCGAAATCACGGATATAGGCGGCTTGCTCCTGCTCATTTAATAAGAACGAGCCTGAATCTGTTGGTTTGCATTGTAATAAACAGAGTTTTAAGCGTGGAAAACTATAGGTGATTTCCTTTGCACCCAGGATCGTATTTCTGTTTTTGGAAACAGAGGATAGTCCCTGATTGCCAAACTCAAGTCTGACTCCACGTGATGTTTCAATCGGTTTTGCAATCAGGTGAAGCAATGATATATGTGGAAAGCGGGCGCCTAGCCAGTTAATTCCAACCCCAAAAGGACCGTCATTCCATGTTAAATCGGTAGAGACTCGTTTCCAGGTGTATTGAAATGATTCTGAAAATTCTTGTTCTGCTCCAAAAACGACCGCAGTACTACTTTCAGAAATATAGAAACTTGCAGGCCCTGTTCCCCTTCTCAATGGATTCAACAGGTGTCTTTGAAAAAAAAGCCATTTATTTTCAAAATTTGGAAGTTGTAGCAGTTGAATAATTATTCTTTCCCACCCAATCCAGGCAGTAGATTGGTCTAAATATACTTTTATGAGAATTTTATCATTAGACGGATTTAGTTGAGGTGTAATGGACTGCTGAAGCCGACCGATTAAATTTTTTGGAAAGAAGCGATGAAATTTATCACCCCTTTCAGTCTTCTCTGGATAAAATGGAATATCGTATTTATCTCCCTGAAATTTGATACTTATGGATTGATGCTGAAATAAATTGCCGCCCTGTGAAAAAAGAGAAGTAATTTCAAGTATAAGATCTTTGGTCTTTTCGGTATTGGTAGAAACTGGCTCAATTGGAATAGAGATTGAAATTGCTGGTTCTTTGGAAGAGGAATCAAGAAGACTGCTCATTTCCTGTTGTTCAAGAAGGAACGACTCATTCATCCATTCATCCAGATCAGGTGGGAAAATATGAACGCCTGAAGCCGGATTTGCCATTTGGCGAGCTAGTTCAATAATTTTCTGCGGTTGGGAAGAGGAAAATTTACCCCAGGCAATACAGGCGATGATTCGCATGAGCCACGGCTCCCATGAATTCCATTCCAATGATTGAAGCTTTTGTTGTCCAAAGTTGCTTGAAAGTTCCTCAAGCTCTTCCCAATCAGGGAGATTGAGTGTCTTTGCCTTAAGAAATTGCTGGTACTGTTTGCGCAGGGTTTGAATGCTCGCTTTGGCATCGTTGACTGATTTTGACCGAATCTGAGCCAGTGCGAGGTTTGCCTGAGCCAGAAGAACTCCGGTTAGATCAGATGCCTGTCGGAAATGAGTTTTTGCATACTCAAATAATCGAATGGCAGCCTTCGGAAGTCGAAGACTTAAATATTCTCCTTCTTCAAGGGCAATCTCAGCAACCCGGCGATCTCCAAGCACCGCAGTGAGTTGAGAGATCGGTTCAGTTAGGGACTGTCTTTGAATGAAAGGGCAAAGGGCGAACCACCTGAGAAAGAGTCGAAGTGCTTCTATGGTTTGTTCCTGATGGTGCTGGTACCAGGCACTGACATCTGGCATTTGTAATGAAGGAAATGGAAGCGGTCGGTTTAACCCTTTAGCCAGACGGTTTACCTCCCAACAATCCAAAAAGCATGAATATTCGTCAAAAGTGGCTCCAACCTCTGTTGGGACTTGTTCAAAGAATGTTTTTCCCACCTCAATAAGTGTCTCTTTTTGCGGGCCTAATCGTGGAAAAGTTGTCTGCCAGCAATAATGTACTTTTTTCAATGTACGGAGCGGACCTGTATCCAAAAACTGCTGTCCTTCAAGGAGTTGAGTCACACTGCGGAGCATCCAACGAAGTTGAGTTTCTTCTACCTCTTCTGAACCTTGCAGTGTGGATTCTCCAGGTAATCGCATTTTGATGGCCAATCGCATCCGGGCACGCCACGCCGCTTTGGCGCCAGCCAGATCATCGGCGGCAGATTCAGCAGCAGATTCCATTTTGTGAAGCATGTTGATTGCCCGGTCAAAATCTCCGCTGCTAGCTACCGCCTCGGCAATTGAAATTTGAAGCGGCGGGAAATACCTGTGAACAGTGCACTTCCCATTGTCAAACTTTGGTTGTGAGTTGCTTATTTCCTGTAGGTGGTTCACTTCGTCCATTTTGGCTGGAGCCAGTGCCAACTGAAGCTGAAGTCTGGCTGACGCCAGCCGACTTCCATCAAGGGTCTGCAAGTGAGTGAATGCTTCAGGGAAATGATTGAGCAATTGCTTTGGGTTGAGTCCCATAAATGGACCAAACCGAATACATTCCAGTGAAATGCGAGCCCGTAAGTCATCGGGTGAAGGCCAATCAAGCCATTTCTGGGAATCAATAGAGTGATCAAGAATAGAACCCATAGCCTGGTATAACCAACCACGAGCCGAATGGTACTTTTTAGAGAGAATCGCCAGCCGTGCTAGTAAAACATCTAAAAATGCCTGCAGTTCAATTGACACACTGGCAAGGTTGGTTAGTGCCCGAAACCGCTCGACAGATGCAACATTCAGTTCTGGAAGGGTTTCTGGATTTTTTTCAGCATATTCCGTGATAGCTTCTAACGTGGCAACAAAGCTCCCTGCAAGTTGTTCACTTAGTATGTCAATATCCAGGTTGAGCAACAATTTCCAAAAATCCGCCAGCTCCTGATGATCAATTTCGGCAGCACTTCTGAATTTTGCAGCCAGTTGTCCAGCTTGAGCCCGAAGTTTTAATTTGGTTTGCGTCGCTTGCACTGGATGCGACTTAGCCAGCAAAGCCACCTGTTGCCAGTTTGAAGCTGCTTCCAGGTCAGAATACCCAAGCTGGACCCTTGAGGCTGCCAACAACGCCCAGACGGAGGCTTCAATTGATTTCAGGCTGGAAACAGGCTGATTTGCACATCCAATCAGATGATTGGCCAAATCAAACGCCCAGGCAAACTCTTTGGTCTCGACGAAGCGTGCTTTGATTTGCTCCCACCACAAGGCTGTTTGTTCAGGAGACCTTTCTGACAGCCTCAACACTGCTTCAAAGTGGGCAGTTGGGTCTAATCTGGCAAACGGTTGAGTTAAGGTTTGTTTCGTCAACTCGTCAAGAATGGCTTCCTGAAGCTGAACCATCACTCCAGGTACCTGCTTGCTGAAATATTTTCGAAGCCGGGGCTGCAGACCACGATCTACTTCAAAAAAAGCTGAGTGCTGGCGGTCTATCCATTCTTGATTGGATAATTCATCCAGGATTTTCAAGAAATTTTGATCTTCAGTTATTGAGGAAGAGAGCACAGCCCTGGCGACTGCCTGAAGTGTAGCTTCATCAAAACGTCCCAACAGTGCGACCGCCGGCAACAACTCCCGTAGCGATTCATTGGTGATTCGACCAACAATCCGCATTCGAATGTACTGGTCTACATCGGCTCTGGCTAAATCTTCAGGTTTCAGGTTGATGTCTTCATTGGCCCAGTTTGAGTAGAGGGCAAGCTCAAAAGGGTTATAGGTTTTTGGATCCTGACCCATGACCGATTGATTGAGAATCGGGTGAATGAGATCTTCTCTAACTTTGGCTTTGTCTTTCAGGTAGCCTTGAGCCTCATCTTCAGTAAACCCTTGAATTTCATACAGTTCTAAATAGAGGCGCTCAGGTAGCTTTCCAGGTTGTGAAAAGTCCGGTTCATTCCGATATCGTGATGTGAGTCGCCGACGCCCTGAAAAAACGACTCGTACCCCAGGGAGGCGCTCATGGAGCTTTTCGAAAATAGTGAAGGTTGCCTCGACGTTTTCAGGAACTGTTCCGTCCGGGCGTAACTTGGCCAGCTCTTCGCAGGTATCCAGAAAAATGACGACGGGTTGGGGAAGCTCAGTGAGCGCAAATGCAAACTTGTCGAGCGCGGTGAGAAACTCAGGCTCATCCAGAAGGGTAGAAACGGTGGTTATCCGTGACGCTGTATCGCTTTGGCGTTCGTGAATTCGCAAAACTTCATGCCGAAATGATTCAAAATAAGACGATGCATTGTTCGTTTGATCAAACAGCCGGAGTTCGTCCACCAGCAAGGTTAATAATAAGCCTGGTGTTTTGCGTGGGTAATCTGGGTTGATGTAGTCAAAATCAATCCGGGCGGACGCTCCATATTCATGGGTGAGTCTGGTCTGGAGATGTCGAATCAGCATGGTTTTCCCAACTCCGCCATTTCCTATGAAATGCAATCCCCACTGGTCGTCTGGACCCGTTAAAAAATCTCGGAATGCCTGGATTTGTTCTGGTCTTTCGAAAAACAGTTCTAAATGTTTTTCGTCAACTGACCGTCGCCGATAGAGTTCAATCTTACGGATAGCCAGGACAATCGTTTGTGAAAGGCTGAGGCCCTGAGTGAAGTCACCCCTGAGGAGCTGTTCCAGTGGCTCAACCGCGAGCAGCCATTCCTGTGCCTCGGCAAGCTGGTTGTTTTGAAGTTCTTGAGCTACGGCATCCAATAACGTTTGTGACATTCCTCCTCGGGTTTGAGACTGAACTGCCAGGGCTGACCATTTCACGAGCAGGTCTGAGATCGTACCTGGTGTCGTTCGTTCAATTTGCTTGATTTGAGTTCCAACCAGGGTGAGAAATTCGCGTAGTCTTTGGAATCCTTCATCAATTGAGTGTTTATTCAGAAACTCATCCAGCGTTTCTTTTCGCTGGCTGGCATTCATCTGGTATTTAGCAGGAATTGACACCCAATGCCGTTTTCCCGAAGTCGCATCAAAAGCCAATTGCCGTGACTCCGGTATTTTTTCGCAGAAGCCACGTTGAATCGCCTCTTCCAAAGTGTTTTCAATATTAATCTCAATTCCTTGAAGAGAAAGAATTTGCTGGATAATGGTCTGACTGAGTACTGGAACCGAAGCTACCAGGAGCAAGGCTTGGTGAGAAAGTAATGATCGAGCATGCTTTCGATCCGCCAAGGATTTTTCGCGATGTTTCTTCTCAGCCTCTTCAAGTCGTTGATCAAAATCAAGTTCTGTGGTCATTTTTAACTTCCTCCATTCAAAACCCGAAATACATCGTCATCATCGGCGTGGATCAAGATGTCACAGTCCATCCAGGAGCCAATCACATCCCACAGCGGTGCATTCGATTCAGATAAGAGAAATTTGCCTGGGATACCTTGCGTGGCATTGTGAAGCCGGTTGAAACACTTTTTTCTTTTGTCTGGCGAAGCTTGAAGACCAAACCTTAAAGGCGGGTTGTATGCCATCAGCAATTGATTGTAAGGGAAAGGATCCTGCTCTGGGTTTTGAAATGGTGTAAGTACAAGATAATTAAATACATGTCTGCACGCTTCGACAATTGATCTGATCGTCTGGGTATCTGAAAGGCTTGCTTGCAACCTGCTGCTCGAAAAAGTAAATACAGTTGGAATTGGAAATGTTGGTTTTCCCATCCCATCAGAACTAAACCAGCCTTGGACAATGGATTTGGACGGTTCAAAAAGGTGAAGGCTATCCAACAGGACAATAACCTTTGCGGTTGAATCGGCCTTATTGCTCTGTACTATCTTTTGTTGAAGAGATTGCAAATCAAATCGCAAAGCAGCTCTGATCGAATTTAAAGGGAGTTCCTGATCGTCATGAGCAGCAAATCCAAAAAGACTGCGCCTCACCTCTGCTTCAAGACTTTGATTTGCTGGATTTGGGTTAAGAAGGAGGTGTTCTAATTGAGTATCGGTGAGTGGCTGTTCACTAAAATATTCTGCTGTTTCATCTAGTTTTCCTAGCAGAAAGATGGCGATAGCCTGATTATTTTTTGGGATTTCATCAGGGTTTGGCTCATTGAGGTAAAACGGGATATGGCCACTTTCAACTGTAATTGCCGCAAACTCTTCAAGTAATCGTGTCTTGCCAAATTTGGAGCTGTTTTCCTCTTGGGAAAATTGACCCTGAATCGCAATGACATTTGGGCCTAACCCATGAAGCATTTGCTGGAATGCACTGAGGATCTCCAGGCGATCACAAAAAATTGAAGGATTCGAGAGTTTGCGGAACCTTTTGGCGATCTTGCGACGGTTTTTAATAGCTGATGAGATTTCAGAAGAGAGCGCCAGTGTCGTTGCTTGCTGTGAAAAAAGAGTCAATAAACTCCAATCAATTGTTGCTCCGGGATTTGTGCCTTGTGCCTGTAGCGCAGCTTTCCGGGCGTCAGCTACAGCTATTTGAGGACATTTTCCGCGAAGTAACGCTTCATAGAACCCACGGGTGACAAACCGACAGGCGCTATCAGCGACTTCACCAGCCATGCCGAGCACAACTGGCACACCTTTCAAGACCAGTTCCTCGGCAAAGGAAACGACCCCTTCTTGAGCACTGGCTTTCGCCGTATCGCAGGCATTTTCCTCGGCAAAGGAAACGACCCCTTTTTGAGCACTGGCTTTTGCCGTATCGCAGGCGTTCAGAATAACAAGCGGTGGAGGAATTCCGTCTGGTGTTAATTTGTCAAATAGTTCATCTGCCTTGACATGCTCAAATTCAAGATTTGGTTCGGTTGAAATCAATTTTATATATCCACGATTGTTTTCCGTCCCTCCGTGACAGATAAAATGAACAATTGAAGGCCGGAATGATTGGATTGCCTTCTCCACAGCATCTTTGGTTGCCCTGACCCGAACCTGTGAAACAAAATGAAGACCAAGACCGACTGTTTCCAGCCGTCGAATAAGACCAAGGATCTCGGCTCCAGGACGCAAAACAGGGTCATGGTGATTGCTGCCGATGACAAACAAAACTTTTGGGGAAATCTGGACGGTTGTAGGTGAATTCTGGCCGGGAGCGAAACCTTTCACCAATCGGGTAATAGCCACAACTCGATTGGGATCAACCGCCAGAAAATGGTGCCCGTCGTGCAGGATTTCCCAGGGGAAACGGCGAAAAAGGTTGGTTGCTCCTTTATCCCAGGACAAGGCCAGTTCGATGTTGGAATTTGGCTTGATCGCATCAGCTTTCGCGCAGATGGTTGCCCAATTCGTTTTTCCGACCAAAATGTCAAACAAGTATTGCCCAACGACCTGTAAATCATTGGGTCCGGGGATGCGAGTTTGGATTTTGCCAAGTGAGGAATGAACATCATTTAAGCTAAGGCCATCAAGTTGCTCGTGTGTAGGATAATCAACACCCAGAATTTCTTGAGCTGAAAGCAACACCGAAGGGATTTCATCAGGTTGCAGTGTGTCTGATGTGACGGTAACCTTCCAGTTCTGGTCATTTTCTGTTTGAACCTGGATCAGAAATCGCATGTCAATCAGCTCCTACGGTTATAATGACTGTCCCTGAAGCAGGCGGTCCAGTATTGAGCCAACTTCATCGCCAATGGCTTGAGATTGTTCGATAATCTGTTTCGACGGTGTGTCTCCAGCCGCCCGTGTTCCTTCTGGACCACAAACCTGGAGAGCCTGACAGAGCTTTTCAGCCATGTTCTTCCGGTCCTGGTCAAAGCGGCTTGGATCAAAGCTCTCAACCAGGTTGAGCCAGGCTGCATAGCCAGCACAGGTCAACCAGCGAGCCTGGAGTATGTCCTTTGGGGGCGCAAGATGGGTTTGTTGAAGCAAGTTTCTGCGGTATGTGTCTACTGGTTCGTTTCTTTCAAAAAATTGATGGTTGAACCCTGTGAGCGATTGCAGGCTTTGATTGAGCCCTGGTAGTGAATCGGAAAGAAAATCTACAACCTGTGGAATCAGATTCAAATCAGCTTGAATCGGAGTGGTGCCAACCTGATCAAAATTGAGTGCCGGAAAATTCGGCTGTGGGTTTGGCAGTTTCAGTTTATCCGAAAAAGCCTGAATCAATCTCAACCGGACGATGGTTGGGGGATACATTCCACCATCCCGCTTGATCAATGCCTCAGGCGGTCCATAAATCAGTTCAGAGAGTGCATATCCAGCCAGTCGTCCCATACAGGCCACGGAGTAGGCATCCGCGAAGATTTCTTGTGACCATTTTTTCCAGCACAAGGAAGTTTGTGGCTGATGGTTACTGACGAGTGTTTCCAGTCCAGCTTGAAATTCACTCACAAAACCCAGGTTTGGCTTCACGGCATATTGAACCTGATGGCCGACTTCGTGTCCAAGGAAAATCAAAAGCCAGGGCGACCGAATACAAGCCGGGGGAATCCGGACCAGAGGAATCGGAAGCTTATTGATACATTGGCGCAGTGCCGCTTCAGCATCGCCATTTCGCAGTCCAGATCTCAAGCTGGGCGGTACTATTTCCAGGGGAAAAGCAGCCGGGGAAAATTCTGATTCAATAAAGGCGAGTGGGGCTGGAGGTTGATCCTCTCTTCGCGGAAAAATACATTGCATGGCTGGGTGAAAACAACTCCAGACCACTTCATCGGCAGCTTTGAGGATGTCTTTCGTTCCCGGAGCATTTCGTTGATCAAATTTTTCTTTGAAAAATTCCCAGGCACGCCGAAGCCACAGCAAACGCTCCTCAAATTCTTGGGAAAGTCTATAGAGTTTTCGGGTGTCTGTTTCCTGCCTGACGGTTTCGAATTGCCGTCGGATAAGTTCAATCGTCCTGGAGAAAAATGCCTCTAATGCTTCAAGCTGGGTGGTGTACTGTCCAACTCTATCCTGCTTTTTCCACTGGTTTACCCAGGTCTGGATCTCATCAAGCAAGTGTTGTTGCTCAAGTCGGGTTTGTTCAACGTAGGGAAACATAGTCAGTCTCTCCGCGAAGAATCATGGTTCCGTTTGATGTCACCAGCCTGAGTTTGCTCACGGGTTGGAGGCTAAATGAATTCATCCAAATGCTAAGAAAAAAAGTAGCAAGGGAAAAAATGTACTGCAGACAACTAGAAAGTGCGGAACACGGTAAATCAGGCTATTTCAAAAAGCAAAGAAAATTTTCCGCAAGTAGAACCTGGAAGATTACAATATTCAAAAAGTAAAAATGGTTTTGATAGAAATGGATCAGTACTCTAAAATTCAATTTCTTCTAAGTAGTTATTTATAAAAGATTTGAAGTTAATACAGTGATTCATATGAAGTTTTTGAGCGCAATGATTTGTTGTTGCTCATTTTGTAAATCACGTGAATAAGCCAGAACCAAAGAACAAGAGTCAGCGAAAAGATTATTTTACTGAAATTCCTAAATTTTCCTTGCTCAAAATTTTTTGTTCGGTATACTTGCGGGCGTTTTTGGCCATCCCACTCAATTCAATTTGTTTTCGTCATTTTTCTAAAACTTGTCTACCGGCGGAGAGTCGCTGGTTGAGGTGTTATTTCACCTCGACCGGCATCGCGCGGAATAGATACCTGTGGGTACATTCTTTTTCCAATCCGAAGGTGATGTATGTCTACGCCGCTTGTTCCAATCCAAATCCTGTCAATTTATAAGAAAAATGGAAACCGGGCGTTGCTGCCCAGTCGCATGGCCAAATGCGCCCCCGATATGCTGGCTGCCATTCGTGCGGCTGAAAAAGAAGTCGAACAGGCTGGTGGGAATCTCTACCTGTCAGACCTGTTTCGCAGTTATGAAATGCAGCTTGGCTCGCACCTGGATTATGTGAAAGGTAAGAAATCAGCCTATAGCCCTCCACCGGGTGGAAGTATGCACGAAGCTGGACGCGCCCTCGATCTTGATCTGGACGCGCTCAATATGAAGCTCTCTACGTTTTGGGACATTGCCAAACGTTCGGGCCTCGTTCCCATTATCTCTGCGCCCAACGCCAGCAAAAGCGAAGCCTGGCACTTTGATTGCCGGGGCAGCCACGACCGGGTGTATCAATATTATGCCGCGGGCAAGGCTTCAAATATGAAGCCGTATACTGCCATGGCCGTGAGCGGTATTTTAGCCATTGATGTGCGCGTAGATCGGTTTCAATCCAAACAAACCGAAGCCAAAATCCAGGCGGCCCTTATCCGACTTGGGTTTGACCCAGGGGCGATTGATGGTGACCTGGGAAATCGTTCAAAAGCCGCACTCAATGCGGTTGGGGTTGCCGTTACCACTCCGGTTGAAATCTATGCGGCGCTGGATGCCAGACTCCGGGGAGCCTTTCCAACGGAGTTTGCCGTTGACTCAAATGGCGATGGTGTACCTGATACCGATGACGAGTTTGACCATTCGCTGCCGGGGCATATTGTTCAATAATACAAGTTTGTAGTCAGTCGCTCGTAGTCAGTGGTTCATTAACTCCATTTGATTGAATCACTTGATTGTTCTCTAATGCGACGGCTTCACTGCAAATTGGTAAGTACCTTGTCAAAAGTTTCCTGAGATATTGAGTTTGGTAAGT
>CAZXCE010000140.1:0-15826 GCA_964639175.1 uncultured Clostridia bacterium
ATAGCGGCTGAGCCAGAGCGTTTTGTCTTTCCAAACAAGGTCAACGGTCTTGCCATTGGGCAATTTGATCGAGACAGCGCCTTTGATCTGGCAGTGGCGGCTGGTGACACCGTTTCGATGATTTGGGGACGGGACCGGAGGCTGTCGGCTGACGTTGAAACTCAAGCCAGGGTTGAATCCGCCCAGCTTGATCAAATTCCGACGGGTCAGAAAGTCAAACATCTCGCTTCTGGAAATTTCATCGGAAATTCCGCAACTGAACTGGCGCTTCTTTTTGAAAATAATCAGGTTGGATTGATTGAACCACTTGAACTTCGAAAACCACTCAAAGCTGGATTTTCCAAAGCCGTGTGGAAACAGAGCCAGATTACCAATTCTCCAATCATCGGTGCCAAAGAACTGGTCAACGTCAAAGTTTCGGCCCTCCCTCATGCCGATCTGGCGATAATCGGGGAAGATGCCACGCTTGATTTGTTGCTGCCAACGCATGGCACCAACACCAAAGCGCCCGGAGGTCAGCTTCCTCGATTTGAAGAAGTGCCGTTACCCACCACGTCTCAGGCGCTCGCAGTGCTTCCGCTCAGGTTAAATCAGGATGCCCTGACCGATCTGATCGTGTTACAGCATGGGGAACGTCGTCCCTCCTCGCTGGTGACATTGCCACAGGCGACCTTTGTCGTTACTTCGACGGCTGACGGCGGTGATTTCAATATCGGAGATGGGCTTTGTGATGACGGAGAGGGCGGCTGTACGCTTCGGGCGGCACTTGAAGAAGCCAATTTTACTGCCGCCGCCGACCAAATTGTCTTTAACTTTGGGCCCGGGGTGACCACGTTTAATTTGGCAGGCACGTTCTCGCTTCCTGAAATTGTGAATCCAGTCACCATTGACGGTGGAACAGTTGCTGGTCAAACCATCATGATCAGTGGCTCGCCGATGCAGTTTGGGAGTGGGCTCGAAATTTCATCTGGAAACTGTACCATTACCGACCTGGTCATCAATGACTTTCCAATGGCTGGCATCAAATTACGGATCAACGGCAATAACATCGTGCGGGGATGCAAGACTGGCACGGATGAAACGGGCACCAGTGCCAGGCCAAATCACAACGGTATTGAGATTACCCAGAGTTCAGCCAACAACACAATTGGTGGAACAGCGACGGGTGACGGGAATCTGTGTTCCGGAAATTCATTTACCGGGATTTGTTTAGATGAGTCTGGAACAGATGGAAATATTATCCAGGGAAATCGAATCGGAGTGACCGCCGGAGGAACGGGCCCGCTGGCCAATGCAGCGGATGGCATCTTACTCAAACTTGGCCCGACGATGAACACCCAAATCGGAGGCTCAGTGACCGGCGCCTCAAATCATATTTCTTCAAATTTATCAGACGGAATTTCGATTGACGAAGCCCTGGGCGCGACAATTCAACAATGTTTGATCGGGACTTCCAGCGATGGGCTTTCAGGATCAGGCAATGGGGGGTCTGGCATTGTGGTTTCTGCCTTTTCTGGGGAAGGACGACCGCAAACATCAGCTCGGATAAATTCTCATACCAGATCTAAACTGACCAGGCCGAACCGGAAAGGAAACTTTAATCCTCTGAGCACCAGTGGGGTCACCATTGGTGGAACTGCTTCCCTGGCCCGGAATATCATTTCCGGCAATAACGGTGATGGCATTTCACTTTTTGGTGATGTGACTGGCACAATCATCCAAAATTCAATTATTGGACTCAACAGCACTGGTACCAATCCAATTCCAAACACGTTTTCTGGGATTTTTCAGCAAGATGCCGCCGAATCCACCATCGGAGGGTCGGTGGTTCAGGCCCGCAACATTATCTCGGGAAATAATGACTCCGGGATTTTTTTTGCGGGTGATGGAACCGCGGCCAGTAACCTGGTTCAGGGAAATTACATTGGTACTGATATTACCGGGACTACCTCTTTTTCCCCCAGTGGATTTTCAAGTGGAGGGGTTGTCATTGAATATTCCTCTGATAACCAGATTGGCGGCAATACTTCCACCCCAGGAGCACCACCCGGCAATGTAATTTCAGGGAATTTCAAGGGAGTTGTATTCAAAGCACCAGCTGAAGCGTCTCCGGCTATCAATAGTAGCAACACCGTTCGAGGAAATTTAATTGGCACCACCGCCAACGGCCTGTCCGCCTTGGGAAATCAGTCAAGCGGGATCTCAATCACGGTTGATACTGATGGAACTCAAATTGGAGGCATCACCGCTGGCGACCGAAATGTGATCTCCGGCAACGGTGGGTATGGCATTTATATCCAGAATCCGTCTGTAACCAACACGATGATTCAGGGAAATTATGTCGGGCCTAATATCAATGGCACCGCCGCCGTTGGCAATCAGATGGGAGGGATCTTTATCGCCGAGACTGATGGCCATATAATCGGCGGCAATACGGCTGCAACTCGCAACGTGATATCTGGAAATACCGGGATCGGCATTACAATCCAGCTTAGCCCTGCGGGTAATCAAATTCAGGGGAATTACATTGGGGTCACCTCAACTGGAAACGCGGCACTCGGGAACACCGCCGATGGGATTCGAATTGAAAACAGCAATATCAACCAGATTGGGGGAGATGCGAGTTTAAGTCTGGGAAATATTATTTCAGCCAACGGTGGAGACGGCATTTATCTGTTTGGCTCGCAGACAATTGGAAACATCATCCAGGGTAACGGCATTGGCATTGGCGCCGGAGGGACAACCCCATTGGGGAATGCCAGCCAGGGAATTCATCTTGAAGGGTGTGTCGACACTCTGGTCGGCGGCTCAAGTTCGGGTTTGAAAAATGTGATCGGTGACAATACTGGAAACGGAATTTTGCTGGATGCCGGAGCCACAGGAAACCTGGTTGTTGGCAACAATATTGGTGTCAATGCCGCCGGAACAACCACGATAGGAAACCAGGACAATGGTATTGAAATCAGTGAGGCTAACGCAAATACCATTGGAGGTATTTCGGCTGGAGAACGAAATGTCATCTCGGGGAATGCCGGCTCCGGGGTCCGACTGTCTGGAACAAACTCAAATGTTATTTCTGGAAATTACATTGGGATCAGCAGCACTGGAACCACGGCTCTGGGGAATGGTGACCTGGGAATCGGTGTCTTTCTCTCAACCAACACCCTGATTGGTGGGACAACTTCAGGTGCAGGAAACATCATTTCAGGCAACACCGGGCTTGGGATCCGCATTGACAACAGCTCGCAGACGGACGTTTATGGAAATAAAATTGGGACCAATGCGGCTGGCACCGGGGGACTTCCTAATTTTTCGGGTGTTTTCATTCTCGAAGGCTCGCAAAATAATGAGATCGGCGGTACCAGCACCGGTCAACCCAACATTATCGCCTTTAATACTGATGATGGGGTCGAGGTTGGCACGGTGGGTGAAGGTGGACTGCAAAGTAACAGCATTCTGTCAAATTCCATTTTTTCCAACGGGAATTTAGGCATTGATTTGCAGGATGATGGCCCGACTCCCAATGACTCAGGTGACAGTGATGGTGGGCCAAATCTACTCCAAAATTTTCCAACCCTGACTTCGGTAATCTCAGACACCGGCACCACCACCATCACTGGAATGCTCGATAGCGAGCCAAATACCAGCTATCGGATTGAATTTTTCACGAATCCGTCGTGTGATGGCTCTGGGTTTGGCGAAGGACAAACTTTCCGTGGATTTCTCAATGTCACTACGGGCAGCGATGGCCTGGCCCCAATTTCACTGGTGGTCAATTCGGTGCTCACGGGAGTCGTCACAGCGACCGCAACCACAACGGTGGCGCCGTTTAACACCTCTGAATTTTCGCCTTGTGAACCAGTTGTCACCAACAACACCCCGCCAGTACTTGGAAACTACAACTCAGCCACGGTTCAAGAAGGTGGTTCGATTACCGTTTCTCCGTCGGCAGCACCAACTGACGATGGAACGATTGTCTCGTTGACGGCAACCGCGCCTGGCTACACTGGCGGCATCAATGCGGATCGCCTGACCGGAAATATCGCTTTTTCAACCGCTAAACCTTCGGGTCAATATACCGTCACCGTGACCGCGATTGATAATAATGGGGTTGATACCGAAACGTCCTTTACCTTGACCGTGGTCAATGTCGCCCCAACCGTTATCGTCAACAGCCCGATTACCCGCCAGCAAGGCTCGCCCGGTTCAACCTCGTTGATTGCTCAAGTCAGTGACATCGGAACGCCAGCTCAGCAACTCTCAGTTTCGGTCATCAACGTGCCCACGGGTCTCACAATTAGTAACATCAGCAATTCAGGGGGCAATGTCTCGGCTTTTATTGAAGCGTCCTGTGCCTCCACCCCTGGCCAAAACACGGTGCTGTTGCTGGTGGCAGATAACAGTCTGGTCAAACAGACCAACCTGGTCATCAATATTCTTCCAGGAACGGCGAATCTCGGGACATATCTGGACAATTCAGTGAATGAAGGCAGTTCGGTGACGGTGGCGCCCAATACACCACCATCAAGCCTGAAACCCAATTCGCTGGTTGTCACCGTCACCCCAAACACTTTTGCGGGACTCATCCGGTTTACACCCGAAGCCGGGACGATCAACATCACCAACGCCCGGCCCTATGGAGAATACACCGTTCAAATCTCAGCCGAGGGCACCTGTTCAGGCACCATTTCACGCAGCTTCCAACTGACCGTGATCAATGTAGCGCCTTCCATCACACCTGCCGCACCAGTCACGATCAAACAAGGGAGTCAGCGCGCCGTTTTCCCAGTCGCAGCCGTTGGTGATTCGGGGACTGACCCTGGGGATCTGGTGGTCAGAGCTGTAAATCTGCCGGAAGGAATTCTCTTCGCCCAAATTACCAATGAAGATGGGCTGGTTACGGCTGAAATCGAAGCCGGTTGTGCCGCACCGGTTGGGACAATTCCAGTTCAACTTGAGGTTTCAGATGGCAATTTGACCAGCACCGCCCAATTTTCAGTCAACGTCGCTGAGAATAAGGTGCCAACGCTGGGGAGCTATCAAAACGTTTTTCTGGAACAACTGACCTCGTTTACCTTTATTCCGTCAGCCGCCCCGTTTGATCCGGATGGGAACCTGACCAAAGTCGAGGTATTGCCAACCAACCTGCCCGATGGCGGTACCATCAACATCAATTCTGGCTCTGGAGTCGTTACCGTCACGGCCCTGGATGATCAACAGCTCCTGGGTGATTATCCAATTGAAATTCGAGCAACTGACGCATGTGGATTAGTGGCGGTGCAACGCGTCGTTTTGACGATTGAGCTTCCAGCGCCATCAAATTTGAGAGCCCTGCGCATTGCGGCATCACGGGTTGATTTGAGCTGGGCAGACAATAGCGCGGGTGAAGGTGGCTTTGTGATTGAACGCCGAACGGCAACCACTCCGTTTACCGTGGTTTCCACCGTTCCTGCCAATTCCCGAACCTTTAGCGATGGCCGGGTCACGGCGGGTGAAGCCTATACCTACCGCATCAAGGCCAATAAAACGGCGGGTGATTCGCTCCCATCCAATGAAGCGGCGGTTATCCTGTCAACGGTAACGCTTGACCAGTTCTATCCCGTGGCTTCAACACCAGGAAAGACCATTACGGTCTATGGGGCTGGCTTCCAGAATGGAACCGAAGTCTTTTTCGGAGGCGACCGCCGGATTCCAGCCACTGAGGTTCTGGTGGTAAGCTCAACCCGACTGCAAGTCACTATTCCTGCCTCGCAGCAGTCATCCAACATCAATGGATTCCTCACGATTGCAGTTCCAGGCGCCGCCGAAATTACAACTCAATCGTTGTCCAACACGGATGAACTGCCGCTGCCAGGTGTCCCTGTCCTGTCAGAGTTTGTATTGATTGGAGATGCCAACGGGGATGGCGCCGTCACAGCCGTTGATCTGACCACAACGTTTGCAATCTTGCTTGGCCAGATTGCCCCGCTCCCACGTCAGATTTTTGCCGCAGATGTCTATTCATTTAACCCGGACGGCAGCTATGGAGATGGGAAACTGGATGCCCTCGACATTACTGTTTTGCGAGCTGTCCTGTTAGGCCAAATCACCCTGTGAAGGTGAAAGGAACCCTATGTTTCGTGCTGTTCTCATGGTGTTGATTCTGGTTGGGACTGGTGTCGCTGGGTTTGCCCAAAATAAGTCCAGGCTGGATCGTGAAATTGAAGCCCTGCTTCAAGTTCACAAAAAAGACCGCCAGGCTCATTTTGAAACCGATGCCCGAAAACTGATGGAACACGCCGCCGATGACTTCATTGCGGTTTCCAATGGCACAATTCAACGGTCATCTCGTGCCGAGGTGCTCAAGACATTTGAGGCGTATTTTCAGAACGCAAAATATTTTGAATGGGATGACCTGGAACCACCGATTGTTCGGGTCTCAAACGATGCCAGCCTGGCCTGGATGATCGTTCGAACCCGAGTTCGGCGGACCCAAAAACAGGCGGATGGGAGCGACAAAGAACGGTCATTTGTCTATGCGGGCATTATGACCTATGAGAAAAAGAACGGAAAATGGGTCCGTGTGGCCAATGTCTCAACCTTTGAGTGAGTTTTGAAAGAAAACAGCTCCTTATGAGAGCTGGTGCGATGGGGAAACCATCACAACCTGAGTTTATCCGAGATTCCCATTGCTGGACTGGGTCATTGATTTTGTCTTGGAATCAATCCAAGGTGGTTGATGACCTGGTACGGGTTAAAAGGGGATAGGGCAGTTTTGAGTTCTGTGGCTGAGGGTGGTTCCAGTGAAATTTTCAGGATTCGTAAGGTTCGCGGATCTTCCAGAAATAGTAAATTTTTCGGTGAGCACCCGACAAAACCAGCCCATCCACTCCGAGTCTGAGCAGAAAACAACGTCTTTCCAGTTCTGGAGTCCATCAGTTGAACCATACCGCCCCCCCCACTCATTGTCAGGGAAACGATAAGGGGGGAATGAGGGAGAAATCGAACCACGGGGACTGTGCTCTCAGGGGTTTCAACAAAAGTGAGTAATTGTTTGGTCTCGATATCCCAGACTTCAATTGTTGAATCAAATGCTGAAGACGAAAGCACCCCTTTTCCACCTGAACTGATTGAAACAGAAGTGATCTCCCCTGAGTGATAGGTACTCAGTGCCCCCGTTTGCTTCCCATTGAAATCATACATGAGGACGGTGCCCAAATTTGTCCCGATCACCATTTCGGTTTTTGAGAAACCTTGACTGACGGCTGAGACAATCCCCGGTTCCCGGTCCAGAGTGAACTCAGTTTGTTTGATATTAGTGGCCAGATTCCAGATTTCAACGACTGATCGGGGCGGAGATTGGTCAGAGCGGGGAACAAATCTGACCAACACCGCCTGGTTGGCTGACTCACTGAAGAAAAAATGAGTGTACCAACCTGAAGTGGCCACGATTTCCCCAACCTGTTTACCTGACCGATACCACCTCACCTGTGAGGCTGAGGGGAGAAACAAACGTGGTATTCGTTCCTGGAGTTGTTCCCAAATCCCCCCTGCGGTTTGACCATCCTGGCTCACGCAAACCGCCCGGGGTTGGAAGGTATCGGAAGGGGCGAGCATCGTACGCTGGTTGGTTTCTAGATTCATTCGGACAAAGCCCAGCCTGGCTCCCGCAGCAACCACCCATTTTCCATCCGCACTCATTTCGAGGCATTGAGCATCCTCTGGGAAATCTATCCGCTGGTCTAAATGATGAACCCGCCAGAGCCGCCCAGTCAGAGAAGCCATCCACTTTCCATCGGGGCTAAATCCTGCGAATGCCTGGAAGTATGGGTTTCCAGGGATTCCATAACTTGCTTGCAATACCCCAGTTGTGGGATTCCATACCTTTAAAAATCCATCTTTCTGAGTTCCTTCTACTGTGACCAGGCAGGTATCATCCTGAGCAAAAACCGCTTTCAACACCCAATTCTGATGTTGAAGGCGAAAGAGTAATTTTCCGGTTGTTACATCCCAAATCCGTGCGCTTCGATCTTTGCTGACAGTTATCACTTGATCGCCCCGATGGTTAAATGTTCCAACCTGGGGTGATAAAACATTATCGTGGGAGAGGGTCTGTAAACAGTCGCCAGTTTCCGGGTTCCAGAGTCGGGCTGTTTGATCACGACTTCCAGAAAGTAAGCGTTGGTCTGAACTATCAAAACACACTTTTAAAACAAACCCGGTGTGCCCGGTTAATGAGCGAATCTTCTGCCCGGTGTGTAAATCCCAAATCGTAATTGCCCCATCATAGGCTCCAGTCACAATCCACTTTCCATGATGACTAAAACACCCTTTTCCCAGTGGGCCACTGGTTTGAGGGAGTGTCAGAACTTTCTTTCCCGTCAATGAATCAAGGACATATGCTTGGCCTGAGTTACCTGTCACCAGCAAGAGGGTTCCCTGATCGTTGAGAACCGCACTCACTGGCTCCTTGTTTTCAGAAAAGCGCCAGATACATTTCCCTGTCGTCAGATCCCACATGTTTATCGTGTCGCTGTTATCAGTCGAAATGAGCCGCTTTCCGTCTGGTGAAAGAATCAGGACGGCGTGATATTGATTGACGTCGGTTACCAGAGTCGCGGCATCGTCAAGGAAAACTTCTCTCACTTGCTGGCGAGTCGTGACATTCCAAAAGGTAACCTTCCCTTTATCGATTGATACCAGCTCACCAGTTTGGGTAAATCCGATGGTCCATTCGCTGGCAAGCATAAAATCGGGCTGATAGACCTCCAATATTTTTCCTGAGAGATAATTCAACACCTGAGATTTGCACCCCTGAGATTGCGCTTCTAAAAGGTACGATGCCGCTTTTAAATAATGCCCTGCCAGAAACTCGGTTCGAGCTTGTTGTTCAAGCAAATCACATTGAAGTTGCTGACATTGGGTTTGGGGTATTGGGTCTGGCACTTGATCAGGCAAAGAGCCAGGTGAAGCGACTGTCTTTACGCCCATCAGGATAACCAAAATAATTCCCAGCCCAAGATGCCGCATAAAAGGTAATTTTTTCATGTCTGGTTCCCAAAGAGTCAATAACTGGAGTTGATCAAAGGCGATCTGAGAAATTGCTGGAGTTGTTGACGGCAAGCTACCTGAAGATCTTTGGCAAAGAGAACTCTCGTTTGGCTACGCGTTGTACACCAGAACCAAAGACTTACCCAAAGTGATTGCTTACACAGGGATTGGCCCGGATGTGTAAATTCCAGCCAGCGAAACGGACCCAGTTCAGTTCAGGGTGTCACACGTCGGAAAAAAGAAAGCTAACTCACGGCATCAGTTGAGGGTTAATCGTCCTTCCGCTCTAGAATTTTGCCAGCGGGATCCAGACGGAGTTCGATGTTTTGTTTTCCGTCTTTGAGTTCAACTTCATACCCCAGAAGTGTGCCCTGACGGGTGATTTTTTCAACTTCCTCGATCTCTCCAGCCGGGTACGCCGCTTTGACGGCCTCAATCACCGCTGAAGGAACTTCTTTTAAATCAATATCTTCCTGCTCTTCGAGCACCGTGATTTCGAGTTGATACACGGCTTCGATTTCCCGGTCATCGCGCTCGGCTTCGATAAAATACACTGTCCGGTTGGCTGTGGTTTCAACCTCGCATTGTTTGATTTTTGCTTTTGGCCAGGCACGATTGAACGCCTCTTTGATCGGCGTCGGTATGTCACCTCGTCCGATTTTTCGTTTTTCCTGGACACCTCCCAGACTGCTGGAAGACAAGGATAGTACCAACATAAGGAAGGCCATCGTCAGATTGATTTGCTTCATAAAGTCTCCTATCGATTTCGAGATGAGAAAATTTTTCAGTGAGGGAATCATTGTCTCAAATGGAGACAGAGTACAACTGGCCCTCATCAGGAAAATTCCTCCCTTTTCATTGGGCTCATTTGGTGGTATGAACACCCAGTTTTACATCACCTGGATTCGCGGTTGCCATCTATTTCCCCGTTTGAGGAGGAGCTATGTCTCGCTGTTTGCGTGTTTTAGGACCAATTTTTCTCATCGTTACGATGTCTTCGTGTTCAATGCTGGCCAAAAAGGGAGAGCCCGCTTCCCCGTCCGGAGAGTCAACCGGAAAAAAGACCAGTTCGGAAACCAAAAAAGATACCGGCACTAAAAATGAAGCAGCGCCGGATGTCACGATTCAATCCCCGCCGTCATTGCCGGGAAAATTCGATAAAATTTTTACCGGGACGATCAATGGTGATTTGAAAATTAAAATGACGATCAGCCGTGATGGATCAAATGTGGTCGGAAACTATCTATATGAAAAATATCAGAAAAACATTCGACTCGAAGGCGAAGTCAAACCCAACGGCGCCTTTCGGGCCGATGAATTCGGAGAGCAGGATCTGGTTACCGGGATCTTTCATGGCGTCTTTCTGAACGAAAATATCATTGTCGGCTACTGGGAAGGTGTCGAAGGCCAGAGACAAATGCCATTCCAGGTCATTGAAACTGGAAAAGAAACCCCAACCAACGTGGCAATTGTCAGTAAATACAAACTTGAAATGGTCAATTGTGCCGTAAAAAACGATAGTGGAAACTGCACACTGGCATTTCAGAATGGAAAACTCTATAGCTTTCAGTATGGAAACCTTGGTGCCAATGATCATTCCTGCGGGATTGGTGCTGCCCGCAATGAAGACAATATCAACTGGGAAGATACCAATTCGACCTCGAAAATTACCTACACCCAGCAGTATTTTGATGAAGAGAAAACCTACACCGTCGTGTTTGAACAAAGCGCCGACCAGTACACGCTGACCTTTGGCGATGAGCACGAATCCTATTTTTGCGGCATGCGGGCGACGCTCCCGAAAAAGGTGATTGTGAAAAAAGTTGGGGCGACTTATACCGGCTCAGCCGTGCTTGGATATTAGGCGGCGTCAAGTCAGCACCGCCTGCCTGAGCGGGTGGGTTGCAGCGTGGAATTCATTCAATTTCCGATAAATCCTTAACTCCAATCATGTCTATTGATTGCGTTGAGGCAGGCACAGTAAAGGAGGAGGAACGTTCAGACTGAGACGGAACCGCATTACCAGACACCAGAAAAGAATTGAAGAAATTTGCCTATCTGCCTGTCTAACTATTTAGGGCTAAGGGTATCGGGCTCAGGGCTGAGGGAAATACAATTTTATCAGCAGCTTAGCCTTATGTTACCACGATAGAATCACTCCAAAATGGTTAAAAAACCAGGTTTGGGCCACCGAGTTTGACAGATGGCTCATTTTCCCAAAAACGAAAAGTTCTTTTCAGGTGTCTCCTATGCTGACTCGACGTTTGTTTCTCGCCAGATCACTGTGCCTGCCCCTGCTTCCAACTCTCCCCTCGTGGATTGCCTTTGACTGGCCGCAATCTGCCGCAGAGCCCGCCATTCAAAAATTCACGCCTGCTCCAGGTGCTGAATCCCCAGACATCAAAGCTGCTCTTGATACAATCGGAGCTGAGTTAAAAACCGGTAAAACGACTGCCGAGCGATTGTTAACCGATCCCAAATACATGGAGTTCCACCCCTGGCGCCGGTTTCGGGAATTGATCTGTGAATATGGCCAGAGTTCCCATTTGACCATGGTTTCCCAAGATGAACCAGGAACTCGCCTCTCGGTGACGTGTATCGTGATTGATGCGCAGGCGAAACGTGTTTCAGGGGCTCAAGTGTACCTCTATCACACCAGTTTCCAGGGACTTTATGCCCGGCAGGCGGCTCACATTTCGGCAATGGAAGGTGACCGCCGCCACGCCCGGCTGTTTGGATATCTGCGCACAAACCAGAATGGAATGTTTTCGGTGCAAACCATTCGACCGGCTGGCTATCCAGGAACTGAACTCCCCGCCCATATTCATGTGGAGATCAAAAGCGGAGATTCCCCGCCGCTCATTACTGAAATCCGGTTTGACGATGACCCACGCTTAACACCTGAGCTGCGAGCGCAATCCATCCGCGAAGGATTTCGAATTTGTTCGGTTGTATCAAAAAATCAATCCGAGCAACGAGTTGAAACCAAATTCCAGCTTCGATGACCGGAAAGCTCAGTTCTGCAGCGGTTTTAGAAATACACCTTTCAGACAACCGTTGAATTGACCGCACTGGACCGGGTTTGTATAGTTGCAGCCTGTTCAAGAATTTTTCCCACAAGGTTGCACTATGATCATTGCGGTCTTTAATCAAGCCGGAGGCGTCGGCAAAACCACGCTGACCCGCGATCTCGGCTTTGAACTGGCACAACGCGGCTTGCGGATTCTCCTGATTGACTCTGATCCACAGGGAACGCTGGGATTATTCTATGGTGAATCCCCCGCTGCTCGCTCATCTGAAGACCTGTTTTGGAAAGTGGTTTGTTCAGTTTCGGCTTCGGATGACACGCACCCTCCAATTGTCAAAACCCGGTTTGGGGTTGATCTCGGGCTGGCCAACCGGACACTGACCGAAGATGAACTGACGCTGCATCGGCAACAGGATCAGGCCCGACTGGTCGGGCATATGGATGCACTCCGCGAGCGCTATGACCTGATTTTGGTGGATTGCTCGCCCAAGATTTCAGAAATTGTCTTGCAGGTGTTGATTGCGGTTGATGCCCTGCTCGTTCCTGTCCAGACCGAGGCCAAAGCGGTGGCGGCGTTTGCCGAAGTTCAACACGAAATTGCCCGGACTCAGGCCCGAAGACGCAACATGCGCTTTCCTCCGATCAAAGTTCTGGGCGTTGTGCCTACGCTGTTTAGCCCGCGCCTGGTACTGCATCGCCATCACTTGCAGGAACTGACCTCTGATATTTGCGCTTCGTTTCAGTATGCTGCCCTGACACCAATCCGCGATTATGTCGCTGTTTCCGAGGCCGGTACCCAGGGAATGCCGCTCAAAGCCTATGCCCCCGAATGTCAGGCCAACCAGGATGTGGCCGCGGTGGCAGATGAAGTCATGCGGTTTTGCGGATTAAAAGCCATCCGGGAGGTTGCGAATGGCTAAGAATCTGCGCAAGGCAGTGAGCAGCGAACGACTGGCCGAACTGGCGGCGATTGCTCCAAAAATCAGTGATGTTCCAGTCAAAACCTTTGGCCGTCGGGTGCTGGAACAGCTCCGTTACATAGACATTACCTTACTGCGACCAAATCCCTTCCAACCTCGAAAAACCTTTTCAGATGAACAGTTAGCCGACCTTACCACCAGCATTACCGAACAAGGTATTATTCAGCCAGTGGTTGGAAAAGCCAACCAGGATGGGACGTTCACGCTCATCGCCGGGCATCGCCGGTGGCTGGCGGCTCAAAAAGCTGGACTGTCGGTCATCCCGATGATCGTGCGGGAAGCCAGTGACGAAGAACTCCAACTGCTGGCGCTGATTGAAAACATCCAGCGCGAAGACCTGCACACGATTGATAAAGCCCAGGCACTGATTGACATTGCCGACCGGTTTCCCACCCAAGAAGAAGCGGCTCAGGCCGTCGGGATGAAACGTTCCAGTTTTGCCAACTGGCTGTGCGTGCGCGAATTGAGCCCCGAGGTGCTCGATATATGCCGTCAAATCCCTGATTTTTCACTTAAATCGCTGCAGCGAGTGACAGCTTTGCCGTCCAATCGGCGACTGATGCTGGTCCGTCAGATGCAGGCACTGGCCACGAAAACAACTCAACCCGAAGAAACCAAACCAGTTCTATCCAGTCCAAATCTGATGACATTTCACTTTGATCACCCAACTCATCGCTATCACTGCACTATCGAAGTCCGTGCGCGAACGCGCAAACACCAGATGTCCCGGCAGGAAGTGCGTGAATTCCTGCAACTCGCGCTTGAGTCTTTGAATGAAGAATGTGATTAGTGATTAATAGTTAATTCTTGGTGTTTGGTTCCTGGTTCCTGGTTCTTGGTTTCGAAAACCCGGAACCCGGAACCCGGAACCCGGAACCCGGAACCCGGAACCCGAGTTACTCTTCCCCCTGGCTCATGCGGTTCAGGCGGCCTTGAATCTCGTCAACCAGTTCCCGTGATCGGCGTAGAGCATCCTCGACAGTTCGGACCAGATTGGTGACGGCCAGGCCTTCGTCTTCGAGGTTGACACGGGTTTGACGGTCGTTGAGCGCACGGGCAGCAATTTCCTGTTTAAAGTCCTGGATCAGCCGTTGCATCTGCAGATTTAACTCAACCAGTTGCCCAAGTGTCGGGTGCCGATCCTGGCTCCCAGCCGTCGGATAGCGTCCAGTGGTCAGCGAGCTACGCATCAACCGGGCACTTTCCATCCGCAGCCGGGCCTGCTCCATGCCGTAGAGTTCCTGGAACTTATTGTGAACAATGACATTGATCAGGATTACTTCCGTCAAAATGGACGGCGTGTAAAAAGATTCACCCAGATCAATCTTACATTGGCGCAGTTGAGTTACCAGCCGACCATCAATCAAGGTATTGAAGTTTCGAACTTCAGAAACCGACTTTGCCAGCCGGCGCAGATTGGTCAATGTCGCTTCCTGGATTGAAGCTGGCGGGTAGTCAGCCGCACTTCCCGGAAATACCTCTTCCAGGACTTGAGCTGTATTTTCAATCGCCGACATCACTTTTGTTCCATGCTCGGTTTGGGTGATGTAGGTGCAAAGTCGAGTGCTCAATAAATCCAGTTTATCGCGGTCCTGGCCATCTTTCGGAATTTTCGTGATGTAAAACCGGACAATTTGATGCAACAGTGACCGATCATAATTTGGTACCCGCTCGAAAAACCGCCGAAACATTGCTGGGGGCAACTGATTATCAATCATCGAAATTTCAACGCGGACCTGGACAAGTTTTTGAGCTGTGTCCTGCAAGGCAGGTATCGTGACGGCTTCCCGTCCGGAACGCCAGTTTTCCATGCGCTGGTACAGTTCCATCATATCCACGGTCAGCCCACGGTCAGTCTTGAGCATGGTGGCCTGTAAACTCGCAAAAAACTGATGCATGGTCCACAGCATTGAAAACTCAGAGACGAGTCGCCGTGGGTGGATTTCGTAAGGGTACTCTTCGGTCATTGTGTAGGGTTCAGGGTTTAGGGTTCAGGGTTTAGGGTTTAGGGTTTAGGGTTCAGGGTTTAGGGGTCAGGGGTCAGGGGTCAGGGGTCAGGGTTTGGGAAAACCGAAAGGACGAAAAGGACATAAGTTCGAAAACCCGGAACCCGGAACCCGGAACCCGGAACCCGGAACCCGGAACCCGGAACCCGAATTTTAGTCTCCACTCGCCGCCTGCGTGCTCTGGCACAGGGTCAGGACTTCCTGATCAGTCAAAACCCGGTCCGATTGCTTGGCAACGTTGAAAATTCGCTCGACCAGTTCGGGGTCAGCCGTATAGCCTCGATGTTCTAACCAGTAGACCACATTGGACTTGCCGCTCATGGGGCCGATTTCGATGTGTTGTTCCAACCCAAATTGACGGGCGGGAACCCCCGAATAAATCAAGTCGGCCAGTAACTGGTCACCTTTTCGGAAGGCTTTGATGACAGCGGCGGCGTGAACCCCAGTTGCGGTCCGGAACGCATCGCGGCCAAACACCGGGTAGTTATATGGCAACGGCACCTGACAGGCTTCGGCAATGGTTTCACAGTATCGTTTCAGCATTGAAAGGTCGCGGTTGATGTATCCCATCAACTGCAAATTGACCAGAAGCTGATCCATCGGTGTATTTCCAGCTCGCTCGCCAACTCCCAAACCGGCGCCATGCACTCGGTCCACCCCGGCTTCAACGGCGGTCAACGAGTTAATCACATCGAGTCCCCGGTCCCGATGACCGTGCCAGTCAACTTTAATATCCTGACCAGATTCGGCGACAATCTGTTTGACGAAATTGATCAGGGCCC
>CAZXCE010000141.1:0-15777 GCA_964639175.1 uncultured Clostridia bacterium
GTCGAAGAAGAACTAAGAACCAGGAACTTTCTTCATTCTCAATTCTTCATTTTTCCTTTATCTTTTCTTCATTCTTCATTCTCAATTCTTCATTCTCAATTCTTCATTCCTTATGGAACACTGGTTTCGCCGCATTCTTGAAAGCCTGGGGGGCAAATTAGATACTGCCGGAAGCGGTCAAGACACAAACTTGCGCGAACTCTATCTCAAGCTCAGCCCACGGTTGCAACGACTTTTGGAGCAAAGCCTCGAACGCGACGGAACGCGCTATATTGCCCCCCACGTCATTACGGTCGCCCTGCCCTACAAGCTTTTTTGCGAACTCTCCGACACCCACCGCGATCAACTCACCCAGCAACTCAAAGAATCCATCGAACAGTTTATCCGTGACCGCCGCTATAACCTGCGTGCCGGCGTGCTGGTTCAGGTCATCAGCGACGTGTTTCACGATTCGCCAACCCTTCGCGTAGGATTTGAAGCACCGGTCTCAGTCGCGACCACCTCCGCCGTGCGGCCAATTTACCTGCAGGTGATCCGTACCTCGGACGGGCAAGAACTCTTCAACCAGATGCTGCCGTCAGATATGGCCATTAAAATCGGTCGGACGCGTGACAATCTGCTGGTGATTGAAGACCCAAGTGTTTCAAAGTTTCACGCCGTGTTGCGCTTTTCTCCGCCAGATCATTTGATTTTGCAGGATTTAGGCAGTACAAATGGAACTTTTCTTTCCGGTTCGCCAACGGCGCTTGAAGGCAGCACCCCAATTGCTTCCGGCCAGGTCGTCCAGTTTGGCGATATCGAAGTCAAAATCATCCTCGAATGAACGCTACCCATCCAGGTCCAGACGAGGAAATTTTCCGAAAGGTGCCTTTGAACTGATTTAATGAAGCGAACCCGTGCTCAAAAACTGCTGAATGAACTTCGAGGTCGCCGGGTCCTGGTCCTGGGCGACATTATGCTGGACGAATTTACCTGGGGACGTGCCCGCCGAATTGCCCCTGAAGCCCCTGTTCCCGTGGTTGAGGTCGAACGCGAGACCCGCCACCTTGGCGGAGCGGCCAACGTCGGGGCCAATATCCTGAATCTGGGCGGCATCCCGCTGGTGGTCGGAGTCACTGGAACCGACACCTCACGCGAAATCCTGAAAACCGAATTTGAAAAGCTGGGGCTTGAAGCCTGTGGATTGGTGGCCGATGCATCGCGTCCGACCACGGTCAAAACCCGTGTGATTGCCCATTCGCAACAGGTGGTGCGGGTGGACCGTGAAAACCGATCACCGGTCAATGCCCAGATCGAACAGGATTTGATTGAAACCGCGCTTGAATTCCTCGACGAAGTTGATGCCGTGGTCATTTCCGACTATGACAAAGGAGTTCTGACGCCGGGACTTTTACAGGCCGTGTTGCCCCAGGCCCGACGCCAGGACCTTCCGGTTTGTTTGGATCCGAAACTGAGAAACTTTCCCTTTTACAAACCCGTGACGGTGATTACCCCCAACCATCACGAAGCCGAAGCGATTACCCGCCGCACAATTGAATCTGAAGAAACGCTGATCGAGATCGGGCACGAAGTCCGCCGGATGCTCGATTTTCCGAATGTTCTGATTACCCGTGGCGAAGAAGGCATGTCGTTATTTGCGGCTTCGGGCGACCTGACCCACATCCCGACCGTCGCCCGCGAAGTCTATGACGTCACCGGTGCCGGAGACACCGTGGTGGCAACCCTGGCGCTGGCGCTGGCCGCCGGAGCATCCATGCTCGAAGCCGCGATTTTATCGAATCACGCCGCTGGCGTGGTCGTCGGCAAAGTCGGCACCGCCACCGCCAAACCCCAGGAAGTCCTGGCGAGTTTTAGTTAGACAAAGTGGGTAAGAATGGATTTTCGGGACAATTAACGAAGTTCAGGGATATTGTTAAACGAAACTGAATACGACGCCTTGCGGACAGCTTCCCAGCATTCTGCTTTTTTCGCCCACTCAGACACCATGCGCCCACTGGCAGTATAATGAAGTATCGCATTTATCTGTTCGGCTAATCGAACAATTAGCTCTTCCAAATCGAATGAAAGCCGTTGATGAGTCCAAATCCGTTCAAGGTCCATCCTATGACCTGCTCGATCTGATAGGACAGCAACTACATAAGTCACAATATTTGCCTGGAAGGCTGTAAATCGCGGTCTGACAACAAGAGATTGTGTTCGTTTAAAGAGAATGGCTTTGGCAATCATGCGTTTATATTCGGCCACATCAGGTAATTTGAATGTATTCTCAGTTTCCTGATCAGCCAGACTTTTCATAAATTGCTCAAAGTTTTTTTGAGCGCCAAAACTGACAAGATGAGGCTTGCAATCCCAGGAATTCAGAAATTTCGCTAAATCAGTTTTGGTAATTTTTCTGGCTGTCGGAATTGTTTCCTTGATTTTGCTTAATTTTGCTTTTGTCGTTCCTTCGCGTGCAAGAAATGTAGCGTAGCTACCCGCTGCTCGTTCATAGAACCAACGGCTAACCCCATTGGGGCAGTAAACCTCGGCAGATAATTTTTCCAGTTCAACGTGAAATGGCTTATTGGCAGCTAAATCCGAAAAATTTACCTTGTTCTGAGTATTTGCATACCGTGAAATATTCGAAATGAGTACTTCTTCGGCAATTGGATCCGTTGAACGTAAAATGATGATTTTTGCGGGTACCCGAACACGGGATAGGTCCACCTTTGGATTCTTCTTTTTTGTGAAGTAGATTGAGGCCGTTGTCTGCCCCCCATTTACAATTTGCATGCCTTTTAGCCACAAGATCCCGGCTGAACCATTACTGGCGGACTGGCCATAACCTATGTCATCAGCAACTAGCACAATCCCATTGTTATAGGCTAAAAATTTCTCTGGGGATTCAATCAGCGTATCACGAATTCCCTTATTAACCTTACCTTTAGCACTGAGAAATGAACGGACGTTGGCCTCCAAAAGTCGGTGTCCATATTTTTCATAAATAGATCGCAATGCCTCAGCAGGAATTGCAGTTAGCGCATAGTCGTAACTGTCATCACTCCCTGGTACATAGACACAAGGCAGTGCCCTTCCAGCTTCTTTCTCAAAATCAACAATCAACTCATCCCTTGGTTTGCCTACAGAGCAATGACGAAAAAGTCGCTCAATATCCATGACCTCCAGTTTTATGGTTTTCCCCTTCACTTCACGGTCTTGGAAACGCTTAGATTCGGACCGTGCTACCCGATCACTTAAAACAAAAATGCGGATCTGATCCAGCTTTGTATAAATTTCCTGAATATTTAGAATCAGAGGATAAACATCCTCGCTTTTTTCAATTTTTTCAGCCAGTTTTCCTTCCACACATTCACTGAGAAACCTCAGGCACTGTTTAGCGGCTCTTTCTATTTCTTCGTTAGGGATAACTTTCACTTCCTCACTACTTGAGTACAAACTTACAAAGAGATCTAACTGATCAGCTTCTTCAGAAACAGCCAAACCACTCAGGTGAAGATTAGCTGGACCAACTTTGCGTTCAAAATGACATGTTTGGGGATCAAAACACATACCTTGTTCTACCATGTGTTGCATCACAATCTCAGTAAACACTTCTTCCTCATAAGGATAAGAATTATCCTGATTGTTCATTCGCTCCTTGACTTCAGAACGAACATCAGCCTGAGTCTGCAGTAAAAAGTCCAGTAATTCCATATTCACTTTTCCCTCAGTTGTTGAAGTGCTTGCTTAAAGTTTATTTGTGGAATATCAGGTGGCAGGGTTAGTTCATATTGGACTGACTTGATTCCTTGAGGCACATTCGCATGGGTTAACCGTGGGAATGTTCCAGAGACAGGAAAAATCCGTGTTTCTGTTCGAAGAAACCGCCGAATATACCTATCGGCCAAGCCTTCTAAAAAACCAGCACATATCAGCCTGTTTAGAAACAGGTTCAGGGCAATCGGGCTCTTTTCTATTTTCTGTGAAATTTCGATAATTGCTTCAGGCAATGTTTTTCCATCTGGGTCAGGGGCCAGACGAACAAAAACCAGAAATAACGGGTTCTTGAGTAAATCGTCAAGTTGATCAAGCGAAGTAATCCTGGCTGAAAAGCCGGCTGGTGAAAGAGTGCTCTTTACCTCAATTGCACCTAGCCCAATCGCAAAATCCTGAATTCCCTTTAGTGGACCGACCCAGGCTTCAACGACTTCGGGAAAAGGAACACCAGCCTCGATGAGATCCTGCACAATCATGATTTCTCCAAAGAGACCAACCTCAGCTTCGGGCGCTAACTTTGGATCAGAGCCTCGCTCCATAAAATCTTGCCACGCCCTGATTCGACCAAGAAAGATTTGAAGTAAAGTTTCCCTGGAAATGGATCCTGTGTTTTCAAGAAGATTTAAGACATCCAGTGCCATGATTGAAAAAAGTTCCAGGTTGGCGCCATCCTTCCGAGTCAGGACAAGCCATTCTTTCTTTCGGCCAAGCCAGCTAAATTCGACTTTGGACACCAAAAATCCGCGCCCCTGAGGCAAGGCTGAAACCAGGGGCAAAACTACATTTCCAAAACTGACCAGAACTGCTTCCTCATCGCCAGGAAAATGCCGTGCAGCCAGGATTTCAATCGGAAGCCCGGCTCCAACCGGAATGGTTCGCCACCCTTCACTGGTTGAGGTTCCAGTCAAAGCTCTCCAGGCAGAATATAATTCTTCAGCACTATTCAGACGGACCATATTCCTGCTCCCATAGTACATTATTGACCTTATATTCAATTTTGAGATCTGTATTACTCCCTGGAAAACTGATTCCAAATGCGGCGACTGGGGGAGTTGCTGGCTGAAAACCACTTTGGGCTTCTAACGGATCAATCAAATAAAGCAGGAGCAAACCTTGTTCTGGATGAGCAACAATCCCTTCCGCTCCAAATCCTCTTACTCGTCGAATGGATGGACCATTTGGAATTTTAGGAACATTACTCGCTTCTTCCAGCTCCCCCCTTCCAGCATCGGGTTTCCAGGCAGTCTGGGTCATTGTGAGGGCTGCTTTCCAGGCATTTTCATCAAGATCAATAGACTCGTCCCGTGGGGAAAGCAGCCGGCCAATTGAATAGAGATCAACATCTGTTCTTTCAGCCTTGCGTTTGACCATATCAATCGCCAGATCTGGTGAAAGCCTTTGCTCAGCTCCACTTCCCCCTCCGATGAGTGCAATGGTCCACTGCACCAGCTCACCTGCTCGATTCATTGAAGCAATAAATTCAGCAATCAACTGACTGTTGACCTTATAAGATGCCGGGTGTGTCTTGTAGGCCAGAAGAAAACTAATGACCTCTGATGAAGGGACATTTTGCCAGAGATATCCTTTCCATTGATGCCACTCATCGTTTCTTTTTCTTTTTGGATTTTCTTCATCCGCCTTCCCTTGACCGGCGAGTAAACTCTCCAGGGCAACAAAGTTTTTCCGCAATATTTCAGGGTTACGGTGAAAAGCAACTGTTTCAAGAAGTTGCCCGCTAAAGGAAAGCATCAGATTTTTTGCAGTTCGCATCTTCACCCGCGACGTCACCATCAAAACAGGGTGTGACTGGACTTTTAATCCATACTCCCGCGGTGTCCCCCCGCTGGCAGCCATCAGGTCAAATTCTTCCCGAAGCTCCTCGGCTGCATCTGTAATATGCCCAAACCACTCAACTAGCTCAGATGTCGTATACAACCGACTCAGATCAAGGTACCCGGGCCGATATCCAAACCATCGCCCCATCTGCATCAGGGTGTCATACATCCGGGAGGCTCTCAGAAAATAACTGACGCAGAGTCCTTCAAGAGTAAGCCCGCGTGAGAGTTTATCCCCTCCAATGGCAATAACTTTCAAGCCATGCCCTTGATTTTCAGTATAGTCCAGCGCGTCCTTTGCCGTTCCGTTAATCATCCGAACATCAATATCTTCAAGAACATCAGGAATTATCTCGATAACCTGACCCCACGTTATTGATTGAAAAGGCACAAGATCTGGGTACTCTTGCTGTATGCTGGTAGTTGTGGGGACAAAATCTTTCTCCCACAGGGCATAAAACTGCTCAAGAATTTCACGCTGGTCAATTTGTCGGTGAACACGTTGCCTCATATGCGTGACGTGTTTCTTAACCTGTCGGTGAATTTCTTTCTGAACAGAATTAAAACGAGTAACGTGGATCAGCATTGATGAATGGTCTCGGCCCTGTCCCCGCAATACCCTCAAAGCACAGGCAAGAACAAATCCATCAATGGCCTCAATTAAAGAAGGTGGTAATTCATCGCGCCCCTCATAAAGTGGGCGATGTCCATTCTTGTGGCCCTCTGGCATCCAACCATCCCTCAAATCTTTCCCGTTGCGATCATTGATCATTCGCACGAGCGGAAGATTATTTCTTCTTCCTTCTGAAGAAGGAAGACCAAAAACTCTTGCAGGTCCAATATAGTTTGAGTGGGCTGCCAGATTGATGATGAATGCTGCTGGAAACAGGTCACGGCCTTCGTCTCGTGTTTCACCGCGTTCGTGAATGAAGATATTGGCAAATGGGGTCGCAGTGTAGCCAACATAAGCCGAACGAGAAAAAGAATGGAGGATTTTACGAATTAAACCGTTGATGGCTGTAGGTTCATGCTCTTCGTCAGGCTGCCCGGTTTCGTCAAAAACCTGTTCGCCAGTGTCAACTGAAGCATGATCTGCTTCATCATCAATAACGAGGAGGGGTTTCTGAGTCACCCATTTCCGCATTGTTTTAGACTCTTGCGAATCAGCAACGTGATTTCTTATCCATTCGTAAAGTCGCTTGAGCACAGTCTTATTCTTTTTTACAACAAAGAGCCATGGGCGCTTTTCAGGAGCAATTGCAAGTTGTCGAGCCACCCTTGTATTAAAATCACCTTTCTCCGCTCTGGTTGTCACACAACTAGGACGGATATCAGCATCAATTCCGGCTCTCCCAACTCCCGTATATCTTATTGATTCCTGGCTAGCAGATGTTTCAAAACCAAGAAATCCTTCATCAAGACGGATTTGGGTCTGGGCTCGAAGGTTATTATGCAAACCAGCCAGGACAATAATAATTTTGTAGCCAGCATCAGCAGCTTTGCAGATTAACCCTGTGTAGTTTCCAGTTTTGCCTGATTGAACATGACCAACAACCAGTCCACGGCGATCCCAGATTCCTTCCCGTCGAGGATCCTCAAGCAACTCAAGAACTGAATCAGTTGATTCATCCAGGGCATTTACAGCTTTTGGTGATAGGCGAGTTTCAAGCCATTCCCTGTATCGTTGCCAGTAGCGCCTGTCTTTTTTTCGGGCTACATTCAGCCAGGGTATGTGATTAGCTTCGTCTTTGATCGTTGTATCCTTCCCAATCCACATACTGAATCGCTGGATAAGTTCGTCCGTAACAGCTTTTCTATCAAGGTTTTCATTCAGATAAGGTATAGCTTTAACTATCTGATCAATCTTTTCTGCAATCAGAGCAGGAGTTATAGATTGCTTTTGATTATCGCCTACCAAAAGCTCCTGAACGAACTTAACTACTGTCAGGTGTTGCTGCTCCCTTTGAATCATTTTCTCCTCACTTTTTATCAGGTTAATCGGGAAGATTTGCTATTAACTCAGGATAGTTCTGAAATGGTTCAGTTTGTAGCAGGTGCTTTCGTGCAGTTGCAGAATCCCAACTTTTTTGAATCACCAGATTCCGATACATAACTTCAAGTACTGCCTTGACCTCCGAAGATGAGGTCTTCGCAAATCCAGTAAGCGGTGTTTCTTTTGCCTCAGTCGTATCAAGCCAGATGCGCTGAACTGGAACTGTCTCTTCAAGGACACGCAGCATTGCCTGGATTTGAGGAAGTAATAGACCAGCTTCATCCAGAACTGTTTTTATTGCAGGGTGCTCCTTGTTTATTCGGTAGCGCATTCCACCCTCGACATATTCCGTCCGCCACCCGAAGAACATCTCATCATTTCCTTTTTTAGGTACATAACCACGATGGGCAAAAACACGTCGTGCCCGAGATCGAGTATCTTCCGCCAGCTTTGTTAAGCGTGATTTAACCTGGACGGGAGGCTTTGCAGTTGACTTCCGAATATCAATTTTCCAGTCAGAATCTGCAGTATTGGGAATATCCAATCTGATTCTTGCAAGCCGATGAGCCTCCTCTTTGGTCCAAGAGCGACCTTGACCAAGACCTAGCCAGCTCCCGGCAACCAGAAGTCGTTGATTGCGATACACATAAAATCCTTGCTGAGCCGTCCACCCATCAGGTCCAGCCGCCAGATCATATTCTTTTGAATCTAACCTGTCCTTGTGTGGTAGAACATGACACTGCACCGTGATTAAACTTCCACCATAGAATAACCCCTCTGTCGGAGAAGACCAGGTTGCGGTATTGGACAAAAGGAATGGATCCCAGGGTTTTACCGGCCTCCCGTTTATAGTAAGACAAAAATTTGGCTGTCCCCGGTCCAGATACCTGTGAAAAACCATGGCAAGGTGTCGCTCAACATAGTCAATAAGGTCCAGAAAATCCTGCTCAGTGAACCCTGGTGTTACAATCCGATCAAGCTGTTCCCATAAAACAAGTGTTCCGTGCTCAATATGGATGAGCGGCTCAAAGAACTGTTCTGACCCATCGGCTGGCCCCTCAAGCAATCGCCACTCATCTCCACCTGATTGCAAAAGCACATCAAGATCCCAGCGCAGACAGGCAATCACCTCTTTTGCCCGGCGGCTCGCAACAGTCAGGCGGCGACATTGAGAAAAAGAAGCTGTTTTGAGTCCCAGCCCAAAACGGCCCAGGTCGGTTGCTTCACGTACATCAAGCGGATTTCTCTCTCCCAACCGCATGGCCTTTTCAACTTCTTCATCATTCATTCCATGGCCATTGTCGAGTATGACAACCCGACTATGAGTACCATTCCATTGGAAATCCAGGTCCACTCTATCCGCTCCAGCCGACAGGCTGTTATCGACTAAATCAGCCAGTGCTGTGGCCGGAGAATACCCCAAACCACGCAGAGCCTCGATCATAGCGCCAGCTTTTGGGGGTACATTTCTAAAGCCTTTTCGATTCACAGGTATATTCCTCTTACCCAAAGATGACCATATGGTAGTTGGGCTTGTAGTCAGGTATAGATGCTGGTAATCATCGCCAATCGTCGTCAAAGAAGGTTTTCAGCTTTCGGCTGCGTGATGGATGGCGAAGCTTCCGTAAGACTTCAGCTTCAATTTGTCGAATTCGTTCGCGGGTCACCGCAAAATGGCGTCCAACTTCTTCGAGGGTATGCTCCGAGCCACCAGGATCAAGGCCGAACCGCATCTTTATGATTTTTTCCTCACGGGGTGTCAGAGCCTTCAGCACATCGTCAATCGTATCGCGCAATTGGGCCAGGATTAGTGTTTCAACCGGATGAACTGCTATCCGATCTTCAATAAAATCAGCAAGATACGAATCTTCCTCTCCATCAATTGGTGTTTCGAGGCTGATTGGTTCCTGGACGAGTTCAAATGCCCGTCGGACTTTGACCACCGACAACTCAGTCCGCTGGGCAAGTTCTTCATGGGTAGGCTCGCGGCTGAGTTCCTGAGCCATCAAACGTGCCGCCCGCACAATTTTGTTAATGGTTTCAACCATATGCGCTGGCACCCGGATGGTCCGCCCTTGATCAGCTATGGCTCGGGTGACAGCTTGGCGAATCCACCACGAAGAATAGGTTGAGAATTTATAACCCCGGCGGTAGTCAAATTTTTCAACTGCCCGCATCAGGCCAATATTGCCTTCCTGAATCAAATCGGCAAATTGCAGTCCCCGTGACCGGCTGATATAGCTCTTCGCAATTGATACAACCAGACGAAGATTGGCTTTGACCATTTCGTGGCGCGCTTTTTCAGCTTCGGCCTCAGCCGAGATGATTTGTTTGAGCGAGCGTTTAATTTCAACTGTGGTTGAAACATAGCGTTGCTCAATTTCCGAAAGGCGTTTTTTCGCCAGCCGGATTTTTTTCTTCATCTCGTTTTCATCAACTCGTTTCTTCGAAGCAAGCGCTTTTTCAGCCCGCGTAACCTGATCTTCGAGTTCGAGAATCTGACGGACCACGCCTTGAATGCGATTGGTAAACTCCCGACGCATCTGATTTGAAAACAAGATCGTCCGGATGACTCGTGAAAGTTCAATGCGGCGGCGGGACAATTTCCGCAGCAACCGGCTCATTTTTTTGGAATTCTTTTGCTCTTCCTGGATCTTGACCGTTTCTTTGCGGATTTGGACCACCAGTTTGGTGACCTGTTGAAACTTTTCAACCGTTTCTTCGAGATATATTTGTTCGTTTTCGGGGGTGATGTCTTCAGTCACTGAGTTTGAAGTGTCGATGACGGAACGGATACTTAACTGCTCGTGAACAAGTTTTTCAGCGAGTTCTTCAAGCGCTTCGCCCACGATCAGGGATCGGGCATGCGTCTTTTGGAGTCGCCGCCGACCTCGCTCGATTCGTTTGGCTATGGCAACTTCTTCCTCCCTGGTAAGAAGGACACAAGTTGAATGTATGTCCCGAAAATAATGCGTGACAGAATCTTTTGAACTCGATCCCAGGCAGGTAAGAAATTGGATAGCCTCTTCAACTAGAGATTCATCAACATCAAGATTCTTATTTTCTATTCTCCAGTCATTTCTCAGGTCGCCTTGTAGACTTTCATCAATAATTATTCCAAGTTCACCTAATGTGAACATGAGCTGGTCAGTCAAATTAGTCTCAAGTTGTTTTTTTCGTTGGGAATAGCGATCAATTTCCTCGTCATCTTTCTTTAGATCAATCGGGCAAATTTTCTCTATTGCAGCTACCGGGACAATTCCATATCTGAACCCCTCAGCGAGAAGAAGTCGGATCTTACCAAGCAATTCTTCGCGTTTGCTGAGAAAAGGAACATCAGCTTCGGTAAAGTCAGGAAGTTCAATTTCGACATCATCCCAGTCTTCATCTATGTCAACCGGAATAAAATTCGAAATACTTTCCTGTAACTCAATTGCTTTTTCCCGAAAGGTGTCATCAGTTGGCGGCAGGAGTGAATCCTCGTCAGGATCCCAATCAAAGTTGAATTCGTCATCAACTTCATCTTCCAATATTTCATCTTGGGTACCAGTACCAGGGTCTTTGTCTTCCAGAAAATCAAGGGGAGGAATAGCAACAGGCCTGACCCGCTCCTGAATCAAACTGACGACCTTAGCTAACCGCTTTTCCTCAGCAATGGAAAGGATTGATTTTCCAGTTTCGTCAGCTTGAAGAGGGTCCGCACCGGCATCAATCAAAACTTGACAGACCTCTTCATGCCCACGGGTAACAGCAAGAAGTAATAGTGACCTGCCCTTATCATCTACTGCACTTACATCACACCCTCGATCAATATGCAGTCGAACGACATCAGCCACACCGTGCACGACTGCCATTCTTAACATTGGGTTAAGCCGGGGTTGTGGAGATGAAAGACGGTCTTTCATATCACAGTTCTCCAGGACAACTGCATGTGCAGATTCAGAGGTGGAACAAAATCAGAAACAGATGAAGGTTTTGCAGAACGAAGTTGAGAAGCGAACCAGATCTTGTCTGGCAAAGGTGCTGGTCAGGGTGGTTGAAGAACAAAACCATCAGCCAGATCTATCTTACAGGTTGTTGTGTCGAGTGCAAAACTGTTGGCTGATGCAACTTTAATCAGTATAGCAGGGCAAGTACAAATAAATTATCAGGTAAATCATTTATAACCATGTATTTGTGTCTTAATAAATCACCTGTGATTGCACCAATGCCTGAAAAAAAAGATTTCTTTAGAATCTAGAGCTAGCGATCATTCATCGAATGTTGATTGAAATCCGCTTACTCAACAGGACTAAAGGCTACAGTATTGGAGGAATAGGGAAACCCGATGTTCCAAACCGGCACCAGGATTGGATTGGGCAATCTCCACATTTGGGATCTTTTTTGAGACAGGTTAGATGAGCTAAATCGAGCAAAGCAAAACCGACGGCTCGGGGATCTGGCATTCCTTCGTCAAACTCAGCCACAGCAGATCTGAACTTCAAATTACGCCTGGATGAATCTTTGATGATCATTCCGGAGGTTCTGCCTGCAATACGAACAGTGTTAACATCCATCAATGTATCATCGTGGCCAAAAGCAAACCGTCTTACAGCCGACGCGACATAGTCACTTACTCCCGGAAGAGACAGGAGCAGGTCACGAGTCTCTGGGATTGCAGCATCCTGATCCTGAGCAAGAGCTTCGATCATGACAATAAAGGCTTTAATTCTCCAGTCCAGTCCAAGAGGGTGTAGTACTGATTGGAGTTCTTCTGTTTGGGCAACAGAAGCTGACTGAAGGGTTGGCCAGCGATTCATAAAACGCTCATAAATCGGCACAACCTGTTTTACCTGGGTGCGGTGAAGCATGAGTTCAGCCACGAGTACGGCATAAGGATCCTGGGTTTGCCGCCAGGGAAAATCTCGCCAGTTTTTTTCTCCCCAATCAACGAGTGCGTTGTTTCTCAGGTAAAGGTCGTCAAGGTTCATGCGCCCAGCCTTACTGATAATCGCTCATCTTCCGATAGATTGTCCTGAACAACTCGCCGGGTCAGTTTTTGAGATATTTCGCGTGCGATGGCTTTGGCCAGGAGTGGCGGTACCGAGTTCCCTATTTGCCTGAATGCCGGGTTCATCGTACCGCAAAACACAAATCCATCTGGGAAACTTTGCAATCGTGCAGCTTCTCTCACTGAAATGGTTCTGGCTTGATCAGAATCATAATGAATGTGGCTGTAGGAATCCTTGCTCAAATGAGCCATCAGCGTTCGCGCTGGGCGGTCAGGTTCCATTTTTCGCCATTTATTGGGAAATTTATTGGGATCGTAAGGAGGTACAATCTTTTTTTTCAAGGCTTCCCAATCTGCGGTTCCCTCAGTAATTCCCTGCGCTGCAGCCTGTTTAGCCAGCATTTCCAAAGCATAGCGATACGCTTCCGGGTACTGGTTTCCTGCCTCCATTCGTCGAAATATTTCCCAATCACGGGGCAAATATCGGATGACATGGTCATTAAATCCATCCTTCCCGGCATAGCCTTTCCAGGTTCGCATTAGCCAGGCATAGTCAGACACATCAACTTCTTCCGGGTATGGGGTAAATTCAGTAAAGCGACGGGTACCACGTTTCAACTTACCTTCAAGATGAGCTGTGATCTGAGGTAAATCATTAAGTGCGTCTCGGGCGGTAACAGCGGGCGGGAGGTCCAGGTGTGCACTGGGTGGATGAATATACAGCGAATCTGATGCAAACAACCCACGAGACAGGTTTTTGAGTGCAACTCTTCGAGAGCCTTCATACCCCCGTGGAAGCTCAATAAAATGAGTTGGATCTGGAAAAACAGGCTCAATATCAAGATCTTGCCGATAAGCAATGAGGAACATTCGCTCTCTCATCTGGGGAACACCATAAAACACAGAGTTTAAGAGCGTATATCGAGCGGTATAGCCCAATTTGACCAGTGCCTGACAGGCTTCTTCAGCAATGTTGATTCCTCCATAGTTCAAAGCATCTGGCACATTTTCCATTAAAATAGCTTTTGGGCGAAGGCAACCAACAAAATGCAGATAAGTAAGGTAGAGATCCCCACGTGAATCTTGCAAAAATGCTTCCGGGTGGTCGGCAATTTCACGTAGCTTTGCCCGGCCTACACGAGCAAATGCCTGACAAGGGGGACCTCCAATAATTACATCAATCTTATCAACCCCAAGATCTCTAAGAAGTTGTTCAGGATCAACTGTTTTTATATCTCGTGCCTGAGAATGGAGTTGTTGTTGTTCTGCTGTCTCATCTCGAAAGAAATTAGCAGCATGTGAGGCGGCAGCGTCTTTATCAATTTCAACAGCTCCAGCGACCTGAAACCCTTCAGATTTAAAACCAAGAGAAAGCCCTCCACAACCTGCAAAAAGATCAAGGCATTTCAGGCTGGTGCTTTCACTTTTAGAATTTTGATTCTTGACACTTTCAGTGACTGGCATTGTTGAGATTTTGTCCTTCGTTTTCCAACACAAGTCTTTTGAAGGCTTTAGAGTCTGTCAGAAGGTCAGGTAACGGTTCCAGAGGGTTAGAACAACCAGGGGAGCAGACAATTTGGAAGATATCCTGCAGTTCTGGAAGCTAAAACAGAAGAAGTAGCAATCTTGAGTAATCCTCTACTGAAAAGAACTCCTTAGTTTATCTATCCATCAACTACCAGAAGTCAGACTTTAATGTTGTAGGTCTTGATCTTGCTGTTGAGCGTGGTCGCGTTGAGGCCCAACAGCTTGGCAGCGCGGCTCTGGTGGCCGCTTGTCAGGTCCATGGCTTTGCGGATCAGGCTCACTTCAAAGCGCGCGACTTCGTCATAAAAGGAGATGCCCTGGGAAATATCCACCGGCGGGGCCAGCGGTCCCGTCTCGCTGCCGAAATTCCCGGCTTTGCGTTCGGGATGCAAAATCTCGTCGCGCAGGTATTCCAGCTCCAGTTCGTTGCTGCGGGAAATCACGACGGCCCGCTCAATCGAACTCGCCAGTTCGCGGACGTTCCCCGGCCAGGAGTAGGCTTCGAGCAAGGCCAGGATTTCCGGCCTGATTTCTTCGGCCAGATGGCGGGCGTTCTCTTCGTTGTACTTGTGAATGAAATGCTTGGCGAGCGGGAGAATGTCTTCGCGGCGTTCGCGCAGGGGCGGCAGGTCAATGCTAATCACGTTGAGCCGGTAAAACAGGTCTTCGCGGAACTTCCCTTCTGCGACGTGCTGGCGCAAGTCTACGTTGGTGGCGGCAATAATGCGCACATCTACCCGACGCGGCGAGGTATCCCCCAATGGAATGAACTCGCGCTCCTGAATCACCCGCAGCAGTTTGCTTTGGGTCTCAACCGCCAGATTTCCAATTTCGTCCAGAAAAATGCTGCCGCCGTCCGCGACTTCAAAGAGCCCTTTTTTGGCGGTAAAAGCCCCGGTAAAGGCACCCCGCAAATGACCAAATAATTCACTTTCAAGCAGTTCGGTTGGAATGTTGCCTGAATTGACCGTCACAAACTGGCCGCTTTCAGAACGCGGACTCGAAAAATGCAACGCCCGGGCAATTAACTCTTTTCCAGTTCCAGATTCGCCCTGAATCAAAACCGTCGTCCGCGCCGGGGCAATTTGTTCAACCAGTTCCAGAATTTCGAGCATTCGCGGACTGCGGGCGATGATCTCGTTTTTCTGGCTCACCTGACGGAGCGTTTTCTTGAGTTCGCGATGCTCTTCGTCCTTGCGCCGCCGCCGAAGCCCGCCTTCGACGACTCGCAGAATCTGGTTGTTTTCAAAAGGTTTGCGGATGCAGTTATAGGCACCGACCTGCCACGCGGTCACGGCGGTGTCAAACGTGGCATAGGCGGTAATCATAATCACCACGGCTTCCGGGTCGTACTTGAGGAGCGCTTCAAGGGTGTTTAAGCCTCCCATTCCCGGCATTGAGACATCGAGCAAAACCAGGTCAAAGGGTTGCTGCTGATACAGTTCCAGCCCTTCTTCACCGGTTTTTGCCAGTCCGACGCGATACCCGGCGCTTGAGAGCAAGGTCTCAAGCACGTCTCGCATGATTTCTTCATCGTCAACAACAAGAATTGAACCTTTTTTGGCCATGTGTTTGGGGTGTGGGTGTTTTTGAATATTTTGGGCTAAGAGGGCGTTAAAAAATAAGTTCCTGGGTGCGTGGTCACCCTTTTAGATCCAGGTTTTTGGTTTTGCACC
>CAZXCE010000142.1:0-15764 GCA_964639175.1 uncultured Clostridia bacterium
TCTGGACCAATCAGAGTTCCAGCCGCCCCACCAGCCGTGTGATCAGCCATTGTTGACTGAACTCCAGCATGAACAAATGCATCTTGTTGATAGTGCTTTGGTTGAACCAGTAAACTCGTCTCACACCAGCCAGCGCCACAATCTATGACTTGAATTCCAAGCTCAGAAATAAAAGGTGCTTTTCCAAAAATATATTCAAGTTTGCTGCGAAAATCGGGGTTTCTGGGGTGCATGATTTTTCATCTGTACGTGGGCGCAAGATAAGAAACGAGAGATGTCGCAGTTTCCCTTAAAAAGGCGGAAGGCCGCAAGATATTTCCTTTCCGAGGAGGCTCAATATTGAAAGCGATGACGCCAGTTACCATGTGTGTGCAAGACCCGGAGAGTAAAATCGCGCAGCAACTGCTGAACGAACTTTCTGCGCAACTGGCAGCCATCACGGGTGCCAGTGGTGAGTCATCTTTTGATGTAACCGATGTTCGGTCACCAAAAGCCTGTTTTGTTGTTGCACAGGATGATACTGGCCAGCCGCTTGGGTGTGGTGGATTTCGACCAGTTGAAGCAGAGATTGCCGAGATCAAACGGATGTATGCTCGTGTCGGCTCGCAGGGTGTGGGAACGGCCATTCTGGCATTTCTTGAAACCGAAGCGGTTCGCCTCGGGTACCACACGCTCTGGCTGGAAACCCGGCGGGTGAATGAACGGGCCATTCGCTTCTATGAAAAGCACGGGTACCACCAGCGCCCAAACTATGGGAAATATGTGGGAACGCCAGAGGCCGTTTGCTTTCAAAAACAACTTAAACCAGTTTGTAGTTTGTCGTCAGTCGTTCGCTAAGTTCAGTTGATTGAGTTACTTGATAACAAGATGACAAGATGATTTTTTTCATCTTCATTCTTATCGTTCGCTTAAATTTGGGATGCTTCCGAAACATTCAGCCGGGCCGTGCATCCCGGCACGGGATACCTCCAAACAGCCGTGGGTCAGCGTCAGCGCCACCCACGGAAACATCCCCACCTTCACCCCGTCAGAAACCCGGTGACGTGAAGTAAGAAACTCGTTTGGATAGGTGATCTGAACGATAATCAACCCGTTCCGGGTTAGGATCGGGGCCATCACTTGCCGTGGGTGGCGCTGACGCTGACCCACGGCTAAGACAGGTATCCCCGTTGGGGATCAATCACCGTCATTTCTCGAAAACCACTCAAAATTTGAGCAAATTGCAAGCTCATCCCTTTGAAAACCCCGAGCCCCGAACCCCTACCTCAGCAACCCTTTTGCCCGGGCTTCGCGAAGCCAGTTGGGATATTCGGTCATCAGAAGTTTATACAGATCGTCGTCGCTGATTTTCTCCGGGTCTGAGACACAGAAGAAATCCGCATTATCAATGTAGCGCCGGTCGAGGTTATCGAGGTTTTCCAGGAATTCAAACATCGAATCGCCCGTTCCACCTCGGCTGTACATTTCCTTCAAGTCTTCATCAATTGCCATAAACTGCCAGAAGATCGGCTCATACGAGGCCGCCCGAATCTGGTCTTCGGTATCACGTTCATCTTCGGTGTCACCATCGGTCAAAAACATCACGTACACCGGCAGGTCAGCCGACACCGGCTTGTTTCGAGGTCGGGTGAGTGCGTCAGGAAAGTAAAAGCTGCGCAAGACCCGAATGACTTTGCCATAAGACGTTCCACCCTCAAGCGGATAGGTTTGTCGAAACCGTGGAACAAAACCTTCATAATTGGCCAGCGTCATGTTTCCAGCTTGATGGGCCTTTTCGCCAAACAGGAAAATATCAATCGCGCCGTCGTCATCAAAATGGCAGCCCAGCGCCAGAATCCGTTCAGCAAATTTCTGGACTTTGCCGGATGAATAGAGTTTGTACATTGAGCCCGAAATATCGAGACAGAGCGCCACGCGTGCCTGATGATCCTGTAACCCGGCTTTTTCGAGCGAGACCGCCGCCTTTTTGACCAGTGAAACCAGTTTGGGGGCTTCTTTTTCAACCCGTTTTTCGAGATTGACCTTGCGGAGATTGACGGCAGGTACAGGTTGGGGTGCTGGAACTGGAGTAGCGGGTGGGGGTGCTGCCGCTGTGGCTGGGGCGGCATCTGAGGCTTCTTCACCGCCAAAATGTTTCAGCAAGGCACTGAGTCCGCCATTAAATCCTTGCCCCACGGCACCAAACCGCCAGACATCCTTCAAATACAGTTCACCCAAAATCACCGCCTTTTCCTGGGCAAAATCGGCGCCGGAAAAGCTAAACCGCGCCACTTCGGCCCCACTGGCTGAGATTCGCAGGTAGCCGCTCGTCAGGTGTGACATCACGCCGACGCTATCAATCGTGGCCGTAAAGACCAGCTTTTGAACTGATTGCGGAAGTCGGCTCAAATCAACGGCAAACCGTTCGGCATCACTTCCCTGAGCGCCAAGCAGGCGAAGTCCGCCACAGGGTGAGGTTTTCTGGTTATAGAAAATCATGTAGCGCTCATCAGAGAGCTTCTCCTGCCCATCAACGCCAAAACACGTCACATCAGCCACTTGCGGTGCGGCAAACGTGAGCGCCACGCCGACTTCGATTGATTGAAGCGGAGTGACATCTGACAACTTGAATTTTTGACCTCTGGAAACTGGCTTCATATACATTCCAAAATAAACTTAACTCTGAGAATGAAACAGTTGAAAAATAAAGGTTTGATTTTAAAGATATCTAACACCAACCAACACCGGGCAAGGTTTTATTTCTTCGAAACCGAAACTGATGCCGGTGAACTGGAGCTTGCAGGTGTGCTCCCTTCCAGGTTTGAGTGGGGGGCGTGATAGGGTTCAACAGGTACGGTGAATCCATATTTCACCAAACACCAGAGGGCCTGAACTCCATCTTTCCACCCAATTTTTTTTCCTTCTTCATAAGTTCGACCATGATAGCTGATTCCGACTTCATACACTCTCAGACGACGGCGGGCGATTTTGATCGTAATTTCCGGCTCAAATCCAAATCGGTTTTGTTCAAGCTTAAATGACTGGATGACCTCACGGCGAAAGGCTTTATAGCAGGTTTCCATATCTGTCAAATTCAGATCGGAAATCATGTTTGAGAGTAAGGTCAGAAATTTGTTTCCGACTGAATGCCAGAAGAACAGCACCCGGCGCACATCACCGCCTAAAAATCGAGAGCCGTAGACCACATCCGCTTCGCCTTCGATGAGCGGTGCCAGCACTTTATGATAATCCTCAGGGTTATATTCGAGGTCTGCATCCTGAACAATCACAAAATCGCCGGTTGCCTGCCGAAATCCCTCATGCAGTGCCGCACCCTTTCCGCAGTTTTTCGGCTGAAGAAATACCCGGACATTGGGATATTCGCGGGTTAATTGAGCCAGCAAGTCACGCGTGCCATCGGTTGAACCATCATCAACACACACCAGCTCTTTTTCGAGCGGAATGTCCACGGCCTGCACCCGCTCGATAATCAACCGCAATGTTTTGATTTCATTGTAGATAGGAATGACAATTGAGAGGCGTTTTTGCATAGGAGGACCAGATGAGGGAAAAGAAGTTTTGGAGTGCGGCGGCTTGATAGCGCTCTGTGAAAGCGGCGTCAAGCCGCCGCACTCCAAAAGTTTTATCAGGCAGTGCGTGAAATCGCCTGCTGTGATTCACCGGATTTTTCAGCCAGGGCAGCCTGAGCGGCTGCCAGACGGGCAATCGGCACCCGGTATGGTGAGCAACTAACGTAATTCATCCCGACCCGGTGGCAGAAATTGACGCTTGATGGTTCGCCGCCATGTTCGCCGCAAATCCCAATCTTGATCCCAGGACGGGCACTGCGGCCTTTTTTGACACCAATTTCAACCAGTTGGCCAACCCCTTCCTGATCAAGCACCTGGAACGGATCGTCTTTGAGAATCTTGTTTTCGACATAGAACGGCAGAAACGTTCCGGAATCGTCGCGCGACAATCCAAACGTCGTCTGCGTCAGGTCGTTGGTCCCAAAGCTAAAGAATTCGGCAGCCGTGGCAATCCTGTCAGCCGTCAGAGCCGCCCGTGGCAGCTCGATCATGGTGCCAACCAGGTAGTCAAATTTTTCGCCAGTCGCATCCATCACTTCGTTGGCCACCCGACGGACAATGTGTTCCTGACGGACAAATTCCTGCACATCGCCAACCAGTGGAATCATGACTTCGGGCAAGACTTTAACGTCGTGTTGTTGCACGTGCGCTGCCGCTTCAAAAATGGCCCGGGCCTGCATTTCCGTGATTTCCGGATAGACAAGTCCGAGTCGGCATCCACGGTGACCAAGCATCGGGTTGGCTTCGCGGAGCGCTTCGATTTTGGCTTCGACCACTTTCGGCGTCAGGCCGACTTTTTTGGCCAGCAGTTTCATATCTTCCACCGAATGAGGCAGGAATTCATGCAACGGCGGATCCAGCAAGCGGATTGTAACCGGCAGCCCATTCATGGCAGTAAAGATACCAATGAAATCTTCTCGTTGCATCGGCAGCAGGGCCGCCAGCGCTCCCATAAAAAGCTGTTTGGGCTTGACGATTTTCTTGTCGAGTTTGGCTTGTTGTTTCTTGAGTTCAGCCAGTTTGTCTTTTCCACCACCAGCTTTGGCCGTTTCCTTGGCAATTTCCTGATGGACCAGTGACCGTTCAGATTCAAGTCGTTTGTACTCTGACGCCACCATGATCATCTGCCGGACCATATCAATGCGGTTGCCTTCAAAGAACATATGTTCGGTGCGGCACAATCCGATTCCTTCAGCTCCGAATCCACGCGCCACGTGTGAATCGTGCGGCGTGTCGGCATTGGTTCGGACATTGAGTGTTCGGAATTCGTCGGCCCAGCTCATAAACTCGCGGAAATCACCAGTGATTTCGGGTTCAATCAATGGGACCTGGCCTTCGATCACGCGCCCGGTTGAACCATCGAGCGTGATGTAGTCCCCTTCTTTGATCACACGGTCGCCAACTTTGAACTGCCGGGCGTCATAGTCAATTTCGAGGCTTCCACAGCCGGCAACGCAACATTTCCCCATCCCACGCGCAACCACGGCAGCATGACTATTTGAAATGAGAATAGGAGTCATTCTGCTGGAGAAAACAACAAAGTTTTTATCTAAATCATCGCTGGCATCCACTTCAAAGTTGTAAACCAGTGAAGTTTCAGGTTCTTCAACTTGCCTCACCCGATAAGAGCGTAACGATGAATTAAGCAACCCTTGTAAATCAGCTTGAGCTTGATCGCCGCACAGAGGAAGGATGTCACGACGGATTTTGTCAGCTCCAAACATTATGTTTCGCTTGATACCTTCACGAACACGACCCATAAAATTGACGTCTTCCACAATGTCGTCAAAAAGCGCCTTTATGGAGAAACATTTAGCCCCAACTTGACGAACAGGGATTTCAGCTTTAACTCGATGCGTGAAGGCTAGAATTTCTTCTACCCTCTCCGTAATTTGCACCAAATAAGCCTCGCGGTTATTGGTCACTTGAGGGAGAATACCCAATCTTAAACAAGCAACAACAAGACCTTCTAAAAGATTGACTTTGTGCTGTGAAACAACAATTTGCAGTCGAACGGCACTTGATCCCACTGCATAGGTCCCATCCCCATCTACAAAACCAGCAAGAAAGTTCAAGAGCGCAGAACGGTCTAAGGACAAAGCCCAGGTACTCAAATTGTCACGAATTTCGGCAATTTTTGCGGCTGGCTCTCGACGTGACGAGATTCGATCTTCAACACTTCCCCGAATCACTCGCCCCCTAAGAACACTTTCGGTGGTACGTGATCGGACCGAAGTAAACGGAATACCAAACGATGCTTCAAAGGCTGATTCAACCGCAGCAATGAACTCAGCTTTTTCCTCAGTTGGTTTTTGGATAAAAGTGATTTGTCCCTTTGTTGGTTTGAGGGAAATATGTCCATCCGACAAAAGGGCGCCAACTAGATAAGCCAGTGAAGATGAAACCGGCTTTCGACTCAGACCAGGAATTTGATCTACGACTGTCAGAAAATCACCATCTTCCAGAACGGTATTAAGTCGTTTCTTGACCAACTTACGATTATTGATGGTGAACATTTTGTGATCTCCGGTTAGGCGTAATATATTTTTCTCAGCCTGACCGGTTTGTGAGACAGCGACAGTACGAACATCTTCAGAGACTTTACACCCAGCAGCAATAACACTCCGCCAAATAGGCTGCATCTTTTTAGTATCAAAAGACAAAATGCGAAGAGTCTCACCCTGCTCAAGTAAGCCAAAAGCTGTTTCAGCCGCCAGAACTCCACGATTTGTTAAAATCCGAGTATCTCCAGCTACACAAGTCATTCCGCCGCGAGCGGTCAAAATCGCCTGGGCGGCCACCATTCCGTGGAAATCTTCCGGTGACGTTTCAACCCGGACCAGAATCACCTTTTCACCAGCATTCCCACGGGTTTCAGCCGTGTCTGGATCAAATACCACTGTTCCGACAGCAGCGCCAGGACTGGCCGGCAACCCGGTGGCCAGCAAGCTCACAGCGGCTTCTGGATCAACGCGTGGGTGCAAAAGCTGGTCAAGCTGAGCAGGCTCAACCCGCAAAACGGCATCAGCTTTGGATAAAATCCCTTCGTGCACCATATCCACGGCGACTTTTACCGCCGCCGGGCCAGTGCGCTTGGCATTGCGGGTTTGGAGCATCCACAATTTGCCGCGTTCGATGGTGAATTCCAGGTCCTGCACATCCTTATAATGCCGCTCCAGGGTTTCGGCAACTTTTGCAAATTCGGCATACACTTCGGGCATTTCATCCTGGAGGTGTGCAATTTTGGCTGGGGTCCGGATGCCCGCCACCACGTCTTCGCCCTGGGCATTGGTCAGGTATTCGCCAAACAGCAGCCGTTCACCCGTCGAAGGATTGCGGGTAAAGGCCACGCCCGTTCCTGAATCCTGGCCCATGTTGCCAAAGACCATCGCCACAATGTTGACGGCAGTGCCCAGGTCGTCTGGAATTTTGTTGACGCGGCGATAGTCCACCGCCCGTTTACCAAACCAGGACGAGAACACGGCCTGGATCGAGAGTTCAAGTTGTTTGTAGGGGTCACTTGGGAAGGACTGGCCGGTTTCTTTAAACACCACCGACTGGAATTTGACGACAATTTCTTTCAAGTCATCGGCGGTCAGATCCGTGTCAAGGTGAACGCCTTTGTGGTGCTTGGCATGCTCGAAAATGTGGTCGAATTTTTCACCCGGAATCCCAAGCACGATGCGCCCAAACATCTGGATAAAGCGGCGATAGGCATCCTGGGCAAATCGTTCGTTAGAGGTTAATTTTGCCAACCCCTGAACTGTCACATCATTGAGACCCAGGTTCAACACGGTATCCATCATTCCCGGCATCGAAAACTTTGCGCCCGACCGAACTGAAACCAGCAACGGATTTTCAGGATTGCCAAAACCCTTTCCGGTCGCTTGCTCAACTGTTTTCATGGCGGCCAGGACTTCGTCCCACAACCCGGCGGGAAACACCTTCCCTGCCGAGTAATATTCATTGCAGGAATGCGTGGTGATGGTAAATCCTGGCGGAACCGGCAAGCCGGCCAGCATCATTTCAGCCAGACCTGCACCTTTACCACCCAACAGATCTTTCATTTGGCCGTTGCCGTCGGCAGTGCCATTTGCAAAGAGATAAACTCGCTTTGTTGATTTTTCAGCCATTGGTATCTCCAAACTTGAATGTAGTGAATAGTCAGTAGTCAGTCGTTTGTGGAATCCAGCACAGAATGCAAAGCGAAGGGATGAAGGGGCGATGTACGAAGCTATGAGGTATGAACTATGAGGCGGAAATAGAACTATTTCACTGATTGAAAATCATGTATCGGTCATAATCCATACGTCATAAGTCATCCTTTCCTTAAGAAGACCGACTAAAGTGAAAACTCTCGCAATTGCTTGAGCACGGTGTAGGCTTTCAATTCGCGCTCTAAAGAAGTCCGAATCAGATGCTGGTTCAATTCTTCCAGGACACGTCCCGTCTGGGGTTCAATGATAACGGTGGCAAATTCTGCGGGAGGACATCGCAAAATGCGCCCAATGAGGTGACGTGAAGCCGGTGAAAGAACCAACCCGCGCCGCTCGCTGCAACTGGCGCACTCTGGTGTGCCGTCGCGTGCCAGATACAATGATTCCTGGCTGGGAAAGGTAGTCCCGCAGGTCACACACAGAGATAAATCAGGATAAAAACCAGAGAGCTTGAGCAGCCAGGTTTCAAAGTATCTGAGCAAAGCGTCAGTGGCGTCAAGTTCAGACTCAACACAGGGCAACAGTGCTGCCAGGAGCCGATAGATGTGATCATTGGGTTGGTGGGCCGGTAAAAACTCAGTAATCAACTCGCTCCAGTAGCTCAAAATTGCGGCGATTTCCGGGTTGGCTGCCGCCTCAAAATGAGACTTCACGAGTTCACAATCGGCCAGTTCGACCAGGTCACGGCCTTCGCGCTCGCGAAATTTGAGGTGCACCTGTGAAAAAAGCTCCAGCCCGGCGCCGTATTTGCTCTTGAGCCGCCGCGAACCATGAGCAACAGCCCGCACGACACCAACCTGACGGGTAAAGAAGACACAGACTTTATGATGTTCTGAAAATGGATAGGTCCGCAGGGCAAAGGCTTCAGTTTCAATGGTCGGCATAACACATGACCTGGAGGTTATTTGGGGACAGATTGGAGTCTGGATTGTACCAGTCCCAGGTTACGAGCGGCGACTGTCGAATCCGGGTTGAGTCGGAGTGCCTGCTGAAACTGGGCTTCGGCCTCAGTCAATTTCCCCAGCCGCAGCAAAACCACACCGTAATTGTTCAAGCCGCGATCAAAATCTGGATACTGACGAATCAAGGCTTGATAGAGTCGCAAAGCAGCATCCATTTGATTGGCCTGCACTCGAATATCAGCCGCCAGGAGCTGGGCATCCGGAACAACTGGACTGAGGACAACTGCCCGATCGGCCTCAAGGATAGCTTTTCCCCAGTTTTGCTCCTGGGCTAAGAGTCGCGCATTGAGCATATGAACTTGCGCCCAGTCATTGGCTGGAGGCAACAACTGTGGCGGTTCAAATCCCAATAAGAAATCAACTCGCTTCCGGCAGTCGAGCGCTTTCCCTTCCTGAAAATCAATCTGGCATAAGCCCCAATGCCCGGCAAACGATGAAGGGGAACGAGAAAGGCAATTTTCAAACAGGTGTCGGGCCTCGGGAATCTCGCCGCGCCGAAAGAAGATATCACCCAGGATGGTATACCCTAACGAGCTCTTTGGATCTGTTTCGATAAAGCGGGTAAAGAGCACTTCATTATTGGCCCAATCCAGATTTCGGCGTGCGGTTATCCCAATATATCCCACACACCAGACCAGCAAAACCACTGCCGCAATGAACCGACCGCTGGCTGGTTTGTCAGATCGAAACGCCGAAAATACATATTGCTCAGCCAGCCAGGCAATCAAGAGGGCATATCCAACTGAAGGTAAATAGAGAAACCGCTCAGCCACCAGCGATCCAACCAGAAACACAATATTGCTAAACAGCCCAAGGGTGACAAAAACAAACCCGATGGCAAAGGTGACGATTGGCGCCCGGCGATAGGCAACAACGGCCCCGAGCGCCAACCCAATCACCCCAAACAAACCCAGCCAGGACCGCCAGTTTGGACTCGACAAAACCCCAAAAGTCAACGGGTCATAATATGGTCGGAGTGGGTACCCGACGATCAGCAACCGGAAATATTCTAGACCCATAGACGCCATGGTCGCCAGGCGTCCCCAGTACGAGAGTTTCGCCATTTCCGAAAGGCTAATCTCAGAACTCTGACTCAGAATTTGGCCAGCCATCGAACGTAGCCCAAAATAGATCGCCAGTCCCCCAACAAAACCCAGATACGGCACCGCCAGCTTGAGGAATCGCCCACCAAATTGACGCAACTCAGCCACACGATCAACCCGAAACAAATCTAACCCAAACAGCAATACCGGCAAGACGATGATGGATTCTTTGGTCAGCAATCCGATCAAATAGGCGCCGCTCGCGGCCAGAAACAAACCATATTTGCGGAAGGGTGATGAGGTTTCCTGGTACTCTTTCCAGCACAACCAGGACACCCCGCACCAAAAAGCTGCCAGGACCTCACCCCGTCCAATCACATTTGAAACGGCTTCGGTGTGAACCGGGTGAATGGCAAAGATGATTCCGGCAACAGCCGCCAGCGATAACCTGACCTGATACCGAATGAGCAGGAAATACAGGAGACAACTATTGGCCGCGTGCAGCAGCACATTCACCAGATGATAGCTCCAGGCTTCTGTCCCGCTCACAGCGTAGTTGAGGACAAAGGTCATCATCAGGAAGGGCCGATATGCAGCAGCACCGGCATACCAGGTATCCCAATATCCGATCATAAATAACTTCGGAATATTAAAAACACTGCGAATGAGCAGGTTTTTCTCAATAATCAGCACATCATCGTAAGCAAATCCATTCCCGATTGAATTTAAATAGACGAACATGGACAAAATCGCCAGCCCGGCCATCGTTTTGGCTGGCGAAGTAAAGACGGATCCCAATAGTGAAATAATACCTGGGGACTCACTCTGAATTCCCCCAGAAGGCTGGAGTACCTCAGCAGGTTGTAAATCTGACATAGGAGTTTCTCAACTGGAAAAACACATAAATTCTGGATTTTTAGAAAATAGGTTTTGCGGGGAACTTATTGTGAGTTGGTCAGGAATGGTTTGTCACACGATTAGACTTCTTGATTGTATTCAATTTGGCCTGACTATGAAATGGAGGACAAGTTTCTGCCTGAATCTGGTCCACGTTCCCTGTCATCCAAAAACAAAATGGCAAAAGCCTACTTTCGTGACACTTATCACCAGCCTACAGTCGCGGGGGATTCTCTAGAAAGATTCAAAAGAACTGGCGGGTTGATCAGCAATCCTCCTTCCCTATCTTTAGCTTACACGCGGCAAGGTCTTTTTGACCTGAGCATACACGCTGTCTACATCCATCGTCGTCAAACAATTGTGATGCGGACAGGCTTGAACGATAAACGGACCCTCCATCCGAAAACAGGGGCTACACGGGAGGTCTTTGCGAACTACCGTGTGCATCGCATCCAGCGGTGCGGTCCGTCGGTAATCGGTTGGCCCGTAAATGGCCACCACTGGTGTGTCAACCGCAATTGCCATATGCATCAGACCACTATCGTTGCAAATCAACATCGCACACTGTTTGACCAGTGCCGCCACCTGTTTCACCGTGGTTTCCCCAACAGCCAGGATCACGCGCTCAGTCAGGCCGCGCATCGCGTCCTGGATCATCAGGGCTTCATTTGGCGATCCAAGCAGGAGCAAAATGGCTTCGGGATGCTCGCCCAGCAATCGCTCGCACAACAGGCGAAACTTCTCAGGCGCCCACTGTTTCCAGCGCATATTGGCCGACGTTCCCATTTGAATCCCAATCACAGGCGTCCCCTGCCGAACCCCAACCTGAGTCAAAAAACGGCTTGCCCACAGGTGGTCTTCTTTCCGCAAATGAATGAAAGTTTTGGGGATCAGGCGATCTTCAGGAATTGAAAGCGCCCGTGCCAGCGCAAAATAGCGATCAATTTCGTGCTGGTCTTCGCGCATCGTGACCGGCAGGTTGTAAATAAAACCATACCGGTCCGGCCATCCAGGGCTACGCACGTGACCAAGCCGATAGGGTGCGCCCGAAAGACTGACCATTGTCGCCAGATGTTGGGAATTGCTGTGGAATTCGTTGATGATCAAGTCGTAGCGGTTTTGGCGAACTTCCTGGATGTGCCTTCGCCAGCGCTTCCAACTGGCTCTGGCACAAACGTCATACACCCGATGGAAGTAGTCTGCCCCTTCTAAAACCGCTTCACATCCGGTGTTGTTGCCGACCTGCAAATCAATCTGGGCATCGGCAAAATGCTCGCGCAAGGCACGGAGCGTCGGCGTATACATCAAAAAATTGCCCAGCCCAAGGTAGGCACAAATCAGAATCCGCCGGATGTCACGCGGAACGGGCTGCTTCACGGCGGGTTGCAACCCCAGATTCCACATCCGAAGTGACTTTTCCACCGCCTGCTCGGCCCAATATTCACGTGTCCAGGCAACCATAGATGAATGAAGAATTGAGAATTGAGAATGAAGAATTGGGAATGAAGAATGAAGAATTGGGAATGAAGAATGACCTGATATTTCGTGCTTTGTGCTTCGTACCTGGTGCTGAGAAAGCAATATGTTCCAGGCACCAGGCACCAATTACCACATTATTTTCTTCATTCTTCATTCTCAATTCTTCATTCAAAAGGGCTTCCCGCAACGCGTTCAAAGCCGATGAAATCAGTGTATGGCGGGGTCACGCCATCCCCCCGCAGCACCATGGCAATCTGGCCGCGATGGTAAGCACCATGAAAAGCAACGTGTACCAGCACATCTCGGAACGCCGTCTGGTACTCAGTTCCCTGGCTGTTGCGATAGACAGCCTTCCGGCCAAGATCCTCTTCGGTCAGATTGCCCAAAAAGGAGTCATACGCCTCGCGCATCTGGTCGGCAAGGTGTTCACATTCTTCAACAGTCAGATCCGGCCAGAAATTCATGCCGAAGGTATCGCCGCCCTGCATTCGGTGCAACCAGCCTTCTTCGGCTTTGAGAAGATGGGCAAATAAACGCAAGGCTTTCTGATTTGGCGGGGCGCCGTGCTTGAGCCCTGAGAGAATTTCCTGGTTTGCCCAGTGTGTATAGTGAAAGAGTCCGCGTTCAACCGTGAGCATAAAGTCTTTCGTATCAGTTTTTAGCAAATTTCTCGTCAACGTATCGGTTCAGGAGGTTCAGAAATTCAGGCACAATCGCCGCGCCCTCCAGCGTGACAACTTTCACGCCATCCACATAGACCGGCGCCCGGGGGTCTTCACCCGTTCCAGGAAGTGAAATCCCAATACTGGCGTGTTTTGACTCACCCGGTCCATTGACAATGCACCCCATCACAGCCACCTTCATTTCTTCGACACCAGGATGGGTAATTTTCCAAATCGGCATCTGGTTGCGCAGATACGATTGAATATCTTCCGCCATTTCCTGGAAGAGCGTGCTGGTCGTGCGTCCACATCCAGGGCAGGCGGTGACGAGCGGTGTAAAGCTGCGCAATCCCATTGTCTGCAGAATCTGTTGAGCCACAATTACTTCTTCGGTGCGATCACCACCCGGTGGTGGGGTCAGCGAGACCCGAATCGTATCACCAATGCCTTCGAGCAACAGCACTGACATCGCCGCCGTGCTCGCCACAATTCCTTTGCTCCCCATTCCGGCCTCAGTCAGCCCAAGGTGGAGCGGAAAATCGCACTGCCGGGCCAGATCCCGATAGACATCAATTAAATCCTGGACTTCTGAAACTTTGGTGCTGATCAGAATGCGGTTATGCGGCAGGCCGTATTCTTCAGCCATCGCGGCGGATTCCAGCGCACTGGCAATCAGGGCTTTGATCATCACTCCCCGCGCATCAAGTGGCTCTGGCTGGCTCGCATTTTCATCCATCATTCGAGCCAGCATCTGTTGATCAAGCGACCCCCAGTTGACGCCAATTCGCACCGGTTTGTCATATTCAATGGCTAAATCAATGATGGTTTTGAAATTCGCATCATGTTTTCGGCCAAAACCAACGTTGCCGGGGTTGATTCGATATTTTGCCAGGGCCCGGGCACAGTCTGGATATTCACGCAGCAGAATGTGTCCGTTGTAGTGAAAATCACCAACCAGCGGAACAAAAACTCCCTGTGCTTTCAACTGTTTGTCAATTTCGCCCACGGCAGCGGCGGCTTCGCGGGTGTTGACGGTAATGCGGACCAGTTCCGAACCGGCCCGAGCCAGAGCGGCAACCTGCTCGACGGTGCCGGCAATGTCCGCCGTGTCGGTATTGGTCATTGATTGAACCACAATTGGGTGAGTTCCCCCTACCCACACGCCTCCAACATTGACCGGAACTGATTTTCTGCGATGAATCGTAGCCACGATGTTTCCTGACTTCCTTTCTGTGTATTTCTCTCTGATCGGCAATGACTGCAGTAATGATGAATTCCAAGGGCGGAATTTTGAACTTTTCTGAAATGAAAACGGGCACGGTGAAAATTTGATCTGAGAGACCAGCCTTTCACACATGCCCATGATTTCGCAAACTGATTTGAATTGTCGAGCCAGATGTCCGAACCGGACAGAGGGCTGAGGGCTTGGGGCTGAGGGCTTGGGGCTTGAACCCATTTTCTTTAGCCCTCACCCCTCAGCCCTTGATTTCATCCCTCATCCCTTCGATTGCCCTGAGCCCTCAGCCTGATGTCTTCAACCTAATTTCCTTTCCCCTTCTTACCGCCACCAGCTTTTTTGTTTTTCTTGGCTTCTTCAGCGGCTGCGGCAAAGGCTTCTAACACGGCACTGGCGGTTTGTTTGGTTTCAGCAGTTGCCTTTGGACTGTCTTTGACATCCTGCATCAAGAGCAATCCTTCCTCAAAATCTTTTTTGTTGCTTTCATCGGCAATCAACTGCAACCCCAGTTCATACTTCACTTCCGGGTTGTCAGGATCATTGGCCAGATAGGACCGGAAGGTTTCAACCGCCTTGTCCTTGTTGTTGATCTGAACATAGGTTTTGCCAATGTCGAGAATGATCTTCTGCTTTTCTTTCGGGTCAATTTTGGTGGGGATAACTTCCTTCATCAATTCAATTGATTTTTCAATCAGGGAGTTATCGCGGCTCAACGCCCCAAAGTTCCGCAGTGAACGGGCCGTCAATTCTTTATAGCTTGGTTCTTCAGGTTTCATGGCAATTGCCTTGAGGCCATATTCACCCGATTCTTTATAAAGTGCGGCGGCGGCGGTTGTATCTTTGGCATTGTACTTTTCGTTGCCAGCCTGTTGCAGTGCCACAGCGGCGTTGTAAGGAATGCCAGCGTCAATATTGTTGTATTTCGAGGCTTCCTTAAACTCAACCGACGCTTCCAGATAGCTCTTGTTTTTAAAGAGTTCCAGACCAGCCTTGAAGTGTTTTTCAGCCGCGGCGTTGTCATTGGTGATCTTGGCATTTTCGGCTTCGATCTTGGCCCGTTCTTCCTTGGCCTTTTCAATCGCCGCCTTTTGTTCATCGGTCAACTGAGTCGTTGGGGCAGCATTGCGGGCAACAAAGTCGGCAATCTGCTGATCGGTTGGTTTCGTGCCATTGCCTGGCACGAGTTCAAAGTCAACTTTGCGCTCTTCGGCGACTTGAAATGGTCCAAATAACTGAGCCTGAACTTCGGGACCAGTTGCCACCATCACATATGAGCCACGAAATTGGAGCGTGACAACATATTCGCCTTTTTTATTCGTCTTCACCGTCAACGGCTTCTGGCCCTTGATGTCTTGACGATAGGCAGAAACCTCAACGTCTTTACGAGGTTCCGGCTTGGCATCCTCTTTATCCTTAAAGGTGACCGTTCCCCGAATCTGTATCACCGATTGGGCCACCGTGGTTGAGGTGACCGCGACTGTCAAAACCATTGCACTCAGCGTCATCAGCAAGGCAGTGCGCAACTGCAAACCGAGGCGAGTGATGCTTGCTTCATACCCTTTTAAACCCATGAGAAACCTCCCAGAAATGTTGAAAACGTAAAAGTCCACTGTTGAAAGTTAATAGTCAGTAGTCAGTAGTCAGTAGTCAGTAGTCAGTAGACAGTAGTCAGTAGTCAGTATTCAGTAGTCAGTAGTC
>CAZXCE010000143.1:0-15626 GCA_964639175.1 uncultured Clostridia bacterium
TAGTCAGTAGTCAGTAGTCAGTAGTCAGTAGTCAGTAGTCGAGTGTTGGGATTTGGGAATTCGTGTCAAGTGTATTTGATTCTATTTGGGTCATTTAGGAACAATTCTTTTCAAGAATTCTACGGATTCAACGATTCGGGTTTTGTCTACTGACTACTGACTACTGACTTATCAACGACTAACTACTGACTTATCAACGACTGACCACTGACTCACTACAAATTGACAGTAAATTGTTGAGGTGAAATTTCAAAAGCAAACCCGTTGATGTCTTCGGTGCGCAGATAGAACTTTGTGTAATGCTTGGTTGCCAGATGTGATGACAGGTGCTCGATTTCTACGTTCTCAAGCTCAAGCACGTCGTTTTCTGCTCGGGTTTTGATCATATTCTCAATGCGTGAATCATTGGTCCCGATATTGTCGTCGCGTTTGACCCGTCCGTGGACAACACCAAACGATGTATACAACACCAGATTGGTGTACATCTTGGTTCGATCACTTTCCAAAGACAATCGAATCGCTTTAAACAGGGCTTCGCACATTGGCGAACGTAAACTTGGGCGAACATAGTCACTGCTCATCTCTCACCTCCAAATCTCAACCCAGGGTTGATTGTATATCAAAAGCAAAACTATGGATTTCTTCAATGCGGACATACAGCTTGTTATAGCGTGCCGTCGGCATGTGACTTGAAAAATGTTCAACTTCAGCATCGTCAAGTTCGAGGACATCGGTCTCAATTCGCAACCGGCTCACGCTTTCCAGGCGGGCATCATGGGCGACAGACAGGTTATCGGTGACGGTCCGGCCAACCCGTCCGCGAACGATTCCATACGAAGTGTACAGCACCAGATTGCTAAATTGACGGGTGAGGTCAGCGTCAAGTGATGAGCGAATTGCGGTGAACAACGTATCGCTCATTCGAAATTTCGTGAGGGTATTTTGAGCCATATATTTAGGTAAAGGAGCGAAGGAAAGTGAATCGTGAGTCGTCAATCCGAAGAAGAAGTGGTCAACCCCATCTGAGACGAGCCGTTGCTTCATTCTCAATTCTTCATTCAACATTATCGGAGTGAAGAATTTACCAGAAATGAAATGAATTCCACACTGCTGCCCACCCGCTCACGCAGGTGGTACTGACTTGACGCCGTCTCTTTTTCGTTTCTGGTGAGTTATCTCCAATAATGTCTATTCTCAATTCTTCATTCTTCATTCTTCATTCTTCATTCTTCATTCTCAATTCTTCATTCTTCAGAAGTTACACGTCTATCCCAAATTTTTGACAGCAATCAAGACGGATTCAAGCGCTCGGGACAACGGCTTTTTGTCTTCGAAGTAGACGCTCTGGGGCACATCCGAACTCAACTGATTGCCAAGCTGTTTGACGATTTCAACGGCTTCGCTCAACGATTGCTGGGCTTCTTTGGTATGGCCAAGGAAAAACTGACATCGCCCCTGGACAAACAATGCCCGCCAGCGCCAGGGGAGGGCTCTAAAGTCAGCCGTTGTCGTCAGCACGCTCTGAATACTCTCCATGGCATCAGACGGGCGACTTTGTGAAAGATAGATTTCAGCAATTCCAAGCAATACATCACATTCCAGGATTCGGTCGCTGATGCTGGAAATGAGTTTTGCCGCCTGTTGAAAGTAATCGAGGGCCTGTTCATGTTCGTGGCGGCTCTGGTAGGTTCGGCCAAGAAAAAACAACGCCGTTGCCTCAAGCTGTTTACTGCCGATTTGGCGCGACAGGGCCAGTGCCTGCTGGTTGAGATCCATAGATTTGCCAAAATCACCCAAAACCCGCTGACATTCACCCAGATTTGCCAGTTCGATGGCCTCTCCGCGTGGGCGATTGAGTTCAGCCGCTGCCTTGAGCGATTCCTGGAATAACTCGTGGGCGCGGTCCGGGCGATTTTGAGCCAGATAGGCAACGCCAAGAATATTGAGGGAAATTGAGTATCCAAGCCGGTCGTTCATCTGCTGGGCAATCTCGCTGGCAGACTGGGCACACTCAACTGCCCGCCGATACTGACCTTGTTTGATCAAAACATACGCCAGTTCGCGCAAGGCCATGCTCTCGCCCATTCGATCTTTGATCGAACGTGACAAAGCCAGGCTCTTTTCCTGTGATTCAGCCGATCTGGCCAGTTGCCCCAACCGGTCATAGACCATGCCAATTGTGCACAGGGTTCGAGACTCAGCTTTGGTGTCCCCTCCGCGTCGGAGAATTTCCAGGGCCTGTCGGCAATAAAGCAATGACAGGGCATATTCACTCCGGGCTTCGCACAATTCACCAAGCGCCCCTAACGTCCGACCACGCAATAACTCATCGTTTAAATGACGGGTTAACGCCAGGGCAAGCTGTAGCTTTTTCTCGGCGTCTTCAAGCTGACCAAAACTGATAAGCAAATGGCCATAATTTAAATTGAGGTCCACCAGTTGCTTGAGTTGCGTGGGTGAGACCTTTTCAAACGAAGCGCCTTCCTCACCACCAACTTCGGGGACCAGGTTGAGTTTGCGTTCGGCTTCTTCGGCCCAGCTAAAAAATCGCCGGGCATCATCCACCGCCCAGGCCCGCCACGCTTGAATTCCAGCCGCCACGGCATACTGCAGGGTTTGCTGGAACTCACCCCCGTTATAGAAATGATAGGCCAGTTGGGCCAAAACCCGTCCGGTCTGACCAGAGGTACTGTATTGTTGCTCTAACGCCTGCCCAACCTGGGTATGCAACGAGCGTCGTCGCCGTCGGTTCAAACGGGCGTACAACACCTTTTGCACCGTTCCGTGATAGAACCGATAGGCATCATCATCGCGGTCTTCGATTTCGCTGATCACCTGCTGGGCTAACCCGGCTTCGATAGCATCAAGCAACTCACGTTCGGTCCGGTTGGTCACCAGTTGGAGCAAATCAAAGGTAAATTCCTGACCAATCGCCGATGCCTGGGCAAAAATATCAAGCGCTTCACCACTGACCCGGCTCAACCCAGCTTCAACCACATCAACCACGGATTGCGGCAGCACAATGTCGTCCAGCTCACCGCATTCCCAGCTATCATTGCGACGGACAATCCGGCCTTCCTGAACCAGATATCGCACAATTTCACACAGAAAATATGGATTCCCTTTGGTTTCCACATACAGATGTGAAATCGCAAGCGGCGAAATACGCAGGTTTGTGAAAATTGAGCGCAATAACGACAGGGTGTCGTCTTGAGAGAGAGGGTCGAGTGTCAGGATTTCACACCCAACTGATTGATTCAACGTTCGAACCCAGTTCCGCAGCGGATGGCGATCAGTGACCCCTTCTGAACGGGCGGCGCCAATCACCATCAGGCGTTGACCGGTTGCCGCTCGGGCCAGATACGCCAGCAATTCAAAACTCAGTTCATCAGACCAGTGCAGATCATCCAAAAATAAGACCACTGGCTTTTGCTGGGCCAGGATGAGAAACAGATTCGTCAGGTACTCGAAGGTCAGGTATTTCTCGTGGGCATTTTCAACCTGCACCAGGTCGCAGAAATACATAAACCCTTCGTCACTTCCAAAATCCTGAAAGACCCGATCTGTCAGTGTTCCAAACACAGCTTCAGCCTGCTGGCCATTCTCAATTTCAAGCAATGCCTGAATTGACGCACGCAGGCTGTCATAAAATGTTTTATAGGGTGCACCCTGGCCGGCTTCAAAAAAGGCGCCGGACAAAAATGTCACTTCTTTGCCGGCCATCCGCCGCCGAAATTCTTTGGTGAGTCGGGTTTTCCCGAGCCCGGTCGGTCCCTGAATCAGTACCGGTTTGGTTCGACCGCGCATGGTCCGGTCAAAAGCGTCGCTTAACTGGCGCAACTCCCGTGCCCGCCCAACAAAGGCATTAAAATTCAAGCGGACAGTCGAACGATCATCGCCTTCTTCACCCAGGCGGTAGACGCCTCCGTGATGTGATTGCTTGGCCTGACTCAGTGCCCGGCTGGCAGCATCCAGTAAATCCTGGGGTGTGGTGCCATCATCAGGCGAAGTCACCACAGCAATGGTAACCTTTAATGGAATTCCTTCGCTGACCTCTGACTTGAGAAACACATGGCTGGTGATTTCCTGCTGGAGTGCCTGGGCCAGCCCGAGTGTTTCTTCAATGGCCTGATCAGCCACCAGAATCAAAAATTCATCGCTTCCAGCCCGGCTGACGATGCCTTGATCACCAACCTGGTCGCGCAACCAGCTTGCCAGTTCTCTGAGCAGCAAATCCCCGGCTCGATAGCCATATGAATTGTTGATCTGTCCAAACTGGTCGATTCCCAGCATCAACACGGTGACTTTTTTTGATTCAACCAGTGTTTCATCAATTCGCTGTGACAGATAGGTGGTGTTATAGATGCCGGTCAGGCTATCAAAATGCAGTGAGGCAGTCCGGCGAAAGCCAGTCGGGCGGCGCACAAACCCGGAGTCAGTGGTCCCACCAGGTACCCGCAAATATCCGGTGAGCCCACGCCGCAGCGGACGTGGAGGGGTATCTCGAACCTCGGTCTCAAATGACACCGGCGGCAGGGTGGGAAACGTGGTCGGCGCCCGTAATTCGCGGGTTGGTGGTTGCTGGCTGATCAGGGTCTGATTGGTCTGGGCCTGCAGACTATCAAAGGCCATCTGGAGATTTTGGGATAATTCCGCCGCTGATTGGGGACGACGTGACCGGTCTTTTTCCAGTGCCCGCAACACAACCTGCTCTAACGACCAGGGAATATCCGGGCTTAAATCACGAAGCCGACGGGGCGGTTCGGTCGCATGCTGGATGATCACGGCAGACACCGTCCGCGCATTAAAGGGAACGGTGCCGGTCAACAATTCATAGAGAATAATCCCTAAACTATAGACATCCGAGCGTTTATCGAGTGTCTCACTCCGACACTGCTCGGGTGACATATAGTGCGGAGTGCCCACCATCAAGCCAACTTCGGTCAGCTTGGTCATCGCCGAAGCTGCCGCTGATTCATGGAGTTCGGCCACTCCGAAATCCACCACTTTGACAATCTCAGTGCCATCCCGATGGCGGGCAAGCATGACGTTTTCGGGTTTGAGGTCGCGGTGAATCACGCCTTCCTCGTGTGCAGCCTGGACCGCCGCACAGACCGCCCGCATCACCTGCACGGCTCGTTCCGAGGTCAATCGTCCGTTCGCTTTCAGTTCTTCGCGCAGAGATTCGCCCCGGATGTACTCCATGACCATATAGGCCCGTTCATCCGGAAGGGCGCCAAAATCATACACTGAAATCACATTGGGGTGCTTAATGCTGGCTACGGCACGGGCTTCGCGTTCAAATCGCTTGACGGCCTGATGTTGCTGCATCGCCTCAGCACTCAGGACCTTGATGGCAACCGTGTCCCCAAATTGGAGCCGGGTGGCAGCATAGACCGTTGCCATACCGCCAATCCCCAAAATGCGGTCCAGCCGATATTTGCCATCCAACACCATTCCAATTAACGGATCTGGCTCTTTTGACTCAGTCATGAAGCGTTTTCAGCGCAAAATACCGAGGGGATCCCTCATCAAAAATGATTTGAGAGGTGCGCCGAACCTCCTCTTTCACGGTGGTGCGGTGAATCCCTGAACCTGAAACAGGTCAGACGACAGACCTCTTCCGTCTTCAGGAACGTTGTTTGCAGCCGGTATTGGGTTTCCATAATAGAAAACCGCCGGCGTTGGGTAACTTGAAATCTGGAGCAATAAAGAGTTGTGAACGGTAAGCGTGCTGAAAGAGAGTAAAAGTGACAAAGCGCGAAAGTCAAGCACCCCTGCTCAGAATTAAGAATGAAGAATCCTTTTAGTGGTTAGTAATTAGTGATGAGTGATGCCCATTCAGAGTTGAATCAGTTTCTGGTTCTCAGCCCAGGAACTGGGCTACGAGGCATTCACCCACTTCGCAGGTTCAAAAACCACTCTTTTTTCAACCCTTAACTGGCATCACTAACCACTAACCACTTTCTTCATTCTTCGGCCCTGAGATTTTTTTGCGGAACTTTTCACCCCGTACAGCGTGCGCATCGCCAGACTGCATTCACAACTGTTTACAGGTCACTCCTCACAGGCCAAAAGCAAAATAATCTCAAGAAGAAACGAAGGAGCAATTGCTGCATGAAATTGACACGTGTGTTTCCAAATGCGTTAACTGGCTGGTCGGGACGTCTGGCAACCGGCGGGCTGGTACTCTCACTTTGCCTTGCAACCCCAATCTCATCGAGTCAGGCGGCCACCGGGCCCTTTCCCCAGGAAGACCCCAAGGCCCTGGCTGAACTGGAAGCCGAACTCGCCCATATGGATGGAAATCTGGCTGAACTCAACGGTGAACTGGCGGCTGAGTTAGAGCAAGTTTTTGCCATTGCTGGCGACAAACAACGGTCATTTATCGGGGTATTTTCCGATACCATCAGTGACGACAAAGCCACTGAACTTGGTTTAAAGAAAGCTGAAGGCGTTTATATTCAAAATGTTGTCCCAGGTGGTCCGGCTGAGAAGGCTGGAATCAAATCTGGCGACGTGATTTTGGAAATCAACGGCACTGAAATTGTCAATGGTGAGCACTTCCGCACCATTTTGGGTAAATCCGAACCTGGTTCACAACTCAAACTGACTATTTTCCGCGATAAGAAAAAGCAAAATATCACGGTGACCACTGAAGCCCGAGGCCAGCAACAGGCACGGGTCTATGGATTTGGTCAAAACGGACAGGTCCTGTCTGACGAACAACGCAAACAAATCGAAAAAGAAATGCAAAAGGCAGCAAAAGCCTCTGAAAAAGCCATGAAAGACTATGAAAAGGCTTTCAAAGGCAATGAAAAAGCCCTTCGAGAAGCCGAAGTCTTTGCCTATGCCTTTCAGGATGCTGGCCGGTTGGGCGTGAATAGCCAGTCTCTGTCAGAACAACTCAGCGCCTATTTTGGTGTCAAAGGCGGCGTGCTGGTCACCGAAGTCGAATCTGGCTCCGCGGCTGAAAAAGCTGGGGTCAAAGCCGGTGATTGCATTACCGCTATCAATGGTGTGGCCATCAATGACACCAAAGACCTGCGTCAGGAACTGCGCAAAGCTGAAGCTGGCAATGTATCGCTGACGGTGGTTCGCGACAAACAAATACTCACGCTCAACGCCACCATTGAAAAACGCCAGCCCTTCAAACAAGGGGCACTTTTTTTCCCCAGCCGTGGTCGGCTGGGGGTCTCAGTTGACTCTCTTTCCACACAACTGGCTCAATCAATGGGGGTTAACAACGGCGGCGTGTTGATTACCGAGGTCAAATCTGGTTCTGCGGCTGAAAAGGCCGGGCTCAAAGCGGGTGATTGCATTACCGCGATCAACAATCAGCCCGTCAAAGATAGTTCGGATCTCATTGAAGAACTGGCGAAGGTCAAAGAAGGCAACGTCACATTGAGCATTGTCCGTGATCGTCAACCAACGACGATCACCGCAACGCTTGATAAGGTGGATGAATCCTACCTTCGTCCGCTCCGGATGACGCTTCCGACCCGGATTCAAATTCCGCCAATGCGGATTCGGATTCCCCGGCTGTCAGAAATCACCATTGGCGGCTCAAGCACATTAACCTAATCGAGTATTGAGTCCACAACTTGGACAAAACATATCGGTTTTTTTGATTGGGGTTCCACAGTTAAAACAGGTCAGTCCTGGCCGTGGAGGCGGAGCGCTTCCAAATGGCGTTCCGCATTGAAAACAAAACTTTGCCAGTGGATCCACCTGGGTGGTGCTGCATTTGGGGCACACTTTCGAATCAGGTCGAGGGCCTGAAGATTCTCCCGGCCCTTGGCCTGATGGGGGTTGGGGGCCAGGCCCACCACCCGTGGGTCCGCCAGACGACGGCCTGCCATACCCGCTCCCCCCGGCTGGCGGAAGCGAGAGATATCCGGCTGGCGGTAAATACTGCTGGTAAAATGTGCCATCCAGAATTGATGTATATTCCCCAATTTCAGCCCATTTCTTGATTTCCTTCGCCCGCAGTGCCGGAAATGGGTGCGAACGTCGGTAGATCTGCAAAAATTTGTACACCTGATTGAGCATGCTGCTATCGAGTTCCTGATAGTCGTCAGCCTGCTTCAAAAATTCATCCCGATTGAATTGTTCATAAATCTTGTTGCACCCACCCGCCAGCTTCATCAGCGTTTCAATTGAAACATCCAGGTCCTGCACCACCAGCAATCCTGCCCGATCAGCCGAAAGCTCTGATTTACGATCCCACTCATAAATGGCGAGCAGCAGGCCCGAACCAATCAGCGTCCCCAGCCCAAGTGTCGCTTCCCCAACAATTTCGACCACAACCGACAGAAAATTGGCCATCATTTTATACAGCACATGGCCACATTTAATGTGCCCGACTTCGTGGGCAATCACACATAGAAGCTGATCCTCCGTCAGAAAATCCACCAACGCCGAGTTAATCACGATGAAGGGTTGTTGTGTCCCAAAGGTAAAGGCATTCACGTTTGGATTCTGGTTGAGGTACAACTGGGGCTCGACGGTTACGCCAAGAATGTCGCACGATTCGCGCAACATATCGTGAATTGATTTACACTGGCGTTGTGACACACGCACATTGTCGGCAATGTTGTTAATGTAGTACCACCGCTCAAACCCATATTCATTCAATTTACGCACCAGCAAATCGAGCCCTTTGGCCCGTTTCACGGTTTCAAGGGCGGCCACATCCCATGGATGCTGAAAATCAGCAGCTTTGAGCTTGGGGAGCCGGACACGTTGTTTTTTGGCAGGTTCCTCGGGTTTCGGATTCGGTTGGGTGTTATTTGGTTCTGAACTCATATTTTTGGGCTTAAGGCTTGGGGCTTAGGGCTTAGGGCTTTGTTCTGGGAAGGAACTGGTTCGCAGGTACCAGGTACCAGGTACTAAATTCGTCCGTGATGTCCTTTTGGTCTCTTCAACCTTGGGTTAGAATCAGGTTTCCCAAGATTTTTTCGATCAACAGCAAACACATCTTGCCTGACACTCTAGCTGATGGAAACGGTCATTTCCATTAAAACCTGGGCTTGCTATGCACCAAAATCACAATCCGCTCCATCTGGCTGCCCTGCTCGAAGCCGCGCGGTTGCTGCACGGATCACTTGATCCAGATGAATTGCTGCAACGGCTGTTTCATTTGGTGCTGGATCATTTGTCAGTGGCGCGGGCCCTGGTTGCATTGCAGGATCCCCAGGGCACCATGCGACTGGCTCAGGTTCAGGGGTTTCCGTACCTCAAACTGGGTGATGAATTTGACCACCAGAAGCTCAGCCACACCACGCTTTCATTTTACCCAATTAGCGACGGATCGCAGCCAATTGGGATTTTGGGCCTGGCCGAACGAACCTACTCGCCGATTCTGGCTGATGATCAGGCATTTCTCACCCATCTGATCGAAATTGCCGGAAATGCTCTGACCAATGCCCGTGCCTATCAGCGGGTGCGTTCAGCCCAGCAAACCATCCAGGAACGAAAGCAAAACCTGCAAACCATCCTCAATCTGCAACGTGAACTTCAATCACTGCACGATCCGGATGTTATTGCTCAGTATCTGGTGACAACGCTGGCTGAGCGCTGGGCCATCGCAAAATTTGCCTTCGCGTTGTGGAAAACCGGGCATCCTGAAATCCACGACGAGCGCAACCTGACCTTCCCACCCCAACACCTCTTCTTTCAATTCCCAGGGGAACTGCCACCAGCCGCACTGGTTTCGGATCTTCCGGAGAGCGACTTGAAGGCCACCTTGGGGGCTCAAAAAGTTCAACTTTTGTTTTCAATTGTGCTTGATGACAGCCTGGTGGGAGCAATTATTTTTGGTCCCCGCCTCAAACATACACCTTTTCAACCAAATGACCTGGAATTTGGCACCGAACTGATTGCCCAGGCGGCCATTGCGCTCGCCAATGCCTGGAAAACTCGCGATACCATTCGCCATCAACAACTTGCCGCATTCTTGAGCGCCCAGCAAGGCTACCAGCCAGCCTTTGAAGTCCTCGGGAATTCACTTTCCGGGCTGGTCATCAATGGTCAGTATGAACTGGAGCAGCCACTGGCAGCCGGGAGTTCAAGCATTGTCTATCGGGCCACGCAGATCAGTCTCAATCGCCCGGTGGCGGTCAAACTGCTTCGCCCGCCACTTCCAGCCAGAGCCCCCCACCTGCCGGAACAAACGCCTCTGGAAGCCGTGGTTGCCCGAACACTGACACACCCAAATGCTGTCCAGATGATTGATTCAGGAATTTCCGAGACCGGTTTTGCCTATCTGGTGATGGAGCTACTGGAAGGTCGAACCCTGGCTGAAGAACTTCGCCACTCAGGTCGTCTGACAATCAAACGGGCGCTGATGCTGGCGCTTCCGCTCTGTCACGTACTGGCCGAGGCCCACCGGCGGGGGATCCTCCATCGGGATCTCAAACCAGACAACATTTTTCTGGTTTCTTCAGGCGCGGAGGAAACGATCAAAGTCATTGACTTTGGCCAGGCTAAACTCCTTGATCCACAACGAGTTGAGCCGCCACCAGCCGCCTTGTTTTCAGGGCTGATGATTGGCAATCCAACCTATTTGGCCCCAGAGCGGCTTCAAAATCAGCCATATGACACGCCATCTGATATGTACAGTCTGGGTGTGATCCTTTATGAAATGCTGTGTGGGCAGCCGCCCTTCACCGCCCGTGATGGCAACCCGTTGACGATTGCACTGGCGCATCTCACCACGGCAGTCCCTTCGCCACTGGAACTCAACCCGGCGCTATCGCCGCAAATTGAACGACTCCTGCGGCAGGCCCTCGATAAATCCCCCGCCCGGCGCCCAACGGCTGAAAACTTTGCCCAGGCATTGTTGCACGCCCTGGCTGACCTGGAACCCAAACCCAAACCGAATGTGGTGAAATTGCCTCCGCCCCCACCGGAAGAGAAAAAACCATTTTCTTTCAGCCTCAAGCCACTATTGCGGCGATTTAAGTACTGAAGGATTCAGGGTTCAGGGTTCAGTGACATCCAAATAAAAAGGTTTAACAAATGGTTGGTCTTATTCCAAAGGAAGGAACAAAAGGGACGAAAAAGACAAAAAGGACGAAAATTTGAAAACCCTGAACCCTGAACCCTGAACCCTGAACCCTGAACCCTCATTGGTATTCCCCTAAGGAGACTTTTCAATGTCCAGTTACCTGCCAGGTGCGGCCCGTACCGATTCCACCAGCCCACGTCCTGGGTTAAACCCATTGGGAACAACCGGCTTATGGTGTCATCCGCTCGGCTTTGGATGCTATCGGGTTGATGTTGATAACCCGACCCACGAAGCTGCCCTGCGGCAATATCTGACGGCGGGTGGAAACCTGATTGATACCAGCGCTAACTACACCGACGGGGGTGCCGAGCGCACCATTGGCCGGGTTTTGAAGGACTTCAACCGTGAAGACGTGATTGTTGTCACCAAAGGCGGCTACATTCAGGGCGAAAATATGGCCCTCGCTCAAAAGCAGACCTTCCCTGAAGTCGTTAAGTATGGACCGGGTCTGTGGCACTGCATCCATCCGGAATTTCTCAAAACCCAGGTTGAGCGCAGCCGTCAGCGAATGGAACTCGAAACGATTGATGTTTTTCTGCTGCACAATCCTGAATATTTTTTGAATTATCAGGCCAAACACGGCGGGGCGTCCGAAGCAGACCGCACGGAATTTTATCGCCGGGTGCGCGAAGCCTTTGCTTTTCTCGAAACCGAAGTCGAAGCCGGAAGACTGCGACATTATGGCATCTCATCAAATAACTACCCGCTCCCGCTTGAAGATCCAACCCACACCAGCATTGCCCGCTGTCTTGAACAGGCTGAAGCCGTATCCGCCACGCATCATTTTCGGGTTGTCCAGTTTCCACTGAATCTGTTTGAGCCGGGTGTGGCACTTCACCCAAGCAATCAGGGGCTCACCCCACTTGAGTTTTGCCGTCAGCACGGGATTGGAACACTTGCCAATCGCCCACTCAACGCGTTTGCCAATAACCAGTTAATCCGGCTGGCTGATTTTGTACCTCCCGGACAGCACGCACCTGGCCCCGAGCACCTCGATACAATTCTCAAGCCACTGGCCGACCACGAACTCGAACTCCACATGGCCTTTCGGGTGCCGTTGATGCACGAAGATGGCATTGCCGATCATATCAAGGAACTGGCGCTGCAGGTTTCTTCCGAAGGCGTCTGGGAACAGGTGGTTGGGCGATATGTGATTTATCCGATTCGTGAATGGTTGATGGAAACATCCCAGAAAATGCACAAGCAGCCAGCCATCTTTGATAAATGGCAAAACCGGTTTGTAGATCTGATCAATCCGGCGCTCCAGGAAGTGGTGCGCTACATTGCCTGCCAGAGCCAGCCACAGTCGGATGCCGTCCGCGAACAACTCTATGCACACGGCTACCCAAAAGGAACTTTGACCTTGAGCCAGATGTCACTTTCAGTGTTGACCAGTCTTCCAGGACTCAGTTGTACCTTGCTCGGGATGCGCCGACCAGAATATGTGGCAGACGCGTTGCCCGTGGCAGAACTGCCCAAAGTTGATGGACTGGCTATTTTGCAAAGCCTGTATGAATGAAGATAGTGGGTAGTACCTGGTGCCTGGTGCCTGGTGCTTGGTGCCTGGTTCTTGGTTCCTGGTTCTTGGTTCCTGGTTCTTGGTTCCTGGTTCTTGGTTCCTGGTTCTTCTTCGAAAGTATTGATTTCCAAGCACCAGTCACCAGGCACCAGGAACTAACCACTAACCATTTATTCTTCACTTCTGACAAAATCTCGACACTGACCTGGATTCCGACTTCTTCAATCATATCAGCAAGATAGAACCATTCACAGCAAGCTCTTGCAGCGTGTAGTGGGCTTGGGTATTCTTGCGCGTTTCTTAGACATTCTCGGGCCTGGAGTTGAGGGCCTGGGGCCTGGGGGAAATACAAATCTTTCAATCACTTTGCTGTTTTCCAATCTTCGCTGATGATTTGAAACTGGCAGTACCACCTTGTGGATTCGGCTCTCTTTCCCTGCCTTCTTGCGGCACGGTAGTTGCCTATTCAACAGACAGTTGCCCAACTTTCAGACCAGGAAATTGCATTCCATGACCACTTCAAGCTTCCCCCCACATCTCAAGTGCGTTGCTATTGGCGGCGGCACTGGCCTTTCCACGTTGCTGAAAGGATTAAAACATTATGTGTTATCTGATGGGGAGCAGGCGGCAACCCGGTCGCATATGCTTGATTCCCTGACGGCGGTGGTCACAGTAACCGATGACGGAGGAAGCTCTGGGCGACTGCGCGAAGAATTCCAAATCCTCCCGCCGGGCGACATCCGCAACTGCCTGGTGGCGCTGTCTGAGGATGAATACCTGCTCTCACAACTGTTTCAATATCGCTTTCCTGGCGAAGGCAACATCCGGGGGCACAGCTTCGGCAATCTTTTTCTGACGGCCCTGACCGGAGTCACCGGCGATTTTGTCAAAGCGGTCAAATTGACCAGCGAAGTCCTGGCCATTCGCGGAAATATCGTCCCATCAACCACGGCTGATGTCGCACTGGTGGCCGAACTCGAAGACGGGCGCATCATCCATGGCGAAAGCAAAATCACAGCGGCGGGTGGACGGGTTCGCCATATTCGATTAGAGCCTGAAACCTGTCAGCCATTACCGGAAACCCTCGACGCCATCCGCGCTGCCGACATTATCACGCTCGGCCCAGGGTCGCTCTTTACCAGCATCATTCCAAATTTGCTCGTTCACGGTGTATCCGAAGCCATTGCCCAATCCAAAGCCCTTAAAGTCTATATTTCCAATATTATGACCCAGCCGGGTGAAACTGATCACTTTTCGGTCAGTAACCATATTGAATGGCTGTTGCGCTATATACCCGCCGGGTCACTCGATGTGGTCCTGGTCAATAACACTCTGGTATCCCCCGACGTCGTAGCCAAATACCGTGAAGAGGGCGCCCAGCCGATTTACCTGCGGATGGCTTCAGAATTGCGAAATGGAAGACCCGGACCAGCCCTGCTGTCAGTCGCTGGCTCTGAAACAACCTCGACGTCAATCACCGTTTGCGGAAAACGAATTCCGGTGCTGGCCTCCGACCTGCTTGAACAAAGCGAACTGGCTCGCCACTGCCCTACCAAACTGGCTCAAGCTGTGTTTACCGTTTATCAACAGGCGGTGTCCCAACGACGCAAAGCCCGAACGCTGAAAGTAAAACAAGCCTGACAGGTGACCGTTACCGGAATTAAATATCCCGTCACCCTGTCACGTCCTCATTTCTGTCATCTCATCATCTTGTCACATTGTCTTTAAGTCACTATGCACTCTCCACACATTCTCATTATGGCGGCTGGATTAGGAACCCGGATGAAATCCCGTCGGGCCAAGGTCCTGCACGAACTTGCTGGACGCAGCCTCCTGGGCCACGTTTGCCACACAGCCATTAATCTTTCTCCAGCTCAACTCATCCTGATTGTCGGACATCAGGCCGAGGCAGTCGAAGCCAAAATCCGCCAGGAACTGCAGCAATTTGCACCTGACATCGAACAAAAAACAAAACTGGAATTTGTACTCCAGGCAGCGCAGCGTGGCACCGGGCATGCCGTACAGATGGCCGAACCCGTGCTGGCCGGTCAAAATGGAACGGTACTGGTTTTGTCAGGGGATGTGCCGCTGGTCCGTCCCGGCACGTTACGACGACTGCTGGAAGTTCACGCTGAAAACAACTTTGCGGCGACGGTGCTCACGACCGATATTCCTGACCCGACCGGATATGGCCGGATCCTACGCGAAGCTGACGGAACCTTTAGCCGCATCGTTGAGCACCGTGATGCAACCCCTCAGCAGCGAACCATCCCTGAAATCAATTCCGGGATTTATGCCTTTGAAATCAATCTGTTACTCCCAGCGCTGGCCCGGTTGTCGCCAGCCAATGCGCAGGGTGAATATTATCTAACCGATGTTCTGGGACTGCTTAAATCTGACGGGCATCGGGTTGGAATTGTGCTGCATTCACCGCCGGAAGAAGTTCTTGGAATCAATTCCCGCATTGAACTGGCCGAGACCGGCGTCCGACTTCGCCAGGAAACGCTCCGCCACCTGATGCGCCAGGGCGTCACAATTGTGGACCCAGCCAGTACGTTCATTGATGCGGATGCCCGAATCGGAATGGATACAGTGATTTACCCAAATGTCACGATTGAGGGCCCGACCATCATCGGTGAAGAGTGCGTAATCAATCCGGGCGCCCGGTTGGTCAATGCCAGATTGGGAAACAGGGTGACGGTTCGCGATTATTCGCTGGTGTTTGACAGCACACTGGAAGACAACACGTCTGTCGGCCCGTTTGCGCATTTGCGGATGGGTGCCCAGATTGCATCCAATGCTGTGGTTGGAAATTTTGTCGAAGTCAAAAAATCAAGGCTGGGCCCGGGCAGTAAAGCCATGCATTTAACCTACTTAGGCGATGCCACTATTGGAAGCAAGGTAAATATTGGTGCCGGAACCGTTACCTGCAACTATGATGGCAAGAACAAACACGCCACCATCATTGAAGATGGCGTGAAAATCGGAAGTGATACCATGCTCGTTGCCCCCGTCCGAGTCGGAAAGAACTCAGTC